>JAESRB010000239.1 GCA_016764855.1 Emcibacter sp.
CCGCATTTTATCGGCGATATCAAAAACAGTAATCGTGACCGCGTCCTGCCGGGAAACAAGGAATTCATACCCGGTGACAAAATCAAACGCCCACCACCGCAAGGTCAGGGTCAAGGCGGCCGTGAAGGTGCAGAAGACGGTGAAGGAGAAGACAGTTTCCAATTTACCCTGACCCGTGATGAATTTCTGGATATCTTCTTTGAGGATATGGCCCTGCCCGACTTTATCAAGAAATCCATCAAAGAAGAAACCCTCCATGAGTTTCAACGTGCCGGATACAAAAGGCAAGGTTCTCCCAGTAATCTCAATTTGAAATTGACCATGCGCAATAGCCTAGCCCGTCGTCTGTGCCTGCGCCGCCCACGTGACAAAGACATAGAAAAACTGGAAGACCAGATCACAGAATTACGAAAAGCCCCGCAGCTGTCCAGCTTACAACAAATAGAACTTGTCACCCTGCTGGAAGATCTGGAGAAAAAACGCAAGAAACGCAAAACTGTCCCTTATATTGACCCACTAGACGTGCGCTACACCAGCTTTGTTGATGTGGAGAAGCCCAACACCCACGCGGTTATGTTCTGTCTGATGGATGTATCCGGGTCTATGGGAGAAATTCACAAGGAGCTGGCAAAACGGTTTTTCATGCTGCTCCATCTTTTCCTTAGTCGGCAATATAGCAAAGTTGATGTGGTGTTCATTCGCCATACCCATCTGGCCAGTGAAGTAGACGAAGAAACCTTCTTCCACTCCCGCGAAACCGGCGGCACAATTGTTTCCACCGCTTTGGAAATCATGCAAAAAGTCATAAAGGACCGCTACCCTGCAGAGGACTGGAATATCTATGCGGCACAAGCCTCTGACGGAGATAATCTGAATAGCGACAATGCCCATTGCAAACAAATATTAACTCAGGAATTACTGCCGCTCTGTCAATATTTCGCCTATGTGGAAGTATGGGACAGCCATGAGGCCGAGATGTTCCCAGGCGATCATAATGTCACACGACTTTGGCAAACCTATGATGAGATTAGAAAGAGCCACCAAAATTTTGCTGTCAAAAAAGTCACCAGCTCTGCGGATATCTTCCCCGTCCTACACGATCTTTTTGCCAAAGATAAAACAAGAGAGGCCATATAGATGAGCGCATCAAAATCAAAAAAAAACCCAAAAAACGCCTTGTTATTCGAAGGTGCCGAGTGGGACTATAAGATCGTCAATTCTGTCTTTCAAGCCATTGAGAAAATTGCCGTAGAGGAAATGAAACTGAATGTCTATCCGACACAGATAGAGGTAATTACTTCTGAACAAATGCTTGACGCCTATTCCTCCGTTGGTATGCCTTTAATGTATAACCACTGGTCATTTGGCAAAAGTTTTTTGCACGACGAAGCCAATTACCGTAGGGGTTTTAGCGGCCTTGCCTATGAAATTGTCATCAATTCCAGCCCCTGCATCTGTTATATTATGGAAGAAAATTCCATGACCATGCAATCCCTTGTTCTGGCCCATGCGGCCTTTGGTCATAATCATTTCTTCAAGAACAATCATCTGTTCAAACAATGGACAGATGCTCATGCTATTTTGGATTATCTCCAGTTTGCCAAAAATTATATCGCCAAATGTGAAGAAAGATACGGGCAGAAAGAAGTCGAGAAAATTTTGGATTCCGCCCATGCCCTACGGGATCAGGGCGTCGATAAATTCACCCGTCGTCAAAAACTGGACAGTGCAGCCCTACGCGAAAAAGAATTGGAACGAGAGGAATATGAGCGCTCCCAATATAGCGAATTATGGCGTACGCTGCCGGAAAGGAAACCTACGGACATCCATGAGATGGACCTTCTTGAAAAAGAATTGGCACAAAAACTGGGCCTGCCCGAATCCAACTTACTTTATTTTCTGGAAAAACACAGTCCGGTTCTGGAAAAATGGCAGCGTGAAATCCTGCGCATTGTCCGTTCCATCGCACAATATTCCTATCCCCAACGGCAAACTAAACTCATGAATGAGGGCTGCGCCTGCTTTGTGCATTATCACATCATGAACCGCCTATATGATACGGGGCAAATTACCGAGGGGGCCATGCTGGAATTTATAGATTTCCATACCCGTGTTATCGCCCAACCGGATTTCGACAGTGGCCATTATTCCGGCATCAATCCCTATGCTCTGGGATTTGCCATGATGAAAGACATTGAACGGATCTGCGAAAACCCGACCGACGAAGACCGGGAATGGTTTCCAGATATTGCGGGCAATAACCGCGCCATAGAGACCCTGAAAGAAGCCTGGGAGAATTTCCGCGACGAGAGCTTTATACTGCAATTCCTCAGCCCTCACCTGATGAGGGAATTTCGTCTCTTTAATTTAAATGATGATACCTCAAAGCCCCATTATACCGTTGATGCCATTCATAATAGTCGAGGGTATCGTGCAATACGAAGCGCGCTCGCCGCGCAACATTCCGTGGCTAATCTTGATCTGGACATTCAAGTTACCAATGTGGACATTCACGGTAATCGCTCAATGATACTTGACCACAGTATGACCAATGGCATGGCATTGGAAGAAAAACAGGCAGAACTGGTTCTCGCCCATATCCAAAGACTTTGGGGCTATGACGTTATCCTCAACAGCGTTGACCCACAAACGGATAAAATTATGAAAAGTTATTCTTGATACCCTGATATTTATGACGAAAATAACAAATTCCAGCCAACATAACAACAATCACAATGGCCCGAAACGAAGCGGTATAATCATCATGGAACAGATGCAAACCAGCACTAGTCACCATTATTAATCCCAGCACAGCCCCGCCAATCAAGGCAAGCCGAGGGATAGTAAGCATCAAGCCTGCCAGACATTCCAGAAACCCTACAACAATTAGCAATCCTTTAGAAAGCCCCAGTTGCTCAAATTGTACAATTTGATGTGGAGAGCCTATTATTTTACTGATCCCATTGTAGAAAAATACAATGGCCAGAACGAGGCTTAAAACCCACAACACAATCTCAATTAATCTGTCCCCGTTCATAACTTCCCACCTTTGAGTTTTCCTGTGACCCACTGTAGAAAAAAAAACACAAAAAATCAAACCTGTGTTTTCTTGTCCCAGAATTCCAACATTTTTATCCCAGAATAACTGTACCAGAAATAACCTACCTATACACCGCAACACTTACATTCAGAAAGACCTTCCCCCCAACCGTAGACAAGTCACGCCACCCCCCCTGTCCAACGCCATAGTCCAGTCTATTAATCGTCATTTTTCCATTCATCTGCGCCATTGTTGCATCATATTCTATCAACGTAAAATATAACGTCTCAACGCGGGTGACATTCCGTAACGTCAATTCACCAGTAACGAGATAATCATTGCCGCCAAGATGTTTAAAAGACTGGCTGACAAAACGGGCTTGCGGAAAGTTTTCTACATCAAACCAATCTTTTTTCTTCAGGTTGGTCGCCACATCACTATAGGCGGCCTCGATATGGTTCGAGTCGATGGTAATATCAACTTTGGCCTGATCCAGGTTTTCTTTGTCGAATAATATATTAGCCGAAAATTTCGTGAATTCCCCGTCAACTGGACTGCCTTCAATGGCAACAGAGAATTTTACAAAACTCTCCCCTGCCTTAAAGTGCCACGGCCCATCCTCTGCAAAAGCAGAAAAC
>JAESRB010000240.1 GCA_016764855.1 Emcibacter sp.
ACTGCGCTTCTTTTTTTCGCCCACCTATCGGTGGGCTAGTAGCACTAGGAAAGGAGCTGGAAAATATCCAGCATAAAATTACCAAAACCAGCGCGCGCGCCCGGAAATATGAGCAAGAGGCCAAAAGGCTGGGGCAGGAAATTACCGGTCTGCGTCAGGATTTGGTACGGGCGGCCAAGAAAATTCAGGATGCGGAACAGGATGTCTATTCACGGGAAGACCATCTTGACCTGTTGAACCGGCAGGAAAGAACCCTGCAAGATAATTTGAAAGCCAGATATGGTCAGATGGCCAAGACGCTGGCCGCCATGCAACGGCTCAGCCAGCAACCGGCGGAGCTGGTGGCTTACCGCCCGGATCAGGCCATTAACAGCCTACGCAGTGCAAGTCTTCTGAAAATTCTACAACCGGAACTGAAAAAACGGGCGACGATTATCCGAGAGGATATGGCAGAGCTACAGATCGTTCGGGAAAATATTACGCTGGAGCGGGAAGAATTGAGCGGTCTTTTGGCCGCACTGACCGTGGAACAGATTGAAATGAATCAATTGCTGGCGGAACGGCGGGTCAAGCAAAAGGAATTGCGTCGGGCCACGGCAGATGAACGCCGGAAATTAAAACAATTTGCCGCCAAGGCCCAAAATCTACAGGATTTGATTGCCCGTATTGAGCAAGAGGCCAAAGTCAGAGCGGGAAAGATAGAGCAAGCGGCGCTGGCCGCGGCCAAAAGGGAAGCCGAAAAACCTAAAGGCAGCCAGAATAATATCAAGCAGGGTAAGTTCAAACAGGCGGCAAAGTCGAAATCGGCCCGTCGGAAATTTGATTCGTTCCCGGTCGGGGGCCTGTCTTTTAGCAAGGCCAAGGGTCATTTGCCTCTGCCCGTGCGGGGATCTATTGGGCGGACTTTTGGCTCTAAAACTCCAGAAGGTCAGGCCTCAAAAGGGATTACCATCCATACTCTGCCTAGGGCTACGGTGATTTCTCCTCATGAAGGCCGCATTGTATTTGCCGGAAAGTTCAGGTCCTATGGTCAGTTGTTGATTATATCCCATGGACCAGAGTATCATACTCTTTTAGCGGGAATGACCCGTCTGGATGCGGAAGTGGGTCAATGGGTACTCAAGGGTGAACCGATCGGGCAAATGGCGACAGATACGCAAACGACAAAAATTGGCGGGGCTGTTGTCGGACAGAACCTATATGTAGAATTAAGACGGATGGGAAAACCCATCAATCCGTTGCCGTGGATCGTGGCGCGGGATAGAAAGGTACTTTGATAAATGAGAAAATATATAATAACCATAATGGTATCCCTTGTCCTTGTCAGTGTCACGTTCTTCGGGGCGACGCCATCACAGAGCAAAAGTTCGGATACCTACAAACAGCTTAATCTGTTTGGTGATGTTTTTGAGAAAATCCGCTCTCAATATGTGCGCGATGTGACGGACGAAGAATTGATCGAAGCGGCCATAAACGGCATGTTAAGCTCTCTTGATCCACATTCCAGTTATCTGACCGCAAAAGGTTTTGATGATATGCAGGTTCAGACCAAGGGCGAATACGGTGGCCTTGGCATGGAAGTCACCTTGGATAAGGGCGTTGTCCGGGTTGTGTCCCCCATTGACGATACGCCAGCGTCCCGCGCAGGCATCCGGGCCGGTGACTATATCACCAAACTTGACGGGGAAGCGGTGATGGGCCTGACCCTGACCGAGGCCGTGTCCAAGATGAAAGGTGAGATTGGCACAGATATCGTGATGACGATCGTGCGCAAAGGGGAAAAACAGCCTCTGGAAATAACCCTGACCCGGGCGACGATTAAATTAAAGTCCGTACGTTATCGTCTGGAGGGCGAGGTTGGCTATGTGCGGATTTCTTCTTTCACAGAAAAAACCGAAAGCGGTCTGGTGGAGGCCTTGGATAAGATCAAGGCGGAACTGGGCGATAATCTACAGGGTATCGTGCTTGACCTGCGTAATAATCCCGGCGGACTTTTGAACCAATCTATCGCGGTGTCCAGTGTTTTTCTGGAGCGGGGCGAGGTTGTATCAACCCGCACACGCGGTGACGAACATGTTCAACGGTTCCCGGCACGCAAAGGGGATAGCATTAATGGCAAGCCCTTGATTGTTCTGATCAATGGGGGGTCTGCTTCGGCATCAGAAATCGTTGCGGGAGCGTTACAAGATCATCGTCGGGCCGTTGTGGTCGGCACCCAGTCTTTTGGTAAGGGATCGGTTCAGACGGTTATTCCGCTCGGTGCCAATGGGGCCATGCGTTTGACCACGGCCTATTATTTCACGCCTTCGGGCAATTCCATTCAGGGCGAAGGCATCACGCCGGATGTTTTGGTGGAGCAGATCAGATTTGATAAATCCGAGACGATCAACAGTCGTCGCCGTTCCGAACATGATTTGCGGGGCAGTTTGGCCAATCCCAATGGTAAAACCGATGACAAGACATCATCAAAAAAGGACAAGGCCGGAAATTCAGACAAATCATCTGATGCCCAGTCTGATACTAAGTCCGATACTAAGTCTGATGCCAAATCAGAAGAGGCAGTGGACGGTAAGGATGCTAAAGAAGATAAAAAATCCGATGATGCGCCTGTTCTGACGACGGCACAGGATGATTATCAATTGAATTATGCCATTAATTTGTTGCACGGCATGGCCATTGCAAGAAATGTTGAGTGACGGAAAAGGGTTCTGACAGGAAATGGTAGATGCGCCGGAATTAACAAGCATGATGCGCCGTAAAACGGTTCGGCCTTTGATTGCGGCCTGGGTATTTGTGGTTGTCATATTGGGGACGGGCTTTATATGGCTGTCTCTCTCTTCTGATGTGACACCGTCCCATGATGTGGAAGAGGTGCATGAGGCAGATGATGGCCATAATATGCCGGAGAACATCTCTCAGAGTGCGGATAACGGGGGTCATGGGGAATCTGCGACCCATGAAGCCGACAGCAACGAAACGAATACCCATGACACGAACGCTCATGAAGGTGGTATTGCCATAGTGTCTGTTCCAATTTCTGCCGAGTCATCTCATGCTCCCTCTGATGGTATCAGTCTGGTCAAGGCCCCTATTGAAGGTTTAGTCCTAATGGGGAAAACGGACCTTTGCCCGTGTTGGGACCGGATTCCATGGTAGCCTGGAAAGAATATGCCCGACCATCAGGGGCAGAAGGTGATGGCGCCAGCATGGAGGCCAGCATGGAGGAAAGGCCGAAAATTGCCATTATTGTGACGGGCATTGGCCTGAACAGCAAGGTGACGGCGTTGGCAATTGACAAATTACCGGGCCAGGTTGATTTGGGTTTCTCGCCTTATGGCCGTAGTTTGCAGAAATGGATGGATATGTCGCGGCAGGCGGGGCATGAGGGATTTTTGATGATCCCGACCGAACCGGTCAGTTATCCGGAAAATGATCCAGGCCCACATACCTTACTGGCCGGAGCTTCTACGCGCGATAACCTTCGGAAGCTGGACTGGTTATTGTCACAGGTGACCGGCTATGTGGGGGTAATCAATGATATGGGATCAAAATTTACCACCTCAGAAGCGGATGTTCTGCCCATTCTTGAAGAATTACATGGTCGGGGGTTAATGTTTTTGGATGCCCGGTCCACAAGATTCAGTGTGGCCGGTGCCGTGGCCCGGCGGGTTTCTATGCCGCGCGCGATTAATAATCTCTATCTTGATAATATCATCAGTAAGGCGGAAATTGTCCGTAATCTGACGGCATTGGAGAATACAGCCCGCACCTATGGTACGGCGCTCGGCGTGGCCCGTGCTTTTCCATTGACCATTGGGGAAATTGAGAAATGGGCCGCAGGATTAGAGGCACGGGGCTTCCAATTGGTGCCAGTAACCGCCATTGCGAACCGGCAACCAATCCGGTGATATTTTTAAATTAGTACGGACAGTTTTTTTTCAATCAGCATAGACAGGCTTTAGGCGGCGAAATATTTATCATGAATCCGGTTGGTGTAATCCATCAGATTTTTATATTTCCGGGCCTTGTCATAGATGGGCGCGGTGAAATCTTTTAACAGATACATCTGGGCCAGAATACCGTAAGCCGTGGCATCCAACGATGAGGGGTGATCTCCGAAGAAATATTCTTTATCTGCCAAAAGGTCGGATAATGCCCGTAAATCCCAATCCCCGATTTCGGCGATTTCCGCATCGGAATGACGCCCCATACCATGGGATTTCAGGCCTTTCAGAGCAGATTTCCTCACCATTCCGGGGACAAATAGTTTGAGTGGAAACGGCAGGGTGCTAAAAAACCAGTCTTTCAGAATTATCCAGTTATGATCAAGCTGCCAGCGGGAATGAACGATCGTCCAATAGAGATTCTCATCAATCATTTTCATATAGGCATGGGTGGTGGCTTTTTGCTCATCGCTGAGATGCCCGTCCAAAATATCACCATGCTTTTCTTTAAGGTATTTAAAAATGAAGGAACTGTCGGCGATTAATTTGTCGTCTTCCTTGATATAGGGCAGCTTTCCCTTTGGGGCATTTTGCATATGCTCTGTGCCGCTGTGGGTTTCATAAGGCAGATTTGCCATTTTTAAATAGGCTTCAACCTTGGCACAGAATGGGCTTGGGTCACAGACCGGCCCGACGGATCCGAATTTAAAGAGTTCAATCATTTTCTCATCTCTATGTTATTTTTGTAAGGCAGGATGGATGATGTTCGCGCTATGTTCTTTTGTCAAGTAAAGTTTTTTTGATCGGGCGCGCAAACAGGTTTATAGTAAGGCTTTCAATTACCCGGTATAGAAAATATATGATGAACAATAAAGATAGCCTTCCCTTTCGCCCCTGTGTTGGCATCATGCTTTTGAATGATAAGGGGGAAGTTTTTGTCGCCAAGCGCATCGATACTATGGTCGAAGCCTGGCAAATGCCCCAAGGAGGAATCGATGAGGGTGAAGTGCCTTCGGAAACCGCTTTTCGTGAAATGGAAGAAGAAATTGGCACCCGTAATGCCGAGATTCTACATGAATATGACGGTTGGCTGGATTATGATCTCCCCGATCATCTGATTGGTAAAGTCTGGAAGGGAAAATACCGGGGACAGCGCATGAAGTGGTTTCTGATGCGGTATCTTGGTCAGGATAGTGATATTGATCTGGAAACCCACCACCCGGAATTTTCCGAGTGGAAATGGCTGGCGATGGCGGACCTTGTCGAATCCATCGTTGAATTTAAACGACCTTTATATAGCAAATTGGTCCAATATTTTGGCCCCAAGGTAAAATGAAGGGAACAAGCCGCCGATGACGATTGAATGCACGGAACTCTGTATTGTTTCTTCCCTACGTCAGGCCTATGGCTGCTTGTGGCATTATAAACTACAGCATATCATGATTTCCCTTGCGGCGGCCTTGCCCTTTTGTCTGGCGGGTTTCTTCGGGGCGCTTGATCCGGTATTTTCCGTCTCCTCCGTCACGGAACAAATGCCGGAGGGATTTAATCTGTCCTTTGGCATTTTGATCATGACCACATTCATATGGTCTATCCCGGTGACGATCTTGTGGCATCGGCTTTATCTTTTGGGGCCGGAACATCTTATCCGTAAAAAAATCTGGCCCCTGATCACCCGCAGTTTTTATGTGATTAGCCATTCGTTGGTTTTATTCGGTATGGGGCTAGTGGCGTCCATGGGCATTACATGGGGGGTATTATACTTACGGGTGATCAGCGAATCAGAGGATATGGCCGGCACCATTACGGAAATGGGTCAGATGGAATATGCGCTGTATATCTTTGGCATTTTTATAGTGCTGACTTTCCTGTTGATCATTGCGTTACGGTTCAGCATGGCCTTCTCCTCCCTGACTATAGGCAAATCCTTGCGTTTCACAACGTCATGGAAGATGACCCGGAAAAACACATTTCGCATGCTGGTGGCCACGCTCCTTGGCTGCATGCCCCTGATTGGGGTGGTAGTGGCGACACTATGGGCGGCAAACTATTATTATCAGATTGATCTTTTGGCGGGGACGGCACCGGACCCGGAAATGATCTATATTTTTGTGTTATTGGCGTCGCCTGTTCTGGCTCTGCCGGTGGCGATCTTATGTTCTTTGGCGTCGACCTTTTATCGCCATTGTGGCTGTGCGGAATTTCAGGAAGGCATGACTGAGGATATGAAATAATGACTGATCAATTTGAGGGCTTTAAAGCGGATTTCTGGCAGTTCTTCCGGGATTTGAAACAGAATAACAATCGGGAATGGTTCGCAGAGAATAAAGAACGCTATAAGGATACGGTTGTTGCCCCGGTCAGTGCTTTTATTTCTGCCGTTGCCCCGGCGCTCAGGGATATTTCCCGTCATTATAATGCGGACCCGCGTCCCAATAAGGGGTCCATGTTCCGCATATACCGGGATGTGCGCTTTTCCAAGGACAAACGCCCCTATAAGGAGCATGCCGCCGCCCAGTTCCGACATCATATGGGCAAGGACGCTCATGCGCCCGGTTTCTATGTGCATTTGGAAGAGGGCAATATTATTTACGGGGGCGGCATATGGACGCCGCCTAGTGATGCGCTGGGTAAAATACGACAACGCATTGTGGATAAGCCCAATAAATGGCAAGCAGTGATCAGCGATAAAGGCATTTGTGATCAGTTTGGCGGTATCCGGGGCGATGGTTTGAAACGTCCCCCCAGAGGATTTGACGCCGATAGCCCCCATATGGACGACTTAAAACGTAAAAGTTTTTTTGCCATGAAAAATCTTGGTGATACAGATGTTGTCATGACGTCATCTTTTGTGGATGAGGTCATCAGCACTTTCGAGGTCGCAACACCCCTGATGCATTTCATATCCGATGCAGTTAATGTGGAATTTTAGCAGACCTATCGTTTACAGCAAAAAGCAGAATCTGTGTGGTCTGGGCCGAGCGGAAATTATCGTCGGAGATCAGCAGAAGGCTGCGGCGGCCATCGGCTAATCTTTTGCCAAAGCTCATACCCTCTATATTATCAATATCTATCCCGAGCGTGCCTAGGTCCAGCAGCAAGTGTTTTTTGGCGGGCTGATAGGATATGTTCTGCAGGCTGTCCTCGGCCAAGACATCGGTGGCATCTGTAAAATCCGTCAGATATAGTTTTACGGACAGGCCACTTCCCGCAGAGAAAGAGCGCTCAACAACAAGATATTCATGGGTGCCGAGGGATAGAATATCGACCACGCCGCTGATGGATGTCATACCAAAAGGCAGGGTTTCTTCATGCACAGGCTCAACGACATAGACATATTCATGGAGTGGCTGACCGGATTTAATATCTAAATGTAAGAAACGTACTGGGGCGCCCTTCTGTGCAGTTGCTGCCTCACCGTCTTGAATAAGCGGGCCTTCCGTTGCAACGGTTATGGTGGTGTGATCATGATTGATGGTTAAGGCTTCAAAGGCCTGATTATCGCGGGGGCCGGTTTTGTCTTTGATCAGGTGATATTTTTCCGGCAGGGTAAAATCCCTGAGATAGCGGCCGTATAAATCCATTTCACGTATGAACGGCTTAACACCATGCTTGGCATGGCCCTCACTGGTCCAGAAATAACTGTTGCGGTTCGGCGAAAGTTTCAGCGCCTCGGGGTCGACGGTGCTTTTGCCAAAAAAAACTGGTTTGGGAAAATTGGTACCGTCGGGCTGTTTCAAAAACTGGACATTGGTGATGGCCCATTTGTGAAAACCATCGGCGTCATAGTCGAGCTGTAATTCATAAAACCGCGCCGGATTTTTCTTCGACCTGTCATCGCAAATGGCAAGGAACCGCCCCGTATCCGGATTATAATCCAGCGCAGACAACCCACCAACGACGGTTTTCTCATAACGATAATCATGGGGAATGATCTGTTGGCCAATAAAATCCAGCGACAGACCTCCGGCATGGGACAATGGCATTATAAGCGCCGTGAAAAAGAGGCCGCCAACAAATTTTTTATAAAAAACAGGAGAAAAAAAGCTCATTTTATCTTACTAACTTTAAGGTTAATATTTATCTTAGTCTATTTTCTCTAATTGAAGTTATCTCGTTATTATTATTCTTTTTTGATATGAGAATACTGAACTTTCCGGTATTGCATTGTTAATCTTAATAGTTGATATGCCTTTTTCATCCTCTAAAATAGTTATAGAGCTTCCGGAGAAATACATATTCTTCGGCAGGTCTTTAGCAGCTGCCATTATCTGGCCCCGACCGAGTTTTTGTTCTCCCACCGAGCCAACGTGAGAAGGAAGAGAGTTGAGTAGTGAGCCCGCAATATGCCTTATCAGTATAGTTTTTGGTTAAATCCCTATAGTTTAAAGGTCCACGATACGTGACAAGAAAAAGCTCGGTTCTCTCAGGGAAAATTATTTGACTGGGCGTAAAGTGCGCTCGCCGGAAAAAACCCTTGCCGTTGTGGACCACAATATTTCCACCGCCAAGGACCGTACTGGCGCAGGCCGCTACATGAACGAAGAGAGCATCAACCAGATCGATGCACTCACCGC
>JAESRB010000241.1 GCA_016764855.1 Emcibacter sp.
CCAAGGGACATCCGGGCGCGCAATTACGTGATGATGCCTTGTCTCGGGCGCGGTTTGACTTCCGGTGGGAAGATCAATTTAATCTGACTTTGGACCCGGATAAAGCACGGGAATATCATGACCTGACCATGCCGAAAGAAGCGCATAAGGTTGCGCATTTCTGTTCCATGTGTGGGCCGAAATTCTGTTCCATGAAAATCTCGCAAGAGGTGCGTCAATTTGCCGATAATGGTATGGCGGAAATGGCCGAGAAATTTAAAAATTCCGGTAGTGAGCTATATCAGTCAGTGGATAGCAATAAAAAATCCAATGACGCACTTGGTTAATAAAGGCGCACTGGATTAATATCTGATAGGGGCCGCCATTGTATCATAGGATATTTTTGGCGGCCTTTTCTATTGGGGAGTTTTCTCTGTTTTAAGGCCCTTCTTCGGGGTTATTTTTTTAATCGGTAGGCCAGTTGCGGCCTGCTGATACCCAACATTCTAGCCGCTGCGGACAGGTTGCCGTTGGCTTTTGTCACGGCCGTTTCGATCAGGTTCCTTTCTAACTCTTCAAGTCCGATATTTTGCTCAATCAGGCTGTCGATAATGAGCCCCACCTGTTCTTGGCCGGAGCTTTTTTCATTCTCTATTGAATTGAGCGATGTCCCCAAGGCACCGTCTTTGTTAAGGCCAAGGATCGGGATTGTGATTTCTTCTCCAAAAGTGAATAGATGACACAGGTCAATGGCACCGTCATGGGGGGCGAGGATAACACCGCGTTCCACTAGATTTTCCAATTCCCGGATATTGCCCGGCCAATCGTAATTCAGGAAACCATTAATGGCACGGGACGTAAATCCGGTAATGGTTTTCTTGTAGCGGGTACCGTATTTTTTCAGGAAATGATTGATCAGCAGCGGGATATCCGCTTTTCGTTCCCGCAAGGGAGGGATATGAATGGGAAAAACATTCAGACGGAAAAAAAGATCTTCCCGGAATCGTCCCTCTTTAACTTCTTCTTTTAAATTTACATTAGTGGCCGCAATGATGCGGATGTCGATATCAATTGTTTTTTTGCCGCCAACCCGTTCCACCTGATGTTCTTGTATAACCCGTAGTAGCTTACCCTGTGCGGCCAGAGATAAAGTGCCAATCTCATCCAGAAATATGGTCCCGGTATCAGCGCGCTCAAAACGCCCCGCGCGGGGTTCGCTGGCGCCAGTATAAGCGCCTTTGTCCACGCCAAACAATTCCGATTCCAGAAGATTATCGGGAATGGCTGCACAGTTCACAGTGATATAGGGGCCATCTTTACGGTCACTGATTTGATGCAATGTGCGGGCGAACATTTCCTTGCCTACACCGGATTCTCCAAGGAATAGAACCGTGGCCTCTGTCCGGGCCACCTTGTCCAGCATATGACAGGTAATGTTAAAGGCTGCAGAAGCGCCGACCATGGTTGTTGCGATCTTGGAATGAAATTCGGTTTTGGCTCCGGAATATTGCTCACTTTCAATGACGGTCGCCTGATTGCGCGGCTTTGGTATTGTGTCCGCATTGGCAAAGGCCTGCGGCTGCATGAAGGCCATGTCTTCTTCGATATCGTCCCATTGGTCAACTGGTTTGCCAATGATGCGGCAATGGACATGGCCCATGGCCCGACATTCGACTTCCTGAAAAACGATGGGCCGGCCCATGAATACGGATGTATAGCCGCTGGCATAACCAATTTGCATCCAGCAAACCGGCTCTGTTCCAATGCCATATTTTTCAATATGAATTTCATCTTCGATGCTGTCGTGCCAGAGAAATTCGCCGTAAAATTTGCCTTTTTCCACATCTGCTTCAAGTCTGACAGGTTCTACGCATACGATACCTTCCAAAGAATGGAGTTGAGGGCCAACGGAAAATACGTCAAAAAAATCTGCGTTTGGCCTTAACTTAGCGGCAAGTTCTGCATCCTGTGCGCCGGAAACATATCCCATACGGGTCAATAATGCGCGAGCCTTGTTAACGCCCAGAGATTCAATAAGTTCAGAGCGTAATGCACCCATTGACCCGGCATGGAGCATCATCATGCGAATATCATCTAACCAAATTCGGCCATCCTGAGGAGAAAATTTTAGTCGCTCTGCAAGGTCATTAATATCCGGCATGCCGGGGATGATTTGAATTTTGTCGTTGATATCTTCCGGTTGGCCAAAAAAGGCCCGGCCGGGGGAATTATTACTTTTGGTCATTTTTTTAGAGTCCCAAGTTTATTTGAAAATCTGCTTCACCTTCCCTAAAAGGCGTATTTTTATTATATTTTTTTCATAAGTATAGTTCATGCCTCGCAATGATACGCAAGGACAAATATAAATAATGTTATGATATCATCATCTTACAGAATTAATTATGAAGGATTTTAATCATATGGACCATTCAAAAGAGCGAATCACATCAATTTACTGTGATTTAATCTTTTCCCAATGTAGCTCTGTAGGTACGGCAGACTTCGAGGAAGGACTGTAAAATTGCGGAGTTATCGTTGGCGCGGTAAATGCAGCTTAAATCAATTTTGGCATTATCCGGTAATCCGCTCATGGATCGATAGACAACTCCCGGAAGTTTCAGGGATATGGCGGATTCCGGCACCAAACACAGACCAAAACCACTGGAAACAAGGGCAATTGCCGTAATAACATCACCAACTTTTTGTGATACCAGCGGGGAAAACCCTAAATCATGACAAATATTTATCACCTTGTCGATATAGTTGGGGCGAGTTCCCGTGGGGTAAAGAACCAGAGGGTTTTCCCCAAGCACATAGGCGGGAATGATATCTTGTTTGGCATAAGGATGATTTTCATTAATGGCCAAAAAGAGTTTTTCTGTTGTAATAAGCTCGAATGATATATCCGGTAGGGGCGTCAGAAGCCGATTAAAGCCCACATTAATGCGCCGTTGTCGAAGGGCCTCAATCTGTTCAGCTTTTTCCATGGTATGAAGGACGACCTTAACATCAGGGTAAGCATTTTTATAAGTGAGCAATATCTTTGGAATGTTATTTAATATTCCAGAACCAAATATAGCGATATCCAATCGGCCCAATTTCCCTTTCCCAGCCCGCTGAGTACGTTCTGTCGCCCGATCAATGACGGAGCATATATTTTGGGCTTCCACAAGAAACAAGGCGCCCGCCTCAGTCAGTTCAACACCTTTTGGCGTGCGGTTGAATAGAGTTACGCCCAATTCATTTTCAAGTTTCTGGATCTGCCGGGAGAGGGGGGGTTGGGATATGTTAAGGCGTTTTGCCGCTCGCCCAATATTTTTTTCTTCGGCGACAGCAATGAAATATGTCAGGCTACGAGGGATCATTATATATCTTTCGTATGTTAATTCTGAATTCAATACCCTAAAGGTATTTCGAAGGCGGTTCAATAGAATTGATTTTCAATACCTTTATTGCATCAATTTGATGTTCAATTGGTATTGGACGGTATCTTATTTGCTCCATATCATATTCTAATATTGGTTGAGTCGCCTGTGGAAGCAGGGAAAAATAGACATGCAGGAGCCTTTTAGTTTCCGGGATAAAAAAAAGAAAATCGGAATAAAAAAACAGGCTCAAAAATTATAAGCCAAAAATTATAGGCATATAATAAATCTTGGGAGTAGAAGAATTGTTAATAGTATTTTCCAGGAATGGATTTACCAGAAACGGTCGGTTTATCTTCATTAGTCTTCTGATGAGTGCGATTACGTTTTTATCAGGATGTGAGGCGAATCTTGATCTGTCTGCGGTTGAAGATTCAAAAAAGAACCCCATCGCCCGTTATGATCATTATCAGGCCATTGCGAAATCCGATAAATCTATCGTGGTGATCGGTAACCGCGGCGCGTTATTGACTTCCGTTGATCAGGGAGTGAGTTGGACACGGCAGGTTTTACCTGGAGATCAGTCCATTTCATACCCCACATTGCTTGATATTGATATTTGTCCAGATAATCGTTTTATTGTTCTAGACGCGAACCGGAAGGTCTGGATTTCAGATGCTGAAGGGGGGAATTGGGTTGCCAAAAATATCACAACAGAGGAAGAAGTCCTTGATCTGACATGCGCTCTGGATGGGACGATTTGGGTTGTTGGCAGCTTTACTCTGATTATGGATAGTCATGATGGGGGCAATAGCTGGACAGATAAATCCATTGCGGAAGACGCTATGTTCAGTCGTATTCAGTTTATTGACCGGCAGAACGGCGTGGTTACCGGAGAGTTTGGATCTGTTTACAAAACAACAGATGGCGGTGAAACTTGGAAAGCTGCGAATATGATTCCCAATGAATTTTATCCGATGGCGTCACTATTTATCACGACGGAGGAAGGCTGGGTTGGGGGCCTTCAGGGGATTATTTTTCATACAAATGACGGTGGCCAGAATTGGCACCGTCAGGAAACCGGTACCAAAGCGCCGATCTATAATATCTTTGATGTTGCCGGAGAAATTTATGCCATTGGCGAGCAAGGGACGTTGCTTACTCTGGCAGGAAATGGCTGGAGATCGGTGGAAATCAATCTTGGATTTGGATATTTGCGGGGGGCTTTGGCTCTAAGCAATGGGAAGTTTCTGGTTGTGGGCGGTGGTGGACTGATCAGACTGTTGGATCAGCATAAGCTTTAAGCCAGCCGCGCTTAAAAGAATAAAAAAGATCAAATTGTAATATTTGTATTTAGGGACGTTTGAATGTCAAAATTTACGCATTTTCTGAAAGATATTGATGATCATATCTTTGCATATCCAAAACTAATTTTGGGATTATTATTGGCAATTACGGTGTTTTTTGCGTTGCAAATTCCCGGTGTTAAGATGTATTCCGACTTTTCGGATTTATTGCCGCAGGAGCATCCCTATATCAAGCTCCATAATGATATTCGAGACACTTTTGGCGGAGCCAATGTGGTTGTTGTCGGGATTGAAGTTGAAGAAGGAACCATTTTTAATAATGATGTTCTTAGTCTGATCCATCGGTTGACACAGGCGGTGGATAGCCTTCCGGCGATCAATCATAATCTGGTTACGAGCCTGACTCACCGAACATCCCGAAAAACATGGTTGTCAGAAGAAGGCTCTATTGTATCAGAGCCCTATTATGATCCCACGAAAAAGCCGATTTTGAATGAGGCAGAAATGGCGGAGATGCGAGATGCTGTTTTGGCAAATCCACGGGTATTTGGGCTTATGGTCTCACCTGACTTGAAATCTGCTTTGATTAAGGGGCAGTTGAATGAAGGGGCGCTGGATTATGAAAAAACCTTTGAACAGATACAGGCCTTTCGCGCCAGAGAACAAATCCCGGGTGTGAAGGTTCATGTGACCGGACAGCCGATGCTTGTCGGTTGGGTTTATACCTATATCAAGCAAATAATCCAGATTTTCATGTTTACATTGGCGTTCATGTTCGTTCTGCTGATGGTGTATTTCAGAAGACTATACGGTGTTTTGATCCCAATGTTGGGGATTGTCATTTCGTCTATTTGGGGGATCGGTATCCTGTCATTGCTGGGCTATAATCTTGACCCGCTGACATTGGTTATTCCTTTCTTGATTTCCGCCAGAGCCATGTCCCACGGGATTCAGCTCGTGGAACGCTATTATGATGAATTTGTTATATGTGGTAATGGCCAACAGGCCGCACGGTCCACGTTTGACAGCCTGTTCCGGCCGGGATCACTTGGGGTGATTTCTGATGCGGTTGGTTTGCTGTTGATTTCTCTGGGTTCGATCCCGATCAATACGAAATTGTCTTATTATGCGTCACTTTGGGCGTTATGTGTGATTTTGAATGTTCTGGTTTTTGTGCCAATGCTCTTATCTGTTCTGCCCCAGCCTAAGAGGGCAGGAATACGTCATGGCTGGATCAGGAGATTCCTGCCAAAAATCGGGGCCTTTGTGGCAAATCCGAAAAGTGCCCGCAAAATTCTGTTAGCAACGGTCGCTTTATTTGTAGTTGGTGGTGTCTTCAGTACGTCAGTTCAGATTGGGGAAGCAGAGCCGGGTAGCCCGCTGTTATATCCTGATCATGATTACAATGTGTCCTCGGCGGCGATCAATACAAGTTTTCCCGGTTCAGAAGAGCTTTATATCATTGCCCGTACTGAAGAAAAAGGTGGTTTGAAAAAACCGGAAGTGATTAAGGCTTTAGAAGATTTTCAGAATTATATGCTGGATGATCCAGATTTGGGTGGTGCAAAAGGACTGCCTGATCTGGTGAAGCAAGTGAACCGTTTGTTGCATAACAATGATCCTCGCTATGCACAGGTACCTCATGATGAATATTATGTCGGCGGTTTGATGTTTGCCTATATGGCCTCAAGTCCGATCCCCGGGGCCTTGAAAGAATTCGTCAATCCGGAAGAAACGGAAGCCAATATGGTGTTCTATTACAAAGATCATCAGGGCGAGACCATTCGTCGGGCCATTCACATGATTAAAAGCTGGGTTGATGAAAAAGGCAATGCAGTAGAGGGGCTGAGCTTTCATCTCGCCGGGGGCATCATTGGTGTCACCGCCGCTATTAACGAAGCCGTTTTTAAAACCAATGCCATAGTGGTGCCATCGGTTCTGGTATTGATCTTCTTGTTTGTGACTTTCTTTTATGGATCGTTACATGCGGGGTGGTTGATGTTTCTTGCCATGTCATTTGCGACCATTCTCAGCTACGGCTACATGGGCTATATGAATATTGGGATTAATGTGAATACGGTGCCAATCATTGCGGTCGGAATCGGGGTTGGAATTGATTATTCCATTTATATTATGGACCGAAATCGTGAGGAAATTTTAAAAACCAACAGTCTGCAAGAGGCGGTTATTCGGGCCATCAGTACCACAGGCCTTGCGGTTTGCGTTACCGCAGGAGCCTTGATCCTTGGAGTGGTTATGTGGGTGTTCCTCTCGGACTTGAGGTTCCAATCCGATGCGGCTCTTCTACTGGTTGTGATGTTGGTCTTTAACATGGTGGCATCTTTGTTCGTCGTCCCCAGTTGGATCACAATTTTTAAACCGAAATTTATTACTGACATTGAAGTTATTGATGGCGTGATCGAGGAAAAACAGACGGCACCATCGGTGGCTTGATGACCCTATTCCAGGGTAATTAGACGTTCCTTAAACAAAAACGGGAGGACTATATGACTAAAATAATACGGCAAAAACTTGGGACAAAGGCGGCTGTGATATCCATGGCTGCGGCCATATCTATGACCGCCATATCCGGCGCTCAGGCGGGGGTGTCTGGAGATGGTACGTTAGAGTGGAATGGTTTCGTTGAGAATGCGACATTTCTGCGTAAAGGTGTGGGATTGTCAAAATTCCGCAACACGGTTCAGCTTGAATTGTCAAAACAGTTCAATACGGGCAGCGTATTTTCCGAATTGTCATTAAATGTGACTTTTCGGGGAACATATGACGGTGTATATGACCTGAACAAAAGCGATTACGGCAATCAGGCAGGTGGTGCGATTAATTTGCAAAGCACTTTCTCTGGTGGTCCCGGCTTCGTTCCTCATGGTAGTGGTATTGTATCAACAGGCACTGCCTTTTTCGGATTTAACACGGTTGTTAACCCTAACAGCGGTCTGATTGTTCTAGGGAGTGATGCGCACGCGAATAATGAGGGCGGCGTTTCCTTTGGGGTTCCCGTACGTCCTTGTGATGTGGACTCACGGGGGTGTATCGCAGGTTATATGGATTTTGATTCAGACAACCTGCGTTTCCCGGAATTTAACAGCCGGATGGACTTCCTGCGTGAAGCCTATATTGATGGGAGCATTCCTTTTTCTAATGGGCATGAGTTGAATGTTCGTCTTGGTCGTCAACAAGTAGTTTGGGGCCGTACAGATCTGTTCCGGGTATTGGACGTCATTAATCCGGTGGATTACTCCCGGCAGAATATTTATGACGAATTAGAAGATATTCGTATTCCCCAGTGGATATTGAATATGGAATACCGCATGGGTGCCGTGGGTAGCTTTGAAGATCTGAACATGAATTTAGTGTGGAATTTTGATAAATTTCGGCCGAACTCATTGGGACAGGGCGGAACACCGTATCAGATTCTTGGCGCGGGTGGTTTTTTCCGTGGCATGAAAAACTGTTGGAATAATGGGTGTACGGTTGCCAATTTTGCCGGACTTCCTGTGCCGGGGACAACGGGCCTTGCCGCAACGGATTTTGCACCGGGTTCCATCGGAATTCGCGGGGCAAATATGCCGGAATGGAGTATTGGCAATACTCAGATTGGTTTCAAAGTTGAGGGTGTTAAGGATGGTATCGGTTTCTCGCTTAATTATTTGACTTATCTTAGTCAGCTCCCCTCATTGCATGGGGGTAGTGCTGGTCCAGCAGCCTTAAATAACTTCACAGGTGAAGTAAAGCCATGGCCTTATTTAATTGCTTTCGATATTGAGTTTCCCAGAATTCATCTGTTCGGCGGGTCCATGGATCTTTATGCGGATAGCATTAAATCCGTATTCCGTTTTGAAGCCGCCTATACGACGGGTGAAGAATTCGGTAATACACTACGGCCGGAACTTTATTCAGAATCTGATGTTATACGCTATGTCATCGGGTGGGATCGGGATACCTTCATTCCTTTCCTGAATAAAAACAAAGCCTTCCTGTTTTCTGCTCAGTTGTTCGGGCAACATATCCTGGAGCATGAGCTAGAAGAAACCCCAGCCTCTCTTGCGGGTATTACGGGTTTTGGTAAGGCCGGAATTCCAGACTGGAAAGACAGCTGGACCATGACTTTCTTGATGAAGGGCTGGTACATGCAAAACCGTTTGAGTCCTCAAATATTAGCAGCTTATGACTTTAATGGTGGCACTGCGGTTATTTCCCCGTCCATAGATTGGTTGATTGATGACAGCTGGCGTCTGGTTGTTGCGGCGAACTTTAAATTTGGTAAAGGTCCCCGTAAATTTGATGATTGTCGATCTTGTAACCCTTGGGGTCCGTTCACGGCAACACCTTTCCATGCAGATGCTCTTCAGGCGGGTTCTGTTGGCCTTGCCGGGTTTGAACCTCTGGGTCGTTTCCGTTCTGGTCCTATCGGAATGGCATCCAAAGAAGACGAAATACAGGTGACACTGCGTTATCGCTTTTAAGCCGGGTAATAGTATTTTTAAGTTAATTAAATTTCTTTAAAGAAGGAATATATGATGAAAAAACAAATGACGAGTATGATAACGGGGGCCATTTTGGGATTGGGTCTTGCCTCTGGCTTTGCGGCGGATATGAGTGATGTGGAAAAATTATTCTACCCTTATAAGAACAGTGTTCCCACCCATGAAGGATTGAAGAGTGGTGTAATCATCAATCAATCCAATGTGGAGAAATTCAAGGATATTCTGGACGAAGGTATGTACCAGTTTATTAAGGATGGCTGGACGGAAATGTCGGTTACAGATACGATGGCTTACGAACTTAACAAGGCCTATATCAATGCCACAAAAGTCAATTTGAACAAAACTACTCTGGGGGAAAAAACGGGTGACATTAGAGGGTTTATTACCGGTCGGCCTTTCCCGGAAGAGCCGGATTTAAATGACCCTCGTGCCGGAGAGAAATTGGCCTTTAACTATAAATATGGTTATAACTGGGGTGATAACGGTTCCGTTTATCCTTTCTATTGGAAATTCCGCGATTTGAATTCTGCCAAGATTGAAAGAACGTTGAAATTCAACTTCCACTTTCTTAATCTGAAGCATCGGGTGAATGATGATCCGATGCCTGATCTGCCGAAAAACCCAGGGGGATTGTTCCGGGGTATCTATGTGCAGGTTCTCGAGCCATTTGATGTGAAAAATACACAGCTTCTTATTCATCGGTATGAAGATGATCTGAAACGGGATAATGCTTGGCTTTACCTCGGCTTTCAACGTCGCGTACGGCGGCTGGCCACGGGCCAGATTACCGACAGTTTCTTAGGGTCTGACTTGATGATTGAGGATTTTGAGGGCTATAACGGTCGTATCTCTGATATGTCCTGGACCTATAAAGGGACCAAGAATATCATGTTGCCTTTCTATAAGCATAATGAACAGAAGCTGACCGAAGATCATAAAATGTCAGATGGTTTCCAGTTTATCGAATTTGGTGGAAAAGGCGGCTGTTTCCCCAATATCGATTGGCAATTGCGCAAAGTTTATATCGTAGAATCTGTACCGGTTGATCCAAATCATCCGATCAGCAAACGGGTACATTATATTGATGCGGAAACGTTCACATTGCCACGTACGGTGATTTATGACCGTAAGGGTGAATTATGGAAAACCTTTGTTATTGGTCAGGCTCACCCCGATTATCATCTGCCAAAGAACAAAGGCTCCGGGGTCGCTATTGATGACTCCTTCATGATGCTGGACGTTCAGGGGGCGCATTGTACCACAGGCCAGTTTAAGGGTCAGATTGACAGCGCCCTTAGCCCACGTAAAAAATTCACGGTTCAGAATTTGCGCGTAACAGGAAAATAAATTTCCTTTGCATAAGCCGGGGAAGGGATTTTCTCGTCTCCGGCTTTTTTTAAAAGATATGACTTTCAGATTGGAATAATAATGGGAAAGCATCCCCAAGTACCTGTAGAAATTACAATTTTCTTCAATTTTAGAAGCCCATATTGCTATCTGGCCTCCAAAAGCATGTTCTCTATTTTTGAGGAATATCATGCGAAATTAATATGGAAACCATTTGGCGGGTGGTCTGGAAGATCCGCACCCGAACGGGCAAAAGTTAAAGTCCCGCTGGTGCGTCAAGATGTTGAACGGTTCACACGGGTTATGGGTATTCCGTTCATGCCACCACCCCACGATACGGACCCGACCTTGGCTGGCGCGATCTCATTGCTTGCGGAACAAGAAGGTCTTTTGCAGAGTTATGTTGTTGAAGTTATGCGTAAAGAATGGGCCGAAGGACAGGATATTGGCAAGCTTGACGTTTTGCTGGAAGTTGGAGAAGAAATTGGTCTGGGCCGTGGCGCGATAATGCGCGCAGCAGAAAATAAAGAACTTTTTGCTCAAATTGATCAAAACTGGGAAGAGGCAAAGGAAAAAGGCGTTTTTGGTGTGCCTACTTTCTCCGTAGGGGATCAAATTTTCTGGGGAAATGATCGTATAGGTAGCCTCAAGGAGCATCTTCATAACTTGAGATTACGGAAACTTTAGGGATAGATGTGATGGCTATGAAATTATATCACCGACCGGATTGTCCGTTTTGTTGGAAAGTCAGAATCTTTCTGAAGGAAATTGACGTTGATGTTGAAGAAGTAACCATTGCATTGGGTGAGAAAAATCCCGACATTATGGCGCTTAATCCCAATGGAACAGTGCCGGTATTTATGGATGGCGATCTTCTGTTATGGGAATCTGCGGTTATTATTGAATATCTGGCCGATAAATATCCGGCAGCGGCTTTAATGTCCGGTTCAGCTATAGAAAGAGCGGATATACGGCAAATTCATGGTTACAGCGATAGCCGGGTAGGAAAAATTCTATTCCCCTATATCAAGCACGTCAGGGAAAAAGGATTGGATTTTCTGGGGCATGATACCAGACAGGCGACCACTGAAGGGTGGGGTGAAATACAAAAAATATTGTCAGAGAGACTAGGGAATAAAAAATTCTTTGGGCCTAATTTCTCTGCGGCTGATTGTGCGTTGATCCCGCGCGTAACTTTGGCGTTAGCCTATGGATTAACTTTTGGTGATGACGTTGTAAATTTGAAAAAATGGTACCGGGAATGTGTGAAACGACCATCGTTTTTGGCAACATTGCCGGCTGTTTTACCGGGCATTGATGAAATGATCAAACCGGACTTGTTCAATATTTGATGATTTGATGAATACGCCAAGATTGGTCGGAAAATGGTATTTTTTAATAAGTCAAATAATGTTAATTATGTGAGTTAAAACAAGTGCTTATCTAAATATTTAATGTGTAAAGTAAAGTTGGCATGCTCCTTGCTCTTTATTAATTCGGGAGTAAGAAAACATTAAATAGAGATAGGGACATTATGAGCAATGATGAACGGCCCGACTGCGACCGCTTACAGAACTATTACAAGAAAGTTCGAGTTTTCGGTATCCGTCGAGGAAAGTTTATAGAATTTGAATTTACGGTTGGGTTTGAAGAATTAACTATTGAATTGGTTATGCCTTATCCGATTTTTAAAGAATTCTGCGAAACAAACCATGTGGCAGAAATTGGATGTGCAACAGATGTGAAGGCTGAATTCGGCGGCTTATCTGCGGGAGGACTTCCCAAATTGCATAAGTATGTGGCAACAAAGGATCAAGACGGACAAGCTCTATCGCCCGTTGATCAAGGAAACATAATAAAGTTGGGAGATTTCAAGTGAGCCTGGAAATTAAAATAAATGTAATCAAGCCACGTCGACAGACATTCGCTCATGTTGCAAAAAGGTTAGGGGAAGATAAACCTGCAACGCGGTATCAGGAAGGTACGTGGGATATGCAGCCTACAACCAATTTTCATTACCGGCCTATTTGGGATTCAAAACGGGAGATATTCGATACGGGCCTTACCATTATTAAAATGGAAGATTGGTATACCTTCAATGATCCACGGCAATTTTATTACGGCACCTATACCTTGGCCCGGCATAAAATGATGGAAGCCGAGGATAGTCATTTCAAAGTCATTGATAAAAATAAAATGATGGATTTGATGACGCCTGAATGGCTACAAAAGGTTAAAGAATATTTACTGCCACTCCGCCACTTTGAATGGGGCGCCAATATGAACAACTGTGACAGCGCAGACAAGGCTTACGGAGTTGCGGTTAATCAGGTGATGTTGTTTTCCGCTATGGACAGGCTCGGCATGGCTCAAATCATAAGCAGGATTGGCCTGCAATTGGATGACAGCACCGGTAAAAGTCTGGACCAAGCAAAGATTGATTGGATGGAAAGCGACCTTTGGCAGGGTGTTCGTAAGATGCTTGAGGACAGTTTTGTTGTTGAGGATTGGTTCGAGCTTCTTGTGGCGCAGAACCTCTGCATGGACGGTGTTGTTTTCCCACTTTTTTATCAGCATTTCGAGGATGCCGGAAGAGATCAAGGCGGGGTTGCTATCGCGATGCTCAATGAGTTTATGCAGGACTGGGGCAAGGACGAAAAGCGTTGGCTGGATCATTTGTTAAAGGTCACTGCCGCAGAAAGCCCGGAAAATGCGATAATTATGTCCAAATGGGTTTCTCATTGGATGGATAGGGCCGTAAACGCTTTCACGCCGATTGCTCATCATATTTTAGGGGATGAAGCCCCAAATATTTTGCAGTCAATCCGCAACGATATCATTAAACGGGCAAATAAGTCCGGCATAGAAATATAGGAGGCTTCCATGAGTAGAAAAGTATCAATCACCCTTCAAAATAATGACGATGCGCGCCCGATTATAGAAGCCATCGAAAAGGATAATCCTGATTCCACCGTTAATATCTATCCGGCCATGGTCAAGATAGATTGTGAGGGTCGTCTGATCGTCAAACAGGAAACGGTTGAGGCATTACTGGGTCGAGAATGGGATGTGCAGGAATTGCACCTCAGTATCGTCAGTATGGCCGGAAATGTTGACGAAGAAGACGAATATTTTGAGTTGAGCTGGAATTTATAGGAGCAGAGAATATGGCTGAGAAGAGAAAAAAGAAACTTGGTATTAAACAACGTTATTCCATGCTCACACGGGGGCTAAGCTGGGAAACGACCTATCAGGATATGGATAAGGTTTTTCCTTATGATAAATTTGAAGGCATCCATATTCACGATTGGGAAGCATGGGAAGACCCCTTTCGTCTGACCATGGACGCTTATTGGAAGTTCCAGTCCGAGAAAGAGAAAAAACTCTATGCGGTGATCGATAGCTTTGCACAGAATAATGGTCATTTGGGTATTACGGATGCCCGTTATGTTAATGCGATCAAACTGTTCCTGACGGGGATATCACCAGCAGAATATCAGGCTGCACGTGGCTTTACTCATGTGGGACGTCAATTCCGCGGCGTAGGGCCTCGGGTTGCTTGTCAGATGCAGGCCATTGATGAATTGCGTCATGCGCAGACCCAAATTCACTCCATGAGCCATTATAATAAATATTTTGATGGCCTTCATAGCGGCCCTTATATGCATGATCGGGTGTGGTATCTTTCCGTGCCTAAATCATTCTTTGATGATGCTCGGACGGCCGGACCATTTGAGTTTCTGACGTCAATATCATTTGCCTTTGAATATGTACTAACAAATCTGCTGTTTGTGCCATTTATGTCTGGGGCGGCCTTTAACGGCGATATGGCAACCGTAACTTTCGGTTTTTCAGCTCAATCTGATGAGGCCCGTCATATGACATTGGGGTTAGCGGTCATTAAATTCATGCTGGAGCAGGATGAACGTAATATTCCCATCGTTCAACGTTGGATGGATAAATGGTTCTGGCGCGGGACACGTTTGCTGACCCTTGTGGCGATGATGATGGATTATATGTTGCCAAAACGGGTGATGTCATGGCGTGAAGCATGGGATATTTACTTCACCGAAGCCGGTGGCGCCCTGTTTAAGGATTTGGAGCGTTATGGTATTCGGCCACCAAAATATGCAGATATTGCCACGAAAGAAGCTGAGCATCTCAGCCATCAGGCATGGCATATTTTCTATAATTATACCCATGCGGCGGCATTCCATACATGGGTTCCGGAAAAAGAAGAACTGGATTGGTTATCAGAAAAATATCCAAATACCTTTGATAAATATTACCGTCCACGCCTTGAATATCTGGACAAGGAAGAAAAAGCCGGTCGGCGGTTTTACAATGATACCCTGCCGATGCTGTGTCAGGTTTGCCAAATTCCTATGGGTTATACGGAAATGGACGATCCGACGACGATCTCCTTTCAGTCCTCTGAATATAAGGGCGATAAATATCATACTTGTTCTCTTGGTTGTAAGGATATCTTTGATTATGAGCCAGAGAAATATGTTCAGGCATGGTTGCCGGTTCATCAAATTTATCAAGGAAACTGCGGCGGTCCCGAGATTGAAGATGTGCTGAAATGGTACAATTTCAACTTGGGTGCAGACAACCTTGACTATAGTGGTTCGCCTGACCAGAAGCTGTGGAATGAGTGGCAAGCTCATCGTAAAAAAGCCTGATATGAAACAAAAATTAGAACAAGGATTGATGAGATGCCTGTAACTTCCATCGGAAAATATGAATTTGAGCCACTGGATAAAGTCGAAAACTTCCATGGCAATCAACTGACTTACATTAATTGGGAAAAACATCTTTTGTTTTGTGCGCCGGTTTGTCTGCCCTTGCCGCCTGAGATGCTGTTCTCAACGTTTATTAAAGAGACTATGCCGGGTGTTTACGGTAAACACCCGGACTTTGAGAAAATTAACTGGGACGAGGTCACATGGACTTTGGATCAAGTGGATTTTATTCCCGATATGGCGGCTAGCCTCAAGGAGAATGGTCTGGGTCATAAATCGCTGTTACGGTTCTGGACGCCGGGTCTTAACGGTATCGAAGGTAGCCATAGCTGATGAGTTACGAGCTAACCATAGAACCCATCGGTGAGGTGCTTGAGGTCGAAGAGGGACAAACTATTCTGGATGCCTGCCTGCGGGCGGGCATCTATATCCCCTATCAATGTAATCATGGTTTGTGCAGTACGTGCAAGGTAGATGTTATTGAGGGGGATGTGGACCTTGGAGAGGCCTCGCCCTTTGCCTTGATGGATTTTGAGCGGGATGAAGGAAAAGTACTAGCTTGTGTTTGTACGCTGGAAAGTGACGTCGTAATCGAGGCGGATATCGAAGAAGACGAAGACGCAGAATATTTGCCCATCACGGATTATACGGGCGTGGTGACTGAAATTACCAATGTAACGCCAGATGTGAAAAAAGTTATCATTTCACTGGGGGAGGATGTGGAATTTCAGGCGGGTCAATATATCCAGTTGTCAGTGCCGGGGGTGGAGGGCTCACGAGCTTTTTCCATTGCTAATTCTCCGAAAGGTGCGGCCCATATTGAACTTCATATTCGTTTGGTTCCAGATGGCAAAGGCACAACATATGTTCACGAAACGTTATCCGTGGATGATGAACTGTCTTTTTCTGCACCCTATGGTCATTTCTTTGTGCGCAAGTCAAAGGATAAACCAATGATATTCATCGCGGGCGGGACCGGGCTTTCCAGTCCGAAATCCATGATTGATGAACTGCTTGCCGAGGGATATTCTAAAAAGCTTACGCTGTTTCACGGCGTACGTACAAAAACAGATCTCTATTATCAGGATTACTTTCAAAGCTTGGCAGAGAAATACGATAATTTCGCTTATATCCCGGCCTTGTCTGAGAAAAAAGACGGGGACGAATGGGATGGTGAAATTGGTTATGTCCACGAGGCAGCGGAACGTTATTTTGACGGTTCGTTTGCTGGGCATCAAGCCTATCTTTGCGGTCCGCCGCCGATGATAGAGGCCTCTATTCGGGCCTTGATGAAGGGGCGTCTGTTTGAAAATGATATCTATTGTGAGAAGTTTCTTAGTAAGGCAGATGGGGCGGCTGACAAACGATCCCCTCTGTTCAAAAGGATATGATTTACCATGAATAATAAAGGCTTCCAGGTAAGAGTTGAGGGGTCCGATAAGGTAATCACCTGTCGGGAGAATGAACCTCTTCTTATTGCAATGGAACGTCAGGGGTATGCACGCATTCCTGTCGGCTGTCGTAAAGGCGGTTGTGGGGTTTGCAAGATCAGGGTGACAACCGGTGAGTTCGAGGTGGGAAAAATGAGTGTCAAACATGTTTCAGAAAAAGAGAGAAATGAAAATTTTTCTCTGGCCTGTAAGACCTTTCCGAAATCGGATCTGAAGTTTTCCCTTATTAAACTGAAAGGAAAAGCAATCAACATCGGTGCATTGGGAATTGATCGTAAAAACTAAAATATAAGGAGATTAAAATGGCATTAAGTGGCGTATTACGTCCTGGATTTGTACAGATCCGGGTGTTGGACATGGCAGAATCTATCATTCATTATAGGGACCGTATTGGTCTTGATGTGGTCAGTACGGAGGATGATGGACGGGTGTATTTGAAAGCCTATGATGAATTTGATCGTCACAGCATTGTTTTGCGGGAATGTGATGAGGCAGGCCTTGATATGATGGCGTTTAAAGTCAGTAGCGAAGCCTTCCTTGATGAGTATGAGGAAAAACTGCGGGCGGATGGTTTTGAAGTGACGCCTATTGCCGCCGGGGAGCAGCCGGGGGTTGGCCGCCGGATCAGCTTTGTGGCACCTACGGGGCACCGGTTTGATCTTTATGTGGAGATGGAATTGTCGGACAATGGCCCTATGACCAATAATCCTGATATCTGTCAACAGGACCAGCGGGGCATGAAAGCAATCCGTTTTGATCATTGCTTGTTGTATGGCACCGACCTTGATGGGACCAAAAAGGTCTTTGAGGAAATTCTGGGCTTTAGCACGGCGGAAGTGGTCGTGGACGATGATACCGGTATGATCATTGCGTTGTTCTTGACCTGCTCTAACAAGGCTCATGACCTTGCGATTGTACGCCACGAAGAAGATGACAAACTGCATCATGTGTCGTTTTTGGTGGAAGACTGGAATGCAATTGGGGAGGCGGCAGATATTATGACCCGCTATGATATCTCACGGGATATTGGGCCAACGCGTCATGGGATTACACGGGGACAGACAATCTATTTCTTTGACCCTAGTGGTAATCGAAATGAAGTCTTTGCTGGCGGGTATCATTTTTATCCAGACAATCCTCTTCGGGTCTGGAAGGCCAGTTCTGTTGGTAAGGCAATTTTCTATTACGAACGTGAATTAAATGACCGCTTTATGACGGTTGTTACATAAATTCTTCTACTATAGCTGGCCCTTAGGGCTTTTCCAGACTTGGGGGTCAGCTTTTTTTATTAAACGAACCATAAGGACAAATGATGTCAGACAAAGCGGTAATGCATTTTATCAACGGCAAATATACGCCGGGAACATCGGGTAAAATATTTCAAAATATCAGCCCGGTTGATGGCTCGGTAATCTGTGATGTCCATGAAGGACTCAAGCCGGAAGTGGACGCTGCTGTTACGGCGGCAAAAAATGCTCTACGCGGTCCTTGGGGTAAGATGACCACGGAAGAACGGGTTGTGATCTTATATAAGGTTGCTGATGGCATCAATGCGCGTTTTGATGAATTTCTTGAGGCAGAATGTAAAGATACGGGGAAGCCGAAATCTTTGGCGCGTCATATTGATATTCCGCGCGGGGCCGCCAATTTCAAGGCTTTTGCTGATGTGATCAAAAATACACCGACTGAGGCCTTTACTATGCCGACACCAGACGGGACCGGGGCGTTAAATTATGCTATTCGGGCGCCCAAAGGCGTTATTGCAGTAATTTCGCCGTGGAATTTGCCGTTGCTGTTAATGACATGGAAAGTGGGTCCGGCTTTGGCATGTGGAAATACGGTTGTGGTTAAGCCTTCCGAGAAAACGCCCCTGACCACATCGTTATTAGGGGAAGTGATGAATGACGCCGGGGTTCCAGCCGGGGTTTATAATGTGGTCAATGGTTTTGGGGCAGATAGTGCAGGGGCCTATTTGACAGAGCATCCAGATGTTGATGCCATTACCTTCACTGGGGAAACCAATACAGGGACTGCTATTATGAAGGCAGCGGCGGTTGGCATGCGGGATGTGTCCATGGAGCTTGGCGGTAAAAACCCAGCCATCGTCTTTGCGGATTGTGACATGGATAAAGCGATCGAAGGCGTCATGCGGTCGGTCTTTGTCAATTGTGGTCAGGTATGTTTGGGCACCGAACGAATTTATGTAGAACGGTCCATATTTGATGAATTTGTTGCGCGCTTGAAAGCTGGAGCCGAAGAACTCAAGGTTGGGACGCCGGATGATGAGGACGCAAATTTTGGTCCACTTATCAGCAAAGAACATCAGGAAAAAGTATTGGGTTATTATGATCTGGCCCGGAAATTAGAGGCCAACGTCATTACAGGTGGTGGCGTGCCGGATATGGGCGCGGCATTAGCGAAAGGCGCATGGGTGGAGCCGACCATATGGACCGGACTTGACGATGATAGCCCGATTATGCGGGAAGAGATTTTTGGCCCCTGTTGCCATATTTCTCCTTTTGATGATGAAGACGAGGTGATCGCCCGGGCCAATGATACGGTTTACGGTCTGGCCTGTTCCATATGGACGGAAAATCTGTCACGGGCACATCGTGTTGGGGCGCAAATGGATGTTGGCCTGACATGGATTAACAGCTGGTTTTTAAGAGATTTAAGAACACCATTTGGCGGATCAAAACAATCGGGCATTGGTCGTGAGGGCGGGGTCCATAGTTTGGAATTTTATACGGAAATGCGCAATATTTGCGTAAAACTCTAGAGGTTAATATGACGAATACGAGTGAAGAAAACCTGATTAAGGCTGCGGAAATGATACGGGCTGCTCATGATAAGGGTGAACCATGCGGCGCCTTGCATGAATATATTGATGCGGATGATATATCAGCGGGATACGCCATACAGGACATCAATACGGAATATTGGCTGAAAGAGGGCCGCAGATTGGTGGGACGCAAGACAGGGCTGACTGCTAAGTCTGTGCAAGCGCAACTTGGTGTTGGCCAACCGGATTTCGGCATGCTCTATGCCGATATGGCTTATGCTGACGGAGAAGATGTGCCGCTGAGTAAGTTGATGCAGCCGAAAGTTGAAGGTGAGATTGCTTTTATATTGAAAGAGGATTTAGGGCAGGAAAATATGACCCTGACCGACGTCATGAGGGCTATTGATTATGCCGTTGCCGCTATCGAGATTGTTGACAGCCGTATTGCGGACTGGAATATCAAGATCATGGATACGGTGGCGGATAATGCTTCATCGGGCCTCTATGTTCTGGGAACGGAACCGCGTCAGTTATCGGAAATTGATCTGCATCTTTGCGGCATGGTGATTGAGCACCAAGGGGAGCCCGTTTCCACGGGGGCCGGGGCCGCTTGTCTGGGTAATCCGCTGAATGCCTGCCTCTGGTTGGCAAAGACCATGGTTAAGGTTGGTCGGCCGTTACAGGCTGGGGATACCATTCTGTCCGGTGCGCTTGGCCCCATGGTCAATGTGACGGGGCCCGGCGTTTATGAGCTTCGTATTTCTGGTTTGGGATCGGTAAGAGCTTCATTCGTATAAGGATAACAGCATTGTAGGGTAATAGCCTTGGGGGAGGCTGTCTATATTACGAAGTAAGGTCAAAATGGAACATGTGATTAAATTATCGAGCCTGAAGTCCTTTACAGCTTTGGCTCTGGTTAAATCTGGGCATGAATATGCGGTTCAGCAAGGCTGGAATGTAGCCATTGCGGTGGTAGATCAGGCGGGAAATCTTGCGGCTTTTAGCCGTACGGACGGTGCGCCAGTGGCTTGCACAGCCATTGCTCAGGATAAGGCCTATACGGCGGCAAGCTTTGGCGCGAATACCCGTGAATTAGCGGAAAATCTGCAGAATGAGGCTCCTCGTGTTGTCGATAGTCTGACAGCCTGTGACAGGATGAGCCTGTTTGGGGGCGGTGTTCCGATCATTCTTGACGGTGAAACAGTAGGTGGGGTTGGTGTGTCCGGTAGTAGCGAACAGGGCGATGAATTATGTGCCAAGGCGGCGATTAACGGCGTATTTGATTATGGAGAAACAGAGAAATGACAAGCAAGGTAAAAGTGGCGATCATCGGTCCGGGTAATATCGGGGCGGATTTAATGATCA
>JAESRB010000242.1 GCA_016764855.1 Emcibacter sp.
CTGGATGCCCCCGTATCCGGCGGACAGGCCGGCGCAGAAGATGGCAAGCTGACCATCATGATTGGCGGCGAGCCGGAGATATTTGAAAAAATTGACCCTGTTTTAGACTGTTATGCCCAAAAAACAAAATTACTCGGCAAGGCCGGCAGCGGACAGCTGACCAAAATGGTCAATCAAATCTGCATTGCCGGACTGGTCCAAGCCCTGTCGGAAGGCATCAATTTTGCCGAAGCCGCCGGACTGGATGGTCAGGCCGTGATCGACGTGATCTCCAAAGGGGCTGCACAATCATGGCAAATGGAGAATCGGCACCAAACCATGATAGATAACCAATTTGATTTTGGTTTTGCCGTAGACTGGATGCGTAAGGATCTCGATATAGTATTAGCCGAGGCCACCGGCAACGGTGCGGATCTGCCCGTGACAAAGCTGGTCAACACGTTCTATAAGGATGTTCAGAAGAACGGCGGCAATCGCTGGGACACCAGCAGCCTGATCACGCGCCTGAGAAAAGAGAATCAATAAGGAAACAGGATATGACTCAAGAAACATTTCCCCGTTACAGCAAGGGGCGGTCCATTAAAACCGGTTTCCGGCGACAATGCCCCAGCTGCGAAAATGCCAAAATATTTGCGGGTTATTTGAAACTGAAAAGTGAATGTCCCAACTGTGCAGCCCCCATCGGCCAAATTCGTGCCGATGATTTTCCGCCCTACCTGACAATTTTAATCGTCGGGCATATTCTGCTTCCCGCATTGGTCTATGTGGAACTCACCTATCATCCGCCCACTTTGTTCCAAATGATTCTCTGGCCATCTCTGGCGCTTATCATGTCCCTCAGCCTGTTGCCAGTCCTGAAGGGGGCGGTCGTCGGGTTCATGTGGTCATTGGGTATGAAGGGTGACGAACAGCATTAAGAAATCATCTCCCCCTGATCTGACATCACGCTGGACTGATTTTACCAGAGCATTTCCTCAAAACGCGGAAACACCCTCACATCATATTTGTGAAAGGGTGTTTCCTTTTAAATTTCCAATAATGCCGGATTCGTTTCCGATAATTTTTAGAGAAATTTCAGGTCTATTGAGCAGGCTTCATAAATTTGAACGTCAGCCGATCACTTTCGCCAATGGCTTTCATCTTATCATGATTCGCCTCATCCCCCGCCAGACGTGGGGGCAAGGTCCAGACGCCGCGTTCGTGGTGATGACTGTCTTTTGCATTGGCGTTGATTTCACTTTTGGCCACCAGTATAAAGCCAGCCTCTTTCGCCGCTGCCAAAAGATATGACGGTTTGACATAACCATCTTTATCACTGGGGTCGTCGCTTCTGTGGTCCGTAATGCCAAAGATACCGCCCGGTTTTAACGCCACGAAAATCGCTTTTAGGACATCTCTTTCGAATCCGCCCATCAGCCAATTATGGAAATTACGGAAAGACACCACCATATCCGCTGTCCCCGCTGGCGCAATGGTCAGCTTTTCAGGTGGAGCCAATTCGGTAATGATGCTCTTACCATAAAGCGCCGCATCACTGGCCAATCGGTCCGCAACCTTCTTATTGTTCTTTTGAGTATATTCCCTTGTGCTGGAAAGATCGGACCCGGCACTATAATAAGTCCCCTTGCCCTGCAGATAAGGTGCCAGAATTTCCTGATACCAACCCCCGCCACCGGGCCAGATTTCAACCACGGTCATATCCGCCTTCAAGCCGAAAAATTCCAGCGTTTCTTTGGGATGGCGATATTGATCCCGCGCCTTATTCTTAGAGGACCGGTGATCACCCGCGATCACATCGTCCAGCGTTCTGGATGATTCGGCCAAACTGTTAACGGCCATTGCCCCGGCCATAATGGATGCTACACAAATTACAGACACCGCTTTCACCGCTAATGGAAAATTAAAATTCATCGTCATTTCTCTCTCCTGTATAGTCTGATTTTGCCTAATGGCCTTAATTCTTAATGATCTGAATGTTCGAATTGGTCCCTTAAACCCGTCTCAAAAGCCAATCCTTCCCGCGTCAGGGTCGCCTGAACAGGGAAATTGGCCACAATCATTCCTTTACGGGCCAAAGCCCGCCATACGGCCTCATTGGAAAAGCCACTGGCATCCTGCCCGGAAACAACAATATTTCCGATATGAACGTGGTCCCCATGGGGTTCCGGCAGATAAGATACGGTTATTTCTCCCGTATCTTCATGGGTGGTTGAGGTTTCCGGACTGCTGGCCAGAACTTGAAACAACGCCAATGTGCGACGTTGTAATGAATTGAGTTTAATAGCTTTTTTCTTCATGGCCGAGAGAATACTCCGAACATAATATGATTGCACGGGCTTTTTTCTTTTACCCCCGTACCATCGCTTAAGTTGACAAAAAGTTGACAAAAAGTTAAAATTTGATATAAATCGCTTCGAATCGCAGAGAATGCTGCGACGCAACAACTAAATCGCATAAGTTTTAAGGTTGCAGAAATCGTTACAAAATCCTGGGATGGCTTTCCAGGTTACGGAAAAAAACGTAAATATTCATAATAATAAGAGCTGTAAAAGCGCCAAGTTGCAAGAGGGTTTCGATTGATCAACATCTGTCGAGACATTTCTGTTGAGCCATATTTCAACAGACTTACACCATCCGGTTCTTGAAGACGACCGGAAAAACAGGAGCGTGACTTATGAAAAATTATAAGCTCGTTATGAATATTGTGCCCGTTGTTATATTTTTTGTTCTGCTAGGGGTTTATCTTTTACCTCCAAATGCGGTTGAAGCCTCTATCCAAGAAGAACCCCTTCTGGCTACACAGCGTGTCGTGACTCAAAGCCCCGTCAACATTTATGATGCCGATATGGATATGTTGCTCGCCCAGTTGCCCGTGGATATATCTGAAAAATCTTTCCGGTGCTTGGCACAGGCCGTCTACTTCGAAGCCAGAAGTGAGCCTTTTGAAGGACAAGTGGCCGTAGCCTATGTCATCCTGAACCGGGTCAAGGACCGCCGCTATCCAAATAATATCTGCGCTGTTGTATTTCAAAACGAACAACGCCGCCATCATTGTCAGTTTTCTTTTGCCTGTGACGGCCTGTCCGATAATCCCTATGAAAAGATCGCCTGGAATGTGGCACGGCGAGTCGCTGGTGGGACGTTAAGGAATGCGTCAAGTGATGTCACCGCACGCTCCACCCATTACCACGCCACCTATGTCACCCCCCGGTGGGCCAAGTATTTACAGCCCACAATACAGGTAGGCAGCCATATTTTTTACCGGGAAGACCTGTAATATCAGGCTAAATTCTGGCTAAAGTATAACCTCGGCACCCCCCGCCCAGAATATTGTTGAAACATTCAATAATTTGACTTATATCAATGATGACAGCATTATAGGGCTGTAATAATACTCTGGTAATTGAAAAGGATTAACAATGGCAAATGCAATTACGTTCGTTGGATGTGGCGTATTTACTCTACTTTTATTTATGTCCATCTTGTTTGCGGGCCCCCATTTACTACTGCCTGCAACATTTATGATCGTGGTTATTCTTGTCGGTGGTTTTTGCGTTTATATTGCGAATGGAATGCTCCAGCGCCGCGCAGAAATCATGAAAGAATGGGAAGACTGATACCTGTTTATGCAGGCATCATCTGATCAGGATTTAATATCCTTTTTTTGAGATACCCTGAGTACTTTAGCCCTGATAAGTACTTAACACTAGGCTCTGCCATTACGGCAGAGCCTTTTTTTTAAAACAATTCACAGCATCTTTCTATTCACTAATAATTTACGATTTGCATGATAAATTACATATTATAAATTACTAATTAAGTCGTGATGTCCCAAAATATTATGACTTGCTCGTTTAATTGTTATGATTTTATCACATTCAGGTGCCGTTTATGCAGAGCCAACATGATCCCGTCCACTCCCAAAAACAGGGAATCAATAAATTAAAAGATACCTATCTTCATTGGACGAGGACACAACTTGATAAATTGCGCGCCCACCTTCAATTGCTGGAACAGGAAAGCGCTTACAAGCCGGATGACCTTCTGACCGAGATATTTGACCTGTCTCATAATATCAAAGGGTTAGGCGGCAGTTTCGGCTATTATCTGATGACCGATATCGCGACTTCTCTTTGCGAGTATCTCCGCTTTAAAGACAACATATCTGACCTTCAAACGGATATTATTACCGCCCATGTCAAATCTATGGATGTGGTTTTAACGGAAGAAATTGGGGGGTCCGGCGGGGAACAGGGAAATCAAATTCTTGAGCAGCTCCAGAAAATTATTGACCAAAGCTCCGACGACTAAACAAGCAACGAATCGCCATCTATTCAACGGTCAGTGGCATCCCAAACTCATCCCACTGTTCAAGACCACCTTTGTTTTCAAGATAGTTCATTAAAGCAGTAACTGGCTTCCGGTCATAAATTCGTTCCGCATCGGTCAAAAGCAAAGAGGCCGCAGCTTCCATATCCATGCCCGGCCGATGTGCCCGTGCGCTACACATACCCACAAAAGCATTAGCCACCGCCACAATACGGGCCGATAATAGAATATCTTCCCCCTTCAAACCTGCTGGCGTCCCCGACCCATCCCAATGTGCCTTGATCTGCCGCAACGTCTTAACCACCGGACCGTCAAATTCAACGGTTTCCAGCATATCTGCGGTTTTCATAATACTATCCCGAATCGTCTCCAATTCTTCCTGTGACAACCCCTTGGGTCTGGTCAATAATTCCCTTGGCACCAGAATCTTACCTAAATTCATCAAGGCCCCGGCAATATTAGCCGTATTTCGTGTGACATCATCCAGATTCATTTCCAGCGCAATGGCCTGCGTCACCATGGCCACCCGTTCTGAATGTCTGGCGCTATAGGGGTCCCGACTGTCAATCACCATGGTCAACGTACTGACCAGATTATTCAGGGCCGTTTCTTTCAACTCCCGCTCCCGAACCAGTTCAGAGATATCCTCAGTCACCATCAAAACCCCTCTCTCTTCCTTAACGGACAGAGGGATATAGTCGGACTTGATCGTTACCGCACTCTCCGGCAAGCGTTCCACCACAGACATGGCCTCGGCACTGTCCAGAACCTTCTGATAATGACGTTCCATATCCGGTGATGTGAGTGGGCCATGCACCTGCGCCGCCTTCCGGCCAATCATTTGTCCCGGCTCAATGTCCGTATCTTTTGTAGCCTGTGCGTTGGTAAAGATATAACGGCCCTGTGCATCAACCGCCGTAATCACCGTCGGCTGACTATCCGTGACCACTTGCAGAAAATGGCTGAGTTTTTCAAATCTGCTGGTCAGGGCGCGTTGTTGTATACCCGCCTTGGTCAGCCGCATAGACACGCCGTGACGCCAAATCAATAATATAGAAATACTGACCGCCAGAATGGTCAGGCCTGCAATCCAGACAATGGTTTTTTTACGAGCGACAATAGCCCCCATAACCTCTGCCGAATCTACCGTCCGCACAAGAACCCAATTTGTATCTTTGATCTCACGTCCTGTGACCAAAACACGTTGACCCTCATAATTGATCCGTTCCGCAAACCCCCCGGTTGTCGCCTGCGCCGTATCCACGGCATAAGCGCCCGCAAGGGATGAATTAGCGGCGTCCAGACTCAAGGTAAGTGGCTGTATATCATCACCGTTTCTGGTCCGAAGCGGCGACAGATATTCCATGGCGGCATCATTCCGACGCACAAGGTAGCTTTTTGCGGTCTTGGCCGTTTCGCCGGGCTGAACAAGCTTCCGGTAAAAATCCTGCGGCACTATTTTAATGCCCACAGCAAAGCCAATGGCTGGGCTGTCCTGATCATCCTGCACCCCGAATACCGGCGCAATGAAGGCAATAACCGACTTACCGCTTCCCCCCAAATAGGGGCCATAAATAACAACATCACTGCCCGCCCCCCGTTCAAGAAAATCCGCAATCGCCGGAATGACCGATGGCATCGCAACGGTTGAAACAATGATCTGACCCTGAGGATTGGTCAAGGCAAGCCCCGCAATCCGAGTCTGTTTCAAATTGGCGTTAACCTTGAAATCCTTATCGACCGTTGAAATATACCCATTCTGCTGTGCCGCGGCCTTCATTTGGTTTGCCAGATACGCGGCCTGGGCTTTACTGTCGTCATCCTGAGAAAGGCCAACGGCCTGTACATTTGCCAAATAAATTCTGAGCGCAGGGTTTTCGGCCAACCGTGAAATAACCTTTTTCTGCTCTGCCAACCATTCTTCCACCGCCGCTTCCCGACTGTTAATCACAATCGACATTTGACGTTGCCAGACCAAACTGTCCCGGTCTGCCTCTGATTGGGCAAATCTTAGGGCCAGAAACGCGGCAATAACGGCACCAGAAATAACAGCAACGGTAAGGATCAGGCCAGCTACATTTGGTCGTAAGGTCATGAATATGGTTCATCCTACCGTTAAATTTGACTATATGGTTGTGAATTCATTAAGACTTAAGTAACCTTACCCCTTATATAGTTCAGCCGTAAACTCTTAAATATGATTTTAAGGGGCTACCTTCTCAAAATGAAATTCTGGAAATGATACAAACACACCCATGGTTCATGCGGATATTTGACAATCATCCTTTTTCTTTAAAAGGCTTGGTGTTTATATGTTTTTTCCTTTGCCTGATGCTTGCCCCCGTGTTTAGTCCGGTTCATGCGACCAGTGATCTGTCAGAAAAAAGCAGCATGTCCGGCTTGTTTGGCTCCCATGAAACCATGAGCCGTCAGCTCGTTGCCTTCAAAAAGTGGAACGACATGCTCGCCCGGCAACATGAAGACCTTAAAAAGAAACCTGTATCAGACGAAACATGCCGTAAAACAGCCGAGCAAAAATGCTACCGGAAAGTCTGGCTGGAGCTTTTAGACTTTTTGAAAGATAAACCCCCCGCGCGGCAAATCGCCGAAATTAATCTTTATATGAACAAAGCGCCCTATATTACCGATATGATCAATTGGGGGGTTTCGGATTATTGGGCCTCTCTGCGCCAGTTTTTTAAAAAAGACGGTGATTGTGAAGATTATGCCATCGCCAAATATATGTCGTTGAAGAAGCTGGGATTTGATGTGGATAACATGCGGATCGTCGTGGTTCAGGACACAAACCTTGACATCCCTCATGCTGTTTTAGTCGTCTCCATAGGGAAAGATCGCCTTATATTGGACAATCAGATTTCCTATGTCGCCAAGGAAAAAGCTGTCTTACATTATCGGCCCTATTATTCGATTAATGAAAAAGCATGGTGGTTGCACAGAATGTAATTTTTCAACTACATAAAAGAACCAAATTTTAACCAAATCCAAGGTAAACTGATCCGTGTTACTGAAACCCAATCGGTTTCATACGATTATATTGGTATTTTATGGTGATAAAGTAGATGCAGCCCGTTAAAAATTCAGCCTATATGGAAAGTTCTGCACCGCCTTGTCAGGTGGATGAATTGATTGCAGCCGTCTATGAGATCAGACGCCACGCAGAAGACTATCGTGCCATTCACATGCATTTCTCCCTTCTGGAAAGAGAGCATAAACAACCCTTTCATCGCCGAGCCATCGCCACCGCTTTTAACAAGCTTATCCAAAGCAAAAGTGGCCAGCTTTTCTGGACCAGTTATTTCGACGTCTTCTTCATCTGTAAAGACTGCACCCTTAGCGAACTGGATACAGCTTTTCTTGCCGCCCGGCGGGTTGTGGACGACAGCCCGATCCTGAAAGAATATATCGAAGCCGGTCAGGACGATGAACTTTGTGATTGGTATGATTTTGAAAACGGCATCGGCGCGTTTATTGAAATGGCAGAAGATCTGAAAAACCATGAGCCAAAAGATGAGCTCGCCGGCCCCAGTTTAAAATCCATGATATCCAACCTGAGTGACAAGCTGTCAGAAACCACCACAACACTAGCCTCCGCATATCAGGAAACGACTAAACCGCTGTATGATCCCATCGCCCCCAAAGACAACCTAAGCCCCATGGGACCAATACAATTGGACCAGCTTGAGCGAAATTTGACGAATATGGAAATATTCCAGATGATGACAAGTCAGGCAGCCTATGTGATTGTCGGAAACGCTCAACCTCAACTTATTTTCGTCGAACATTATATTTCCATTAAGGAAATCAAGAAAAAACTATTGCCCAATTATGATCTTTTTGCGGACAAATGGTTATTCCAAAGACTAACCCGCACATTGGACCAGAAATTATTACAGGCTCTGCCCCAAACTAACCTGAGCCGAAATCAGGTTGTCAGTATTAACATCAATGTGGAAACTATCTTCACCAGTGAGTTTGACAAATTCATCACAGAATTCAAGGCACATAATGACCAACCGCTGATTCTGGAAATCGCTTTATTTGATGTCATCTCGGATATCCAGAAATATTACGATGCCCGGGATAAGCTGAGTAAATTGGGATGCCGGATTTGCCTGGACGCCATTGATGTACAGTCTTTGGCTGTTCTGGATCGTAGTTTACTGGCAGTAGATTTCCTCAAAATACACTGGAAACCCAATTATAAGAAGTTATTGGGCGGGCCTGAAGAACAAAGAATTCTGTCGGCCATTAAAGCCCAGGGGAACATGCGAATCATTCTATGTCACTGCGACACGGAAGCCGCTCTGACATTTGGCAAAGCCGTTGGTATTCACATGTATCAAGGGTTTCTGATTGATAAGAAGTGCAAGGCCTGATCTTTTAAGTCTCGACGACACGCCCTGTCTTTCACCTCCTGTGAAAGACAGGGAAAAGAAGGACTCATTTAAAAAGGCTGTTAATACTCCGCCCCGGCCTCTTTTAGCATTTTTTTCGTATGACGCCGACGATTATCAATAGCATGCTGCAATGGCGATCTGCCGGAATAATCTTCGATTGTATAATCCGCCCCCGCCTCCAAAAGCAACTTCACAATAGGATCTTTTCGGGCAAGAACGGCCGAAATCAAAGGCGTCGTTCCATTCTTATCACCCAAGTCCATATCCGCACCGGCCGAAATCAATAACCCCACCATCGCCCTATCACCAATTCCGGCGGCAATCACCAATGCGGTCTTGCCATCTTTGCCATATAAATTCGGTTTTGCGCCATTGGCCAACAGATATTTGACCAAGGACGCTTCTTTCATGCGGGTCGCCATGATGAGTGGCGTGGTTTTATCATCATAATCACGGGTATTAACATTAACGCCTTTTTCGATGGCAATTTTAATCTCCCGGAAATTCAGTTCCTTGATCGATTTTAGAAATTTATAGGATGCTGAAAAGCTTTGTGCCTGCGCCGCTGGTGCGCTCCATATTGCGCCAAGTGCCAGCCCAAAGACTGAAACAATCAATAAAGTACCAATGAATCGAGATGCCCGCATTTAAAACTCCAGTTTTTAGGTCGCATTCATAGCCGATGCCCATTATATATAGGGAGATTCAGGCCAACAACAAAGATATTATTTGTAAACTTCGGGAAAACGACCATGACACGATCCAAAATCTTACTGATCCTCCTTGCCGTGTTGGCGGGCATTTTCGCCTTTCTCGTCTTTGGCTATCTCAGCAAACCCCAAGGAAATACGATCCCAACGGCGCAACAGAGCAACAAAGCCCTGATTGGCGGCCCCTTTTCCCTCATCAATCATCACGGACAAACCGTGACCGAAGATGATTTCCGGGGAAAGTATATCCTGATTTATTTTGGTTACACCTTTTGCCCCGACGTCTGCCCGACGGAATTGCAAATCATGTCTCAGGCCCTTGACCTAGTGCCAAAAGACGTTCTGGCCCAAGTAACACCCGTTTTCATCACGGTTGATCCAGAGCGGGATACGGTTGATATTATGGCCCAATATGCGCCAGCCTTTCATCCCAAGATGGTGGGGCTCACCGGAAGTGTCGAACAGGTCAAAGCAGTGAAGAAAGCCTACCGTGTCTATGCGGCACCGGAAAAACAAGAGGAAGGCGCCGATCCGGATGCCTATCTTGTCAGCCATACATCCTATACCTATCTCATGGACCGGAGCGGCGAATATGTCACCCATTTCAAAAGCCGCACCGACCCGGCAGCAATGGCAAAGCGCCTTGAAGAGATTATCCGTTGACCAAACAAGTTCCTGAATATTCCGGGGATCCTGCGACGGAAGCTTCTGATGCACCTTCTGATGAGTTCTCTGATGCATTCTGGCGCACAAAAAATCTTACGGAGATGACCACACAAGAATGGGAATCCCTGTGCGATGGCTGTGGCCTATGCTGCCTCCACAAATTGGAGGATGCCGACACCGGCGCCGTCTCTTTCACCAATGTGGCTTGCCGCCTGTTGGACATAGCCAGTTGCCAATGTAAGAATTACACCATACGCAAAAAACTGGTTCCCGACTGTGTGATCCTGACCCCGGATCAGGTGCCGGATTTTCACTGGCTGCCGAAAACTTGCGGTTACCGTCTGGTGAGCGAGGGCAAGGATCTTAAACCGTGGCATCCTCTGATTTCCGGTTCCAAGGCCAGCGTGCATGAGGCGGGAATTTCTGTGCAGGGCCGGGCGATCTCCGAACGGGACGCCGGAGACCTTGAAGATCATATCATTGACTGGCCTGAAGCATAGAGGATGAGGGGCAAGGTATGACATCTGAACCGGATTATTTCATTGGTAATTTTCCCTTGATCCTGAAGCGACATCCCCGGGCCAAGCATCTGAAATTACGGTTTGAAGCCAAAAGCTGTTCCGCGATCCTGACTCTGCCCACGGGTGTCTCTGACCGCAAGGCCGTTCAATTTGCCAAGCAGCATCTGGACTGGATACAGGACCAATATGATAAATCCCCCGAGGCAACACCGCTGGGCGCGGGGGAGGTTATTCCTTACCGGGGCAAAGATACCGAAATTATGCATAACCCGGACCTGCCCGCCACGGTACAGATAAAAGACGGACGGCTGATCGTTGGCGGACCCTTATCAGGATTTGAGACACGTCTTCTGAACTGGCTGAAAAAACAGGCCCGCAGAGCATTGGCCAAAGCGGTTCAGGAATTCGAACCCACCTTGGGGCAGCGACCCCATAAGATTATGATCCGGGACACCTCCAGCCGCTGGGGCAGTTGTTCCAGCCGCCGCACTCTGTCTTTTTCCTGGCGGTTAATCATGGCCCATCCTGATATTTTACAATATGTGGTCGCCCACGAAATGGCCCATCTTGTGGAAATGAACCACAGTCCGGCCTTTTGGCAAGTGGTCGAAAAACTCTACCCTGATTGGCAGACACCCCGCCGCTGGCTAAAGACCGAAGGAAGCCGCCTGATGCTGATCGGGTAATGGACCAGCCTTAAACACGGCTTGTTCCGCCACAAACAACAGCAGAAGATCCATTTTCAACACGAGTTTTTCGCTACCTTCCCTTTCCATCACGATAGAAAAGGTCGCCGTCTGCTCTCCCTGTCCAAGGTCTTTCAGGCCAGACAAACGCAAGCGCGTACGAACTCGGCTCCCCGTTGGCAATGGCGTCAGAAACTGTATATTCTCGGCTCCCTTGTTCAAGCCATAGCGCAGCCCCGTTATCACCAAAATATCCTCAAATAATTTAGGCACCAAAGACAAGAGCAGAAAATTATGCACGACCGTCCGGCCCGATGATAGATCAGCTTTAGCCTGTTCCTCATCCACATGAACCCATTGGAAATCCCCGGTGGCCTCAGCAAATTTATTCACCCGGCTCTGGGTAATCTCCATCCATTTGGACAGGCCGATCTCCTGCCCTAAATGCTGTTTCATATCCTTGATGTGGATTTTGACTTTAGCCATACCGTTTTCCAAAAATAGTGCAAAATAATAAAAGGTCCTGCCGAATATATCAGCAGGACCTTACAGAATGGTCAAAGATCATTAAGCTTTTACTAATTTTAGCGATTACGGACGCTTTGGCTTCTCTCGCGGCGAGACATTGGGCGTGGTCAAGGTCGCATCATCCCGGCCCACATGCACCCGGTACATGAAATTACGCCATATTCTGGCCGGCATACCACCGCCTGTCACTCGCTTCATAGGACTAGCATCATCATTGCCGACCCAAACCCCATTGACCATATTCAGACCATAACCCAGAAACAGGGCATCTTTATAATTTTGTGTTGTGCCGGTTTTTCCCGCCACCGGGAAAGTCATCTGCGCCTGCCGGGCCGTCCCCCATGTGACCACAGACCGCAACATGTCATCCATAACCACAACCACATCATCGGATAATATCTTTTGACGCGGCCCCGGCATATGACCAGAAAACCAATCACCA
>JAESRB010000243.1 GCA_016764855.1 Emcibacter sp.
ATATTTTCTCCGTTCCTCAACGGATATAGGAGAGATGTTTAGAACAATCAATGTTTGGCAAAAGGAGCGTGTAATGCTCGTCGAAGAACTATACGCTGTAAACGCAAAAAAGCCGAAATTCTCTGTAAATGAAAATTGCAAGAGGGGCCGTGGGTAACCGCTTACTTTCTCCTCTATTTATGAATAGCAGAAGCAATAAGTGTAAGAGCAATAACTTAAGAATGCAAATTTGAGTTTATTCCACAACATTTCCATCTGCGTCGACAACTTGCACCTGTCCCATATTTAAATCCCGGATTTTCTGTTCAATTTTTTTGAGGTCGCCGACGATGACCCATGTCAAAGCTTTGGGGTGGAGCAAGTCTTTTGCAGTTTTTTGGATGATATCCACATTAACGGCCTGATATTTATCTGTCAGAGTTTCAGCATATTTATAGTCCCTGCCCTTAACCTCATTATCCATTATATAGCCCAAGAGAGCGCGGCCACTTTCAAATTTTCCAGGCAGCGTCAGAACCTTGTTTTTCCGCATAAGGGCCAGTTCTGTTTCCGTTGGTGGTTTGATCCCACGTACATCAGAGAGTTCTTTTTGGAGTTCCTGCATGGCCTCAGCGGTTTTGTCGATCTGTACCGGAGCGATAAAGATATGCAGGCCCTGCCCTGTGGCTGGAATAATGCCGCTATAGGCCCCGTAAGACCAGCCCTTATCCTCACGAAGATTCATATTCAGCCGGGATGAGAAATTACCCCCTAATATCTCATTCAAAGCATTCAAGTCAAAGAAACGGGCATCGCTCATGGAGGGTGCCAATTGTCCGGCTATGATAGTTGCTTGTGGTGAGCCGGGTTTATCCACAAGAAAAATACGGGAAACAGTCTCTGGTGTAACATCTTGCACCTGTTTTTGGCCCAGAGCAGATTTTGGGTTACGCCATGAGCCAAAATATTTCTCCAAAAGCGGCTTTATTTCTGCGAGATTGGTATCGCCTACAACAAAAATAGTGGCATTGTCCGGCCGTATCCAGTCATTGATAAAGCGAAAAAGGTCATCACGTGTCATGGCTTTCAGGGAGTGTTCGGTCCCCTGTTGCGCCATACCGTATGGGTGATTGTCCCCGTATATTTTCTTGGCCAAAAGTTGCATGGCGATAGCACGGGAGTTGACCTTGGTCTGTTCAAGGCGGTTTAGGAGAATAGCCCTATCCCGTTCAAAATCTTCAGGACGGAAGCCGGGGTTACGGACCACATCTGCCCAAAGTTCAACGGATGGGTCAATATTCTTTTTCAAGGCCGATAAGGTAATGCTGGAGCTATCCTTCCCATTGTTGAACCCAATATTCGCCCCCAGCATTTCCATAACATCGGCCATTTCCAGCGAGGTCAGGCTTTTGGTGCCTTCGTTCATTAAGCCGAAGGCATAATTGGCAGTGCCTTCTTTACCATTTTGGTCAGATACGGTTCCAGCATCAAATTGGATACTCATGTTGATGACAGGAATGGTATGGCGCTCGGCCAGAACAACCCGGATACCATTTTGAAGTTTTCCTTCTTGTAAAGGTGGCAAAATCAAGGCGGCATTTTTTGTTAAATCAGGCATCTTACTGCGGTCGGCAATGGCTTTCTGCGCTTTATGCTTGCCGTGCGGTAGAATTGTTAGCTGATAAGACCCTTTGGTCAGCCATTTCCGTGCGGTTCGTTTAATATCTTTCCGGCTTGCACCATTAAGCCAGCCCAGAGTGCGATTGATAAAATTGGGGTCTTCCGCATAAAGTTGTCCTGTGGCCAGCATCCGTCCTTTACCAGAAACGGATTCCAGTGACCGGATCACGCTGCCGTCCAGAATAGCTTTCACCCGGGCGAGTTCCTTCTTATCTGGTCCGTTTTTTAAAAATTCTGCCAAGGTATCTTCAACGATGGTTTGAACATCTGATCTGTCGGCATCTGGTTTCAAAGTCACGGAGATTGAGAAAATACTGGCAAGTTCAAACTTTTGAACCCCAACAGAGACATCTGTAGCCAATTCCGTATCATGGATAAGATTTTTATAGAGTCGGGCATTTTTTCCGTTGCCCAATATAGCCCCGGCAATAAGAAGTTCGGCGGCATCCTGTGATGTCCGTCCCGGCACCGCCCAATACCAACGTAATTGGGGCTGTGGGATATTATCATACATGATATCTGCTGTATTTTGTGTCCGGTCTGGCACACGGGATGTTTTCCGGCTTAACGGCATGCCTGGTTCAATATCCCCGAAATATTTGACCATAAGTTCTTTTGCTGTCGTGACGTCTATATCTCCGGCAAGGACGACGACCGCATTGGTAGGGCCATAATATTTTCGGAACCAGTTCTTCACATCGTCAAGGCTGGCATCGCCCAAATCTTCCATGGAGCCAATGGTGGAATGGTGATAGGGGTGATCTTCGGGGAAAAGGCCTTCGTATTTCAGATATTCCGCCATGGCGTAAGGGCGGTTGTCCCCTTGCCTCTTTTCATTTTTTACCACATCGCGTTGTTCATCCAGTTTATCTTGACTGATGGCCCCCAACAGATGCCCCATACGTTCGGATTCCATCCATAAAGCCCGGTCAAGTCCACCTGTGGGTACAGTTTGGAAATAATTGGTTCTATCCAGCCAAGTCGTGCCATTCAGTCCTGTGGCACCAATTTCCTGTAAGGGCTTGAAATAATCATCATCATAATTTTCCGTGCCATTAAACATCAAATGCTCAAATAAATGTGCAAAGCCGCTTTTTCCCTTTGGTTCATCCTTTGAGCCAACGTGATACCAGACGCCAACGAAGACAACCGGTGCTTTTCGGTCCTCATGGACGATCACTGTAAGCCCGTTGTCAAGCTTGAACCGTTCATAACTCAGTTGCATAACGTCCGTATCCGCTGCGTTAGCAAAGGCATTGGAAAAGGTAAAAATAACGGCTATTGCGGCGAGAGAAAAATATTTGGAACGCATGATTATGTCATCCTTTTAAGAAAGTTATTTTTATAGGCGTGATAATGGCATATATGTTGGCTTCGGAAAATAGATATTTCAGGAAGATTCTGCATGTTATTAGACTATAAACCACCCATGACCCCTTTGGATATTATATATAGCGACAAAGATATTGTGGTATTGCACAAGCCCAGCGGATTGCTGTCTGTACCGGGGCGGCAGGATCATATGAAAGACAGCCTGAGTCAGCGCGTACAGAATGAATTCAAGACGGCGACGGTGGTTCATCGGCTTGATATGGATACTTCCGGTGTGATGATCATGGCGCTGAATATAGAAGCCCATCGTTATATCAGCAAACAATTCGAAAAAAGAGCAACAGAAAAGTCCTATGTCGCTCACCTCTATGGTGTCATGGAACAAGATGAGGGTGAAATCGACTTGCCGCTTATTCTGGACTGGCCTAATCGTCCCCGGCATATTGTTGATCATGAGAATGGCAAGCCTTCTTTGACCCGTTGGAAAGTTTTGGACCGCGCAAAAGACTATACTAGAATCGGATTTTACCCGGTGACGGGCCGGACGCATCAGCTTAGAGTTCATGCTCAGGCTATTAATCATCCCATCTTGGGGGATACTCTTTATGCCCATGATACAGCACGGGGTATGGCGGACCGTTTGATGCTCCATGCTGAGAAATTGACCCTCACCCATCCCTATACCAAAGAAATCATGCATTTCACCTCTGATCCCGAATTTTAATTCAACCATTATATTCAGGCCTTGCGTAAAATTTGCGCGGGCCGGACGGACATGGCCAGCCAGATACTGACCATACCAAAAATCAGTGTGACTGTTATGCTGCCCGTAACGGTAGCAATTGGAATGCGGAACGGCAATTCCCAAGACATTTCCATGAGGTTAGTTATGACTAAATAGGCTGCAAACGTCCCCAGTGCAATGGCCACCACCCCGGTTAACAGCCCCAGAAGAATGAATTCGATAACATAGGTTTTTAGAATATCCTGCCGGGTTGCCCCGACCACTTTTAGCACCGCAGCATCGTAAATCCGTGCCTTATGTCCCGCCGCGATAGCACCTGCCAGGACAATAATACCGGAAATGATGGTTATTGCCGCCATGACATCAATGGCATTGGAGATTTTCCCAAGCAGAGCAAGGGCGTTATCCAGTACCTCTTTCATGCGGACAACGGAAATTCCGGGGAAATTCTGATATAATTCCCGATATATAACCGCCTCATATTTGGCAGATGTCTTGGCAGTTGCCACATAGGTATAGGGCGCGTCTTTCAAGCTATTGGGATCAACCATCATGACGTAATTAATGCCGAAATTCTCCCAACTGAACTGGCGGATAGATGATATGGGCAGGGTAAAGTTACGCCCGAGAATATTGACTGAAATTTCATCATTAATGCCAAGGCCCATGCTGTCAGCCATCTGCTTTGAAATAGAAACCTGTGCAGGCCCCTCATAATCTATGGGCCACCATTCTCCGGCTGTTATGATATTATCAGTGGGCAAAATATGACTGAATGTGATGCCTTTATCACCGCGCAATATCCACTTGCCCTCGGGTTTGACCTCTGCCTGAGCTGCGGGAACGGATTTAACGTGGGTTATGCGTCCCCTAAGGTTAGGAACTGTTCGGTATTTTTCCACACCAGCGCGATTCTCAAGGTAATTGGTAAAATCATCATGTTGAGATTTTTGAATATCAATGAAAAAGAAGGTTGGGGCCTCGCTATTGGTTCGTTCATTAATTTCCCGAAGCAGGTTATTTTCAATTAAGGAAATGGCTGTGAATAAGATAAGTCCCAGCCCCAGCGACATAACGATTGAAGTCGTCGAATTTCCGGGCCGGTAAATATTGCTAAGGGCGATACGGAATATGGGGTTTTTAGGCCGTGGAAGTGCTTTCGCTAATTTCTTAATCCCACCAGAAGCCCCCGATAAAATCACAAATGCTACGAGCGCGGCCCCAAGGGTTCCAGCGGTGAGCTGTCTAAATTCTGACATATAAACCACAACGAAAACCAGCAATATGACCAGAGTAAGAATGGCAAAAATATATGGCAGAGACTGCTTTACAGCAGGCCTAGTGCTGACGGTTTGACGAAATAAACGTGCGGCCGGGATTTGTACCGCCTTGCCCAACGGCCAGAGCGTGAATATCAACGCAACCGTATAGCTATAAAAAGCGGCAAGAATTAACGCTTTTGGATAGAGCGACAGACTTAACTCAACGGAGAGGCTGTCCGTCAGAAATTGGCCGACCATCATGGGAACAATGGCCCCTGCAATCAAGCCAAGTAAAATGGCTCCAGTAGCAATGATCAATATTTGTCCAAGATAGATTGCCAAAAGCATGCGGCCTGTTCCGCCTAAAATTTTATATGTGGCAATTGTATCTGTCTTATTATCAAGATAGGACCTGACTGCATTGCTCACCCCAACCCCGCCAACCAGTAAGGCGGTTAAGCCTACAAGAGTCATAAACTGCCCCATCCTTCCGACGAACCGGCGTAGCCCTGTACCTCCGCTACTGCTGTCTCTTACGCGCCAGCCGTGATCAGGATAATTTTTCTTAATGTTTTTCTTTAGGTTTTCTAAGTTAATTCCTTGATTTAATTTAATTCTATTGTAATATTTTACCAGACTCCCCGGCTGAACCAGTGAATTTTCGAACAGACTCTTCAAGGCAATGGTTGCACCGGGAGCTAACTGAAACCCCTGACTATTGACATCCGGCTCTTTTTTAATAATTCCCCGCACATCATATTGCATGGTCCCGAGCCTCACATGACCTCCTGTGGTCAAGTTCAGCCTTGTTGCCAGTGCTTCGGAGAGCAATATCCCCCACTGTCCGTTTTTTTTCTCTAATGTTTGAGGGCTATATTGCCCATCCTGCAACGACAACGTCCCGTATAGAGGATATGCGACATCTACGGCTTTAAGGTCAACCAGACTACCATCATCGTCTATTTGGGCCATGGTCCGTAAAGTCGCTACCTCGGAAATTTGTCCCCATGCAGATAAGAAATCTTTCTCTTCTTTGGTGATCCGCTGTTGGATTTGACTGATTTCAATATCACCACCAAGGAAAATACGTCCGTCCTGTCGGATGCTATCCGAAATATTCGCCGTTACTGACCCGACACCAGCAACGATGGCTGTTCCCAGAAAAAGACTGATGATAAAAATCTTGAAATTTTGTACCGCAGAACGGGATTCCCGCAGAGAAAATTTAAAGGCAGTCTTAAAGGATTTATTTATCATTCCGCGACCTTTTTGGTATTTTCTTTTTGTGTGGTATTATCAACAACCAACCCATCCTTCATATAAAGGACACGATCACAATGTTCCGCAACATCCGTATCATGGGTAATCATAATCAATGTGGTGCCAGATTTTTTCTGTAAATCAAAGATCAACTCGACAATCTTGTGACCCGTATTGGCATCCAGATTTCCGGTAGGCTCATCGGCAAAAATGATTTTTGGATTTGGTGCAATGGCACGCGCAATGGCAACCCTTTGTTGTTCACCACCGGATAGCTGAGAAGGATAATGACCTAACCGATGGGACAGACCCACATGATCAAGGGCCTCTTCGGCTATTTGAAAAGCATCGGCTCGTCCGGCAAGCTCCAAAGGCACTGAAACATTTTCCAGTGCAGTCATAGTTGGGATAAGATGAAAGGATTGAAGCACAATTCCGATATTATTCCGTCGAAAAAGAGCCAGTTGGTCTTCATTCATACTGTCAAGAATATGTCCATTCACGGTAATCTGGCCGGAGGTTTGTTTTTCAAGGCCGGTCATCAGGGATAAAAGGCTCGATTTCCCAGAACCAGAGGGTCCTAAAATGGCCACGGAACTGCCTTTAGAAATTTCTAGATTAACACCGTTAAGTATTTTTATTTCATGCCCCTCGCCTTGAAATTCCAAGAAAATATCTTTGAGCTGCAATATGGCCGTATTTGTCATTATTATTCCATGCATATTGAATTGAAGTTTCTATTATGTATAACAGTAAAGATATGAATGTTTCAAAAACTATCAAAGTGTTTGCGGTAACAGTGCTTTTTATAGCGATGAAGCTACCGGCTGCTCTGGCCGGTGATTATACCATACTGGCCTTTGGAGACAGTCTGACAGCTGGATATGGATTGGCACCGGACCAGGGATTCACTGCGCAACTGGAGCAGGCCCTAAGACAGCAAGGCCATGACATCACCGTTATTAATGGCGGCGTATCCGGTGACACCTCTTCTGGTGGTCTGTCACGATTACAATGGGTGCTGTCCAGCATAAAGACAGGTAAACCTGATCTTGTGATCGTTGAATTGGGGGCCAATGACGCCTTGCGAGGTATTGCCCCGGACATTACTCGGGCTAATATGGAAAATATATTAGCTATCTTAGCACAGCAGAAAATTAAGACACTTGTTGCGGGTATGCTGGCGCCTCCAAATATGGGGGCTGGATATGGGGAAAAATTTAACCGTATCTTTCCGGACCTTAGTTTAAAATATAAAGATGACCTTTATCCATTTTTTCTGGATGGTGTTGCCGGGGACGCCAGCTTGAACCAAAGCGATGCCATGCATCCTAACGCCAAGGGTGTGTCGGTAATCGTCAAAAAAAATCACGCCTTACGTCTTGGATTCTCTAAAAATTCACTAGGACCAAAACGGTTCATCTCATCAAAAAGTCACTTCATCGTATATTGTTTTTATTCGTCGCAATAAATTCGCAATTCGTCGATCATGTGTTTTTAACGGCATTATCTTGGGGTTATAAATCAGGTGCACAATGATTTACCCACAAAATTTACCTAAAGGATAAAGTCCAATGTTGAAAGAAATTAGCATAATTACAATCGCGGTTACTGTTATGGGCGTTGGAACCCTACAGGCTAGAGAAACCACAAATATTAATAGCAACCAACAGCTTCATTCCATCAAATATGAAGATAAAATTTCCAAATATGATGCCAAGAAAATTATGAAAGAATACCTAAAATCCCACAAATCTTATAAAAAACTTAGAGTTGGTACCGTTAAAAAGATCAATGACAAGTGGAAAATCAGCGTTACATCATCCAATAAAATTCCGGTCTCAACGGCTTACGTAGATGACAAGACAGGTAAAATTACTTTTAAACGGTAATTACCCCTACTACCCCTCTTGCCTGTCTTGGCACGAAGCAAGCTCCCTACCCCGGAGCTTGCTTCACCTATTTTGGCCAAATAAAATTTAAAGGTCGCACTGAGATATTAATTCCGGTTATATCTATAATCATTATGGAATTAAAATTTGATCAGGTGGGCCAAGGGCCCAATTTAATAATTATTCACGGGCTATTTGGCTCTGCGAGTAATTTCCGCACTCTTGCCAAGCAATTTGGTGAATTTTACACCGTTTATAGTCTGGATTTGCGTAATCACGGGGCCTCCCCCCATGATGACGACGTCTCATTTAAGGCCATGGCGATGGATGTCATCGAATTTATGGACAAACATGATATTGAACAGGCGGCAATAATGGGCCATTCTCTTGGTGGGAAAGTTACCATGCAGATTGCGCTAAACTTCCCGGAAAGAGTATCAAAAGTTATAATTGGTGATATTGCGCCGGTAAAATACCCTCATCACCATGACAGAATATTTGATGGTTTAAATGCGGTTATGAAGGCCGATGTTTCTTCCCGTAAGGAAGCCGATCAGGTTTTGGTCGACTATATAGATATTCCTGCAGTTCGGTTATTTCTGCTGACCAATTTATCCCGAACGCCGGATAAGTCTCTGGTTTGGCGCATAAATGTTAAAGGGCTTGAGCAGGGGTATGAGTATATTACTCAAAAACCTGTTGGCACAGCCTATACAGGTCCGAGCATTTTCATACGCGGCGAACTGTCTGATTATGTAAAGGAAGAATATTTCCCGGGTATTTATGAACTTTTTCCAAAGGCTGAGATTGTTACGCTTGAAAATGCAGGTCATTGGCTTCATGCGGAAAAACCCAAAGAATATATGGAAATAGCACTGAATTTTTTAAAAAGGACTTAAGCTAATGCGAATAGCAATCATGGGCAGTGGAGGTATGGGAGGTTTCATTGGGGCCAAACTGGCTGGTGCGGGGCATGACGTTATATTTATCGCCCGAGGGAAGCACTTAAACGCCCTCAAATCATCCGGCTTAAAACTGCTTTCCAAAGAAGGTAACCTGCATGTTAATCCGGTAGAGGCCTATGAGAACACACAAGATGTCGGTGTGGTTGATCTCATTATTTTTTCGGTCAAACTTTATGATACGGAGCAGGCAGCAAAGGCCTGCTTGCCCATGATGGGGGATAAAACATTCATTTTAACCCTACAAAACGGTGTTCAGAGTGTAGAAATTATTTCCCAAACTGTAGGTAATGATAAAACCATCGGGGGCTCCATTTATGTATCGGCTAATATTGATTCTCCGGGTGTAATCAAGCATTCTGGCGGCAATAACACTATCCATTTTGCCGAATTATGTAATAGGAAAAGCACAAGAACAGATATACTTGAGCAGTTATTTCCAGAGGCGGGACTTATTGGCATCCGTGCGGAAAATTTGCAGGAAATGCTCTGGACTAAATTTATCCTGCTTTGCGCAAATGCGAGCATAGGGTCTTTAACGGATTCCGGGGCCGTGACCATGTGTCGTGATCCTGATACAAAGGAAATCCTATTGGCCGCCATGTGGGAGGTCTATCATGTGGCAACGGCAATGGGGATTTCATTGAATGACGACGCTGTGGAGAAAAATCTTGATCTGATATTATCTGTTGGAAAAGGCAAAGACTTGATGGCATCTCAATGTCTGGACCTACGCCAGGGCAATAGATTAGAATTGGAGTGGATACAGGGAACTGTCCACAGGCTAGGCAAAAAATATAATGTCCCTACCCCGGTCAATAGTACGGCCTATGTCGCTTTGAAACGATTTTCCCAAGGCGGAAATAAAGGGTCAATTATAGAGAAGCTCTGATTTTAAGGATGCTGGTGATGATCTGATCAGCCGCCTGATCAATTTCGACAATTGTTGTCATGCGGCCAATGCCAATACGAATTGAGCATTCAATCTGTTTCTTGTTGAGGCCAATAGCGCTTAACACATGGGAAGGTTCCGGTTTCTCCGTCGCACAGGCAGATCCGGTGGACAATGCAATATTACGTAATTCTCTGAATAAAGAATCCGCTTTCACGCCCTCAAAAAAGAAATTCAAATTGCCGGGATAGCGCTTTTCTTTGGAACCGTTCAAATGCACTCCGGTTAATTTTCCCATTATTAAAGACGTCAATTTTTCAGAGAGCATGGTAATATGATCACTGTCTTTCCCCATGTCTTGACCCGAAATCTTACAGGCCGTACCAAGCCCCACACATAATGCGGGGGATAATGTTCCCGAACGAAGCCCCCTCTCTTGTCCGCCGCCATCAAATAAGGCCAAAGGCCAGATGGCTGGATTATTGCGGATATAAAGAGCTCCCATCCCTTTGGGGCCATATATTTTATGACTAGAGATGCTCATAAGGTCAATATTCAGATTAGCCATATCAAGGGGTATTTTTCCGATCGCCTGTGCGGCATCCGTATGAAAGGCAACTTGACTAGCAGCACAAATTTCACCAATTGCCTTAACATCTTGCAGAACGCCGATTTCATTATTTAATGTCATGATCGACACCAGCGCGGTTTTAGCTGTTATAGCATCGGTTAATTCATCGAGCCGGATCAAGCCGTCCGCATCAACGGGTAGATACGTGACTTTAAAACCTGACCTTTCCAAGGACTTACAACTTTCCAGAACACAACTATGCTCTGTCATTGCCGTTATGATATGGTTTTTGTCAGGATACAGGCTATAGGCCAATCCTTTGAGGGCAATGTTGTTGGATTCCGTTGCGCCAGATGTGAAAATAATCTCCTCAGATCCCGCACCTATCAGATTAGCGACTTGCTCTCGGGCCAATTGGACGCCCGCCTCTGCTTCCCAGCCAAAACGATGATTTGTTGCATGCGGATTACCAAATTTTTCCGTAAAATATGGCATCATGGTGTCAAGCACCCTTGGATCAAGCGGTGTCGTCGCCTGATAATCCAAATATATGGGGTGTTTAGTTTTGGTCACTTTCTTTTCCGCTCATATAACTTTATCCATGCCGCGATAAAGGCATCAACTTCTTTTTCTGTCGTATTGATACCTAAACTGACCCGAATAGTTGACAGGGCTTCTGCCTGACTACCGCCCATGGCGGACACCACGTGCGACGGTTTCACTTTCCCCGATGAACAGGCCGACCCGGCACTGATACATATCCCGCCAAGGTCAAAAGCCATTACCTGTGTCTCGCTTGATACTCCTGGCATTAGTATCGTAGATGTATTGGGCAGCCTATGGGACGAGGCCCCATAAAAAAACACACATGGGGCATGGGTTTGTATTTCTTGTTCAATGCGGTTACGCATTTTCTCCACAGCGGACATATTTTTCAGATTTTCTGGGATAAACTCTACGGCTTTGGCAAAACCGGCTATTGCCGCAAGGTTTTCTGTACCGGCCCGCCGCCCTACTTCTTGTCCGCCACCAAAGGACAGGGACTGAATATTTATTTTTTCCAAAGCAACCAACGCCCCAACGCCCTGTGGTCCATTAATTTTATGACCCGATAGAGACATCATATCTACACCAAGGGCTCTGAAATCTACAGGAATTTTGCCAAAAGCCTGAATGGCATCCGTATGAAAGCAGGCACCAAATTCATGGGTGATATCAGCAAGTGTCTTTATATCCTGAACAACGCCGGTTTCATTATTGGCTAGCATGAGGGATACGAGGCATTTTTCCGGGCCAGTTCCTGAGGAATTTCCTGATGAATTTCTTGGGGCATTTTCCAAGGCTTTTCTCAAAACATCCGGAGAAATATATCCATTATTATCAACAGCAAGACAGTCTATGGTTCCTGTAAAATTTTCTTGAATGCCCAAAATTGAATCATGCTCTGTTTCAGACAGGATAATATGTTGGTACCCCGCAGCTTTCAGGGCAATGTTATTGGACTCTGTCCCGCCGCCGGTAAAAATTATCTTCTGGGAACGGCAATTTATTTCGTTGGAAATTATTTGACGCGAGGATTCCAAGATTGCTTTAGCCCCGCGCCCAACCGTATGAGCAGATGAGGGATTGCCGCCGATCTCCATAACGCGTTTCATTTCCGCGATGACCTCAGGTTTTATGGGCGTTGTCGCATTATGGTCCAGATATATCATATCAGCGGCTTGTTTCAGCTTTAGTCCGCCCTGCATCAGCCTTCTGGTTTTTATGACTTTTAATCACATCCTGAGCATCCCGCACCGCCAATTCCTGTTCAAGTTCTTCAACCCGGCTTTTCAATCCGCAAACCATATCGAACATTCCTTCGAGAGAACGGGCAATAGGATCTGGCAGATCGTCCGTTGACATACCATAAGAACAAAAGTCCTTTTGACTTTTCTCTGCTTGAGGCTGAATCACTTTGGCCGGGATTCCGATAACGGTTGTGTTTTCCATAACCCGTTTAACAACAACAGCATTTGAGCCAACACGAGCATTTTTACCCACATGGATTGGACCTAATATTTTAGCTCCAGCGCCGACAATAACGCCTTCTCCCAAAGTGGGGTGTCGCTTACCCCCATCCAGAGAAGTACCGCCCAGTGTTACCCCTTGATAGAGGGTAACATTGTCACCGATCTCTGCGGTTTCCCCGATAACAATACCCATACCATGATCAAAAAAGACACCTTTACCGATTTTAGCGCCGGGGTGAATTTCTATACCGCTTAAAAAACGTCCCATATGAGAAATAAAGCGTCCCAATGTATGAAAGTTATTTTCCCATGCCCAATGAGCGATGCGATAATAGATCAAAGCATGGACGCCCGGATAGGAAATTAAGGCATCTAATTTTGATCTTGCAGCCGGATCACGCTCCAAAACCACTGAAATATCATGACGAATATTATCAAACATAGTATAATACCTAATTCTCTCTTGCTTTTGACCCGTGATTTTATGGTATAAAACACTGATTCGGCAAGTTTTGCCCAAGCGTTACAAATTATTATTACTCATATAGGTTTAACAGACAATAACGTCAAGGGATGACCTTGATTACGCCATTGTTTGTCACTATATCATTACTAGTATAGCAAATAAAAATTTTAAGGAAAAAGACTGATATGCCTGAAGTTATTTTCGGTGGTCCCGATGGACGTTTAGAAGGTCGTTATCAAGAAGGAAAAGGCGACAATCCCCCGGTTGCTCTGATCCTGCATTCCGACCCTCAATTCGGCAGTAACATGAATCATAAGGTATGTTATTATCTTTACCATTCTTTTAAACGCCGGGGCTTTTCCGTTTTACGGTTTAATTTTCGGGGCGTAGGCAGAAGTCAGGGGACTTTTGATGATGGTATCGGTGAATTAAGCGATGCGGCCGCTGCGTTGGACTGGATTCAGTCTCATAACCGGGATGCGTCCAGTTGTTGGATTGCAGGCTATTCATTTGGAGCTTGGATCGGCATGCAGTTATTGATGCGTCGCCCAGAAATTCAAGGATTTTTGTCTGTATCACCACCAGCAAATTTATACGATTTCAGCTTTTTGGCCCCCTGCCCGGCATCTGGTCAGATCATTCAGGGAACATCTGATACCGTTGTTTCCGAGTCTTCTGTACAAAAACTTGTCGATAAATTACAAGCGCAGAAAAGTATCGACGTTCAATATGATAAAATTGAAGGTGCAGACCATCTGTATGTGGATTATCATGCGCCACTGGTTCAGGAAGTTGACAAGTATCTGACCGCTCGCCTTGGTTATTAGAGCGTCTGAAAGATCAAACAGGCCAGAAAGATCAAACAGGTTTGTATAATTTGCCGCCTGAGGACGGCTGGCTAATCCCGGTCGTCCCCGGAAATGTCAGAGGAAGGTCACATAAGTGACGACAGGCCAGATAAGCAAAGGCCTCTGCCTCCATATAATCACCATTCCAACCTAGTACTTCAACAGCATCGACGGAAACATTCATCTTTTTCAGTCTAGCCATCAGTGCATTGTTATGCCGGCCACCACCACAAATATAGATATGTTTTGGGGCTTCGGGGCAGTGGCTCAAGGCAAGTTCAATAGATTTTGCGGTAAATTCCAATAAAGTGGCAGCACCATCAATCAATGACAAAGCACTTAACCCCGACACCGTAAAGGTATTCCGGTCCAACGATTTCGGGGGAATCTTGAAAAAATATGAATTTGTCAGCCAATGTTCCACCAAAATATGATCAATATTCCCTTGGGTTGATAAGACACCGTCCCGATCCATGGGCTCTCCGGTATGCTGGTTGACCCAATCATCCAAAAAAGCGCTTCCCGGACCGGTATCAAATGCCAGCATATGACCTTCTTTTTGATTTCCAATCCAGGTGATGTTGCTCACGCCGCCAATATTAATCAGGGCAACGGGGTATTCTTGCGATGTCATGGAATTTATTAAGGCCTGATGATAAATAGGAACCAACGGCGCCCCCTGCCCCCCATTTTCCACATCTTGCCGCCGGAA
>JAESRB010000244.1 GCA_016764855.1 Emcibacter sp.
AATGCTAGCGTGTTAAAAGAAAGTATTCATCCTGATTTGCAACAAACACAGTTAGCCCGCGTTTATCATATCGGAAGGGATGCTGAATAAGCAGATTGCCTATGAGATGGGAGTCGCAGAAGGAACGATTAAGGCTCATGTCACGGGCATTCTGAAAAAATTCGGGGCTTACAGTCGGGGGCATTTAATTATTGCGGCTCAAAGACTGGCCGCGGATGAGATGTCCGATTAGCTAATATTATTTACGGTAAAGTAACTGGCTGTTGATGAGGGCGCGGAGAGCGGCCGATTTTACGGGTTTGCGCAGGAATTTATAACCGTTGGTTTCGGCTTGTTTTTTTACCTCCTCCGTATGGTCTGCGGAAATGACAATTCCTGGGGGCGCGGGGTTTATTTTAGTCCTCAAATAATTTAAGGCCTCAATACCGGTTTCTTCGTGATCAAGGTGATAATCCGCCAAGATAATATCAGGTGTAAAGCCATTGGATTTTTGTGTGACTTCTTCTATGGAGTGATAACAATGGACCCTACATCCCCAGTTGGATAATAAAAGCTCCATGCCGGTTAAAATATCCGGATCATTATCAATACAAAGAACCTTTAGCTCAGAGAAATCCAGAATATTCAAAGGCCGGTTTTTTTGGAGAAGAATAGAATTTTCCGTTGTGAGACCCTGTTGACCAAGAGGCAAGGTGACGCTGAAAACAGATCCAACTTCCGGTATGGAGTTGACCGTCAGGGGCAGATCAAGCAAGCGACAAATCCGCTCGACAATAGCTAACCCCAATCCCAGCCCTTGTTCCTTGGGATCGGAACTCATATTCTTTTGTAATTGCTTGAATTCTATGAATATTTCTTCAATTTTATTCTCGGAAATGCCGTGGCCCGTGTCCCATACCTGAATTTCCAGTTGGTTGTTGCTGCGTCTGCGACAGCCTAGGAGAACCCGCCCTTCGTGGGTGTAGCGGATGGCATTGCTGATGAAATTCTGCAAAATTCGTCTCAGGAGCTTTGGATCACTATGGATGATGGCATGGGACGGAACCATTTTAAAGCTAATATTCCGATCATGGGCAATGGCGGTAAATTCCAGATCAAGTTCATGGAGCAGGGTATCAATGTTGAAATCCACAGGATGTGCTTCCATGACGCCGGCATCCAGTTTAGAAATCTCTAACAGGCCATCAAGTAATCCTTCCACCGCATTCAGACTGCTGTCCAAATGGTCAATTAAAGGGTTTATTTTATCGTCGGTATTTTTCTCCGACAAAGCAGAGGTAAAGAGCCGCGCCGCGTTTAAGGGCTGCAAAAGGTCATGGCTAGCGGCGGCAAGAAATCTGGTTTTGCTGATGTTGGCTTTCTCTGCCTCGGCCTTTGCAATTTCCAGCTCATATGTACGTTCGGAGACCCGTTGTTCCAGACGTTCGTTGGCCCGGAGCAGGGCTTCGGCGGCCTGTTTATGGATGGTGATATCACTATAACTTGTGACAAAGCCACCACCGGGCAGGGGATGTCCGTGAATTTCAACGACCGTATTATCCGGCAACATTCTTTCATAAGTATATTTGGTGCCCCGACTTAAATGGTCTAGCCGTTTTTGTATCTGCTGTTCACTATCATGATCACCGAAATACCCCTGTTCCGCATTATACCTCAGCACATCACCGATAAAGCGTCCGGCATAGATCAGTCCCTCCGGGTAATTGAACATTTTCAAATAGCGTGCGTTCCAAGCCACAAGATACAGGTCTTTGTCCACCACGCTGATTCCCACATTAATATTTTCCAGAGATTTTTGTAGGAGCGTACGGTTAAAGCGGAAGACTTCGGAAGCTTCGTCCACGATGGAGACAAAATCATCCAACTTCATATCCTGCCCCTGAAGGGTGGTATTGATGACAACACGTGCGGTGGCGGAACCAATAACGCCGGCCAAAAGATGTTCGGTGAATATGATTAATTCACCCTGAGCCAGACTGTTCGGTGAGATGGTTTCATGGTGTTCTGCAGCAAAATTTGAAAAGGCCTGTCGGGCTTGTTTCGTGCCAACAAACCGTTCTGCCAGTGCCATCAGGTCTGAGGTCTTGGCGGATGACCGGATCAGGAGGCTGCGTTCTTTTTTACCATCAAAGTCACTATCCACATAGGTTGCGGCCTGAATATGTTCGATCAGACTATGACGGGTCAGGCGGGAGATGACGACGAAGCAAAGCAGGTTAAGGCCAAGGCTCCAGATCAATCCGTGAGTAACCTGACTGAGGCCTGTTACTCCAAACAAGTTCTCCGGACGTAAAAGGGGATTGCCAAACAGCCCTAGGTCCAGAATATCCGGTGAGATCCAGCCCGCACGGGCAATAAGAGGGATAAGTAGGCAGTAGCACCAGCCCAGAAACCCGACACAAAGCCCGGTCATAGCGCCCTTATGCGTGGCGCCTTTCCAATAGATGCCTCCGACGATAGCGGGAGAGAACTGTGCAGCAAGAACCATGGACATAAGCCCGATAGAGGCCAGGGCGTCAAAGCTGACCACCATGCGGTAATAAAAATAGGCCAGAAACATGATGGCGACGATGGTGATCCGGCGGATCATCAAAAGCATGCCGCTAATATCTTTTTGCTCGTCCAGCCTTAACCATTTCATCCGCAGAATGATCGGCATGATCACATCATTGGATACCATGGTGCTGAGCGCGACAGCCCCGACAATGACCATGCTGGTTGCGGCGGACAGGCCGCCAATGAAGGCGAGCAGAGCCAAATCCGTACGGCCTACTGTCAGGGGCAGGGTCAGGATGTAAAAGTCTTGATTTGATCCCGCTGCCGGGGTGAGTAATCCAGCAGCGGCCACAGGGAAAATAAACAGGCTCATGCCCAATAGATAGATGGGAAACAACCAACGGGTAAGACGAATATCTCCGGGTTCGGAATTTTCAACGACCAAAACATGGAATTGCCGGGGCAGACAGAAGATAACCGCCATGCCCAGAACAACAGACGTCATGAAGCTGTTGTTCTGGCTTCCGGTTTTGAAGATTTCCTGAATGGTGGCATCCTGTGCGGCCCGTGTTGCAATATCGCTAAAGCCGTCATAAAGCCCAAAGGTGATAAAAAGCCCAACGATGGTAAAGGCGGCTAGTTTTACAATGGATTCAAAGGCAATCGCAAGCATCATACCTTCGTGATGCTCATTGGATTTGATATTTCGTGTGCCAAATAAAATGGTGAATAGCGCCATCAGAGCGGCAACAAAAATTGCGGTGTCTTCCCATAGTGAAACGCCGCCAAATCCCTGAACTACTTTACCTGTCAGGACGTTGTAACTGGTGGAGACAGCCTTCAACTGTAATGCGATATAGGGAACGACGCCCATGGCGGCAACAAAGCTAACCAGAATGGCGAGCTGCTGTGATTTACCATAGCGAGAGGATAGAAAGTCGGCGACGGAGGTGATATTTTGTTTTTTACTAACGGTGATCAATTTGATCAGGAATGGCCAGCCTAATATAAGAACGATGATTGACCCCAAATAAGTAGGCGCCATGACCCAACCTGTTGCAGCGGTTTGTCCCGATGTGCCGTAAAAGGCCCACGAGGTGCAATATACCGCAAGTGTCAGGCTGTAGATTGTTGCGCGATATTTATTATGTGGCCGATCAAGGGGCCGTTCCAGTGAACGTTTGTCACCGTAATAGGCTATGGCAAATAACATGCCAAGATAGCCTAATGAAACCGTAATGATCACCCATGTCTGGAGCATGTAAATTCCCTATTTTACAGGAATTTTTACGATTCCCTGCTCAATATTAATACGGGATGTCGTCGGAGTCTGCAAGATTTCAGGCAGATGCTTTTCGTTCAAATCTTCTACTGTGCCGTTTTTATCTTTCATTCGGGGCGTCGTCCAGACAATTTGGCTGTGGGGCAAGGCCGTGCCCTTTGTCATATGGTCATACATCAGGTCAAGCGCCTCAGCTAAATAATGATGTAGCGGAATGAAGCGATTGTTAAATCCGGGAAAGGCATTAAAGGCGTCAAAATGATGGGCATTACTGATTTCATAATAATGCAGGTTACTCTTCTTGCCTTCGATCAGGTTATTTAGCCCAAGATAAGGGCGGGAGCTATGATTAACATGAATAAGCGCATCGGACTGCCCATGAACAATAATGGTTGGTGTTCCGTGTAGGTCTGCCGTATGGAATGTTTCCGCAATGCCTTTTTGGACCCGTTGGGCGTTTTCAGTTGTTGCCGTCATCAAATCCCGGTAGCAGATAGCATAATCAATCGGCAGTTTCAGCTCGGTTGGGGCAAAGGCGAGCCCAGCAACCGGGGCAATCCCGCCAGAAAGCGCAAAGGTTGCGGCCATTTCTGCGGTATTTTGACTAATCGCCTGCCCCGTTGGGGCCAGCTTGGCATAGCTTAAACCACAAAGATTATCCGTTGCCGAAAATCGACCATAGGCGTTGGAATAATTTACGACAATATTAGCCCATAGATTTATGGCGACATTAATCGGCTCTAATACAAGCGTTTCGTCCAGAATACCCATTTCCCGAATGGTTGCAGCGGATTGGGCAATCTGACCTTCAGTGGTCTCGGCTGTTAACAAGCCGCGCGCTTTGAGCAGGCCGCAATGGGATGTCAGCAGTAGTTTGGCTGTGGAACTGGCACCCGCGCCAAAGGGGGCTTTCAAGGCTTCCTCTGTCAAAACAGCACAGGGCTGATACAGGTTGAGCAGGCTGCTATAATCATACAGGGGAATGCTGTGGTTAGTGAGCGGTGGCCTGTCCCCTGTTTGGATGGTGAAGTCCTCTAAATTGCTAGAACGTGTGTAATTGGATTGTTCAGGAGGGTTTCTGGGGTAGACGTTTAGTTGGTTAGGATATTAAACGAAAATGACCCGCCACAAGGGCAGGCCATCTCTATTTCGTATTCTCAC
>JAESRB010000245.1 GCA_016764855.1 Emcibacter sp.
TGACGACAGTTTCGCAAATAAGAACAATAAGACAGGCCACGCCATTTTACCGCTTTTAACGTCTCGGAGAATGTTCGGAGGAATTGCGGCCTCTCTATTGGCGGCTATTTTCCTTTGGCAAGCTACAGCCCCGTATGAGGGGGGACCAAAAACGCGTTATGAAACAGCTATGGGGGAGTTGAAAACAGTCGAGTTACCAGATGGAACAAAGGTTACATTGGCAGGAAGATCAACACTTGATGTCTATTTTTCAGACGAAACCCGAAGTGTCGAGCTGGTTGATGGTCAAGCATACTTTGACGTGACTTCGAATAAATCTCACGCCTTTGTGGTTCAGATAGGCAAAACCAAGGTTCGCGTTGTCGGAACGGAATTTGATATTCAGAAGGGAGAGGACGATGTACGTGTTTCTGTCGTGAAAGGATTGGTTGAAGTAGCTGAAAATGAGAGTATAGCCCCTTCTAAGCGCCTAAAAGCAGGAGAGCAAATATTTGCATCTTTAGATGGAAACCTTGGTAAAATACAAACATTTCAACAGGAAACAGACATTTCCTGGAAGCTTGGCCGTCTTGAATATATTAACACACCGCTTACGCGCGTGATTGACGAAGTTAACCGTTATCGTATTGATAAAATTATCTTGAAAGACCGCTCTCTCGCGGATTATCCCATCACAATTTCTTTAGCCCTTGACCAAACCGACAGGCTTTTAACAGGGCTGGAACATTCCGGGGTCGCCAATATTTTCCACAGATATAACAGGGTTATAATTGAGGCTAAAGACACTTCGGAAAAACCCGTTAGCAAATAAGAAAAAAAGATTTTTAGTCATTTATGGATGATTGGGTGTTTGAAAAATAATACCTAATCTCCACCGGTACATTTAAAATAATTTTCTGCTCGAATCGCAGTGCAAAAGAATAAGCCCATCTAAATTATTAATAAATAATGTAAAAGTGTGAAAGATTTTTACATTGGCATTCGTCATGTTGATGAGAACCTGTAAAGGCGAGATGTAAATATATGCTCAAATTTACAGTTTCCAGCCCTACGTTATAATAATTTCTTTGGAGGATTTTCATGACAGGTTCCCATTCAAATACACTAAACCGAGTGTATTCAAAAAGTCTTAAGGCAAGCCGCTTGGCCCTCATTGGCACATCATCAATCATTGCACTGTCTCTCGCTGTACCTACGTCAGTCTCTGCTACTGGATTTGCCAGTCAGGTTGCCATTGAAGCACAAGCACTTGATTCAGCTATTTTGACACTATCACGTCAGGCGGGTGTTACCATTCTGATCGGTGGCGATATTGCACAAAACAAATATGTGACTGAGTTGGTGGGTAACTACACAGCACATGAGGCATTAGAACAACTTCTCATGGGGTCTGGCCTCGGCATGCAATTAAATGACGACGGGACATATGTTGTTGTTCAAAAATCTGGCTTCCAAAAAATTTCTTATAATAGTGAAGCTGATTACCAAGAAAATATTATTGATACCACGGATGATATTTCTGACGAAGATGACCTTCAACTTGATGAGGTGATTGTAACTGGTTCGCGTATTCGTCGTAGCGAATTTAACAGCGCATCTCCAATTCAGGTTATTTCCGGCGATATCACCCGCGAAATGGGGATTTTTGATACGGCGGACATGTTGCGTCAAAGCACAGTAACCAACGGTATTCAGGTTGACAATACCATGGGTGGTTTTGTTCTTGATAACGGACCTGGTGGTGCTACCGCTGACTTCCGTGGCATTGGACCTGGCCGTACTTTGGTTCTGATCAATGGCCGTCGTGTAGCCCCTGCGGGTGTTGGTGGCGCGCCAGTTGCGCCTGACATTAACCTCATTCCAAACATAATGATTGACCGCATTGAGGCTTTGCTTGACGGTGCCTCAACTATTTACGGGTCTGATGCGATTGCTGGTGTGGCCAATATTATTCTTCGCAAGGATTTTGAAGGCCTTGAAATAGAAGGCAACTTCAGCGCCCCTGAGTCAGGCGGAGGTACGACATATAACGTCGGCGGCATGTGGGGTAAAACTTTCGATAGAGGTTTCATTAACGTTGCTGCAGAATATTATGAGCGAGAATCTGTAAAGCTAAAGCATAACCGTATCACACGGGAATGTGAGGAAGTTCTTTATGAATTTGAAGATGGTTCGCCTGTTAATAATGGTCGTTTAGACCTTGCCCCCGGAACCTCAGCAACCAAATGTGCCCTCGATACCACAAATCGCATGCTCATAAACGACAGTTACTTTGGTAACGTCTGGTCCACACCCGGTTCGACCAATATTGGCGTCCCTGGTTGGTCCGAGACTGTATTACCCTCATGGGGTGTTTTTTACCTAGGCTCTGCTGCTCTGCCATTTGATGAAAATAACGACGGTTTTATATATAATCCATATCTTGGCCCTTGTCCTGAACCTCTTATAGCTGGCGATTGCCCCACAGAGACTGATAGCGTATTTATCGATGCCGATGGTGATGGTCTATCCGATGTGGATATTAATGACCCATTCTATAATAAGAACCGATCAGAGCTTCTGCGTAATGGTGACTTTGTTAGCAACCAAAAACGCTGGTCTGTCTATGCAAATGGTGAATTCAATCTAGAAGATTCCACCGACAGCACTATTTATGCTGAGGCATTATTTGCCAAACGTTCAGGTCAGACTTATTCACCAGGTCGGCCACAGTTCTTCCCGGATGTTCCCTTTAGCAACCCAACCAACCCTTGTAACTTTAATGCCCCAGGCGGTTCAATGTGCCAGAATATATTCTTATCTGGCTTCCCGGCAAATCAGGTTCTTGACGTGACACCTATTGTTTCCATTCGTGGTGACCGGGACCTGAATAAATTCAGTGTGAACCAATATCGGATTGTTGGGGGCATCAGAGGTGATATCCCGGCGTTCAGGGAAAAAGACTGGAAATATGATGTTTATGGTTCCTATAGCAAGTCAAAAGGTACGAACACCTTGCAAGGTGTTCATAATGAACGTCTATTACATTCTCTGAATACAACCACACTTGATGGTAGTGGCAATTTGACTTGCCCCGATTGGACCGATCCCCGCACTGGAGACACGATGGCTTGTGTTCCGGTTAATATGTTTGCACCAAACATTTATCAGCCTGGCGCAGGGGAATTTTCCTCAGAAGAAGCAGCCTATTTGTTTGTTGATCGTATTCTTAATACTGAAGTTAAACAGATAATGTTTTCTGCTGTGGTCAATGGTGATTTATTTGATCTACCTTGGAACGAGACTTCGGTACCATTGGTTATTGGTTATGAACATCGTCAGGATAGCATTGATTCATATGGTAATGATGCGGCAAGTCTGGGACTTATTTCTTTCTTCTTCTCTGATCAGGGGGCCGGAAAGAGTGATTGCGAAGGTCTTGTAGAGGGAGAGGTTATGTCATCCTGCCCCGCATCGGTCAATTTGAATGAGTTCTTTGCCGAGACCGAAATACAGCTGGTTCGTGGTAAGAAATTTATGGAAGAACTGACCCTATCTGCTTCAACCCGCTATACCAAACATAGTCTTTATAGTGGGGCGTGGACTTATGCCATTAAGGGGATTTATAGCCCCACGGATTGGTTCACCCTTCGGGGAACCTATGGCACATCTTATCGGGCACCAAATGCTCGAGAGAACTTCTTACGTCAGCAGACAGGCTTCGCTACTTTATCTGATCCTTGTCAAGTTCCTGTGTCGGCCCGCCAGTCCAGCGGCCCAGGTAGCGGAACCAATGTTTATGATCCGAGCAAGGATATCCGTGTTGATAATGGCTCCATTGATCGCATCATTGCAGCTTGTGCGGCCAGCGGCATTGATGCGTTGACACATAACCTTCAAACCACAACTCAGGATCTTATCTCTGTTGAAAGTGCCAGCGGTGGTGTCCAAACTTTGAATGAGGAAAAATCAAGGGCCTTTACTTATGGTTTTGTTTTCGAACAGCCCTGGTCCGACAAGTTTAATCTGTCAGTCTCTGTAACATATAGTGATATCAGAATAACAGATAGTATTGCAGAACCAGGGGCACAACTTACCGTGAATCGCTGCTTCAATAACCCCATTGCAGATGTACAAGGCGTTGGGTATTTCTGTGATCAGATAGAGCGTGATGGAGACGGTGTCCTGTCACTTATTCATGACAGGTTTTTGAATATTGGTCTGATTACCTATAAAGGTTATGACATCAATGTTTTATTCGAACGTGAGTTTGAAATTAATGCCAAAACACTTAGTATGTCACTTGATGTTCGTGCCACAAGAAGTAAAGAACAGATCGTTCAGGTTGATACAATATATGATGCAGCTGGTGACCCAACCAACCCTAATTGGCGTGCGACGGGTCTATTGCAATTGCGTTATGATGACTTCCGGTTTAACTGGCAGACTCGCTGGATTCAAGGCAGCACCCTACAAGAGCGTGCGCGCACAGAATTTACCGCTCATAATACCTGCCCAAACAGCCTGTGTCGTCCCACAGCCACAACCAACAATTATGATGTTCATAATTTTTCTATCAGTTGGATACCAACTGATCTGGTAGAAAATATGCGTCTTACCATGGGGGTCAGAAATATTTTCGATACAATGCCAACAGCCGTTGATGGTACGGACCTGTTTACATTTCGGAATTTCCCAATCGGCGTTGGTTACGATGTCTTTGGCAGAACTTATCAATTCTCCATTAGTAAATTTTTCTAATTATTAGAGAGTAGGCTATTACAAAAAATCTGATTTAGGGCTCAAAATTTCAATATTAATTGTTTTTTGGGCCCTATTTTATGAATGGCTCTAAAAGGATACTCAACTGACATCTTGTTATGAGGAATAGTGTGAAAAAATGAAAATTATTATAACTAAAGTTAAATTAATATGCCTATTCTATCTCTTAGCCTGTATGGCGCCTGCAATAGCAGAAACCTTGCCAATTAATGCTTTTGCGATGCGACCCGCCATTCAGCAAGTCTCTGTATCTCAAAACGGTAAAATGCTTGGAATGCTCCGGGGGCAAAGCCTGAATGGGGATTATCTGTTAGAAATTTATCAGACTGCCGATATGAAGGCTAAACCCGTTCGCCTTGGCTCAAAAGTCATGGAAATGACGAGATTTACTTGGTTAAATGATGACAGATTATGGGTGGAATTTCGGCAAAATGTCAATAAAGTTAAGTATAAATTTGGGGGTGGGGACAAAACCAGATACCGCTACCGTACCTATCTCATTAATAGCAACGGCAAAGGTAAATGGAAAGAGGTCCCCGCAGACGGACAGGTGAATTTTGTTTCACGACTATCTGATTCTGATGATGAGATTTTGATCTCTTATGATTCCAATGATAACCATTATCTGGATTATGTCCGTTATAATGTCAAAACGGGCGCTAAGAGAACAGTTCAACGCGGCAGCAATAAATTTGGCGGCGGCTATGATGTTGATTACGATGGGGATATCAGAGTAGCAGTATCTTTTGATATTGGAGACATCGCAATTATATATCATGTGCGTAAAAAGGGTGAAAAAAAATGGATACCTATCGCCAAAAATTATGCCATGAAACGGGAAATATTTGAGATTCTAGGATTTAATCCGGAAAATAATAATGAGCTTTTTGTTCGCGCCAATAATGGCGAAAACACTGCCAGTATCTGGGCTATGGATATTGAGACAAGGCAATATACAGAAAAGCTATTTGGGTTAAAGTCTGTTGATGCAGGCGATATCATCAGAAACTGGAAACCGGGCAAAAGAGGACAGCTTCTTGGCTTTAATTATGCCACATCCAAGCCGAAAAGAGTTTATATAGACGAAGCGGAAAAATCACTTTATGAGGCAATACAAAATCTTTTTCCAGATCATAATTCACGTATCACCAGTCGCTCCCATGATGATAATAACCTGATAATTTATGTAAATGGCCCGAAAGAAGCCGGATCATTTTACCTCCTTAGAAATAAGTCCGAATTAAAATTCCTTGGTGCCAGATACCCAAAGATAAAATCTGAACATCTCTCCGAGGTTAAATATATCAAATATAAAGCCCGGGACGGATTGAAAATTCCGGCGTATCTGACCATTCCCAAAGGTAAAGGGCCATTTCCTACTGTTATTTTACCCCACGGGGGACCATGGGCCCGGGACAATCCCGGTTTTGATGAATGGGCTCAATTACTGGCACATCACGGTTATCTTGTTCTGCAACCCAATTATCGAGGCTCAACTGGCTATGGCTTGAAACACTGGAAAGCCGGCGATGCCAAGTGGGGATATGAAATGCAGGATGACCTAGATGACGGAATGCATTATCTGGTCAAAAAAGGACTGGCCGATAAAGACCGTCTGGCCATGTTCGGATGGAGTTACGGCGGTTATACGGCTTTTGTTGCCTCCACCCGGGAAAATAACATCTATAAATGCGCTATCGCCGGCGCAGGTGTTAGCGATATGGATAAATTATCGGCAGGTATCTATGATAATTACTTCTCCAGAAAAATAGCCGGGCCTCATTTAAAGGGCCTTTCGCCAGTTGATACTGTGGAAAAGGTAAATATTCCGATCTTTGTTATTCATGGTGACATTGACCGACGGGTTGATATTGCCCACAGCCGAGCTTTTGTAAAAGAGTTGAAAAAACACAATAAATTCTACAAATATACCGAACTCAAGGGGGCGGATCATTTCTACAGCACCCTATTTTATAATCATAAAACGACGCTCTATACAGAATTACTCGATTGGTTAGAAAACACCTGTTTCAAAACAGCAGGTGAGTGATTAGAGCCATAATATGACGGGGGTCGCTGAGTTGGGTTTGTCTTTAAGGGGCAAACCCTTCTTGGTAAATATTCCACTGGAAACCCAACTTATGTAATATTAATCATAAAGTTCCACCCGAATGGTCATATCTTGGCATGTCAAGATTCTGCTGCAGCCAAGCTTCATGTGTCGGCATATTCTTGCTCAGGATATTTAATCGATTGGTTATAAAATCCGGTGTATTTATCGGGGGCAGGTTTGGTCCAAATTTTTTAGTAAAATAATCCCGCTGAAAATCCATTCCATAAAGGACTAATTCATAATTAATGGAATTAAATATTGTAAGTTGGTCCCTGAAATCAGCCATAGAAGGTGGTTTTATTTTCCAATATTCAAATTGTTCCTGAAGGTCTCTTAAAATACGTTCAGGACGCCGCACTTCCTGCCAGAATTCCGTATCAGTTCTTTGGGTCATACAATAGTGGAGATTGATAAAACTCAGAACTTCGTCAAAACGGTCCGACATGATCCTATTAAATTTCTCTGATAAAGCCTGCATTTCACCATCATAAGGAAAATGTTCCGCAAGGGTGAGTGCCGCCAGTTGAACCATATGAAGGCCCGTTGATTCCAACGGCTCCAGAAAACCGCCTGATAATCCCAATGCAACACAGTTTGCAACCCATGTCTTTTTCCGTTTGCCAACTTTAAAATTTACAATACGTGTGGATATATTATCTGCATGCGCCCCCTCATAAAGGCGTAATTCCTGTTCTGCATCATTATCTGAAATAAAACTGCTGGAATAAACATGGCCAATCCCCCGGCGATTGACCAATGGAATATCCCATATCCAGCCCGCAGATTGAGCTGTGGAATGGGTAATCGAATTGACACGTCCAGGATAATAGGTTTCATAAGGCAGTTGCATAACGCATGCCCGGTCACACAAAAGATGATCCGAAAAATCATCCCATCCAACACCCAGCTCTTTTTCAATCAATAACGCGGTAAAGCCCGTGCAATCTATAAAAAAATCGGCCTCATACCTTTCTCCCTTTTCCGTATTCACAGCTTCGATTGAACCATCCTCTGCCATATCCACCTTGGTGATATTATCCAGATGGTGAACAACACCCCGCGCCGTCGATATATCGCGCAGATAGTCTGCCAGTTTAAGGGCATTCAGGTGATAGGCGTAGCTCAACGGCACTTGAAGTTGCTGACGGCCAAGCGGCTTGGGCGACAGGTTCATCTCACACAAGGTTGGCTGAACCGAAACTGTATCGGCAAAGGGCACAGCCCGATCACTTTTAAGCCATTCCCGGCCAAAGGTATCAATTGTATTTAGGGCATAACGTGAAAACTGATGATAGTAGGAATGGTCTTCCTTTCGGAGCCAATTATTGAATTTTATACCTTGCTTTAAAGTCGCATCCGTTGCCTTCATAAAATCCAGTTCATCAATACCAAGTATGTTCAATATATGATGAATAGGTGGAATGGTTGCTTCACCGACAGCAATGCGAGGGACATCGGGAGATTCAATCAGGCTTATGTCAACAACGTCCCGACCATCTCTATTAATAACCGCATTCATGAGCGCAGCCGTTATCCATCCAGCCGAACCACCACCAGCAATAAGAATATGTTTTTTCTTCATTGTTTAATCTCCCTCCCTCAGCGTGTCTTTCTTACTATATGTGAATAGAATACTCATGTACTGATATTATCACCCATCACTAACTGATCAACAAGTTCCTTGTTCCTGATGCAATGACCTGCGGCAGACTTACAGAAACATGGCTGAATATGCCAAAGTCACAGAACTACAAATAAAAACATTCATGAATCACAAAATTGATAGAGACATGAATACAGGATATGAATAGCCCTCACTTAAGCTATGTAAAAATGACGCAAGCCCAATTCATTGTCCTTACTGATAAATACCTGTTCATCATTATATTTTTTCATATTTCTACAGACTTGACCAATGCGTTAAATCCTACATAATATGCTTTAGGAATCATAATTTCGTCAATCTTATGAATGCAAAACAAGCCGTCATAATAGCCCGTAGAATTGAAGAGAATGTCACGAGAAAAAACCAGAGGCCTGTTTTCTTACTTTCCGGCTGTCATATTGCTCCTTGCCCTCTTCCCCCTACAATTGAGGGCTGCTGATACCCCTGCCCCACAAACATTACATGTGGCCGTGGCAAGCAACTTTCTTTTTCCTCTGAAGCAACTGGCCAAAAAATTCCGCCAAGAAACAAAAATTGATCTGATCATCAGCAGCGGCTCAACGGGAACATTATACGCCCAAATTTCAAACGGTGCGCCTTTTGATGTCTTTCTCGCCGCCGACGAAAATCGACCTCAACTGTTGGTAGATAAAGGGTTTGCCGTTAAAGACAGCCTGATAACATATGCCCACGGCCAGATTATTCTATGGGGAAATGATAAACAGCTCCTCACCCCAAAAGAAACGCGCCAATGTTTGAGCAACCTTGAACATTCCGGGCGTTTAGCCATCGCAAACCCTCAAATAGCCCCCTATGGCAAAGCGGCAATGGAAAGTCTGCAAAATCTCAGTTTATGGAAGAAAATCAAACCACGCACTGTTTATGGCAATAACATTGCTCACACATTTCTCCTTGTCCATACGGGGAATGTTGATTTTGGCATTGTGGCCCTATCCGAATATCTGCGGATGGGCCAACAACGTCCGGGGTGTATCTGGCCCATCTCGGATCAATATCATAGCCCACTTGAGCAGCAAGCTGTGATCCTGAAAAGAACAACAAAAAACACCATTGCCAGAATATTCATGACGTTTCTGACTAATGAAGAAACCCGTAAAACCCTCAAAGACCTTGGATATGGAAAACGTTAATGCCTGATTATTTCATTCCCGGCCTCAACCCCTTAATTCTTAGCCTGAAATTAGCTGGCGTGACCACCCTATTGCTCATTCTTGTTGCAACTCCACTTGCTTGGTGGCTTTCCCAAACGAAGAACATCTTCAAGCCCTTTTTTGAGGCTATTGTCGCCCTGCCCCTAGTTTTACCGCCGACCGTCATCGGTTTTTACATGCTGATCCTGCTAGGTCCCGAAGGATTTATCGGAAGAAGCTGGATTGGCATGGGCGGCGACACATTGACTTTTTCCTTTTCCGGCCTTGTCATTGCCTCCATGGTGTATTCTCTGCCCTTTGTGGTTCAGCCTATCCAAAATGCTTTTGAGGGTATTGGGCGACATGTTCTTGAATCTGCATGGACCCTTGGCGCACGACCCCTTGGTGCCTTTTTCAGTGTTATTATTCCCCTATCAGCCAAGGGGTATCTGACCGCACTTGTTCTTGGCTTTGCCCATACATTAGGGGAATTTGGTATTGTCCTTATGGTCGGCGGTAATATTCCAGACAAAACGAGGGTCATTTCCATTGCCATATATGACCATGTGGAAACGCTGGATTACAGCTATGCTCATATGTTATCTGCCGGTATGCTTATTTTCTCTCTATTGTTACTGATCAGCGTATATCTGATTAATCACCGCTGGCGGATAAGAACATGACCACTTCGGATATCACCATAAAGTTCAACAATTCAAGCATCGACCTTGACGTATGTTTTCCTTTACCAACCCGTGGCATATCTGGTCTTTTTGGGCCATCAGGGTCAGGAAAAACCACATTGATCCGTTGTTTGGCTGGTCTAGAGAAGTCTTCCCGCGCCCATATTTGCATCGACGGCAATCTCTGGCAATCGGAAGATATTTTCCTGCCGCCCCATAAAAGACGCGTCGGCTTGGTTTTTCAGGATGTCCGGCTGTTTGACCACCTGAACGTCAAAGGAAACCTACTTTTTGGCTATAACCGGACGCCGCCATCCGACCGTAAAATCACAATAGAAGACGACATGAAGATACTGGCCCTAGAGCCGCTTCTTGACAAACCGCCCGAGAAACTTTCCGGCGGCGAAGCCCAGAGGGTGGCCATTGGCCGTGCTTTACTGACCAGCCCCGCGCTATTGCTGATGGATGAGCCCTTGGCGGCCCTTGGCGAGCAGCATAAAAAAGAAATTCTTTCTTACCTCAAGAAACTGCCCAAAAAATTTGGCATTCCTATACTTTATGTCAGCCACGACTTCGAAGAAATGGCCACGCTTAGTCAATATATAATCTGTATGGAGAATGGTAAAATTCAGGCCCGGGGCAGCGCGCTTGAGGTCGCCTCTCAACTGCCTCATATCATGGACGATTGGGCTCCCGACAATTTTATTGAAGGAGAAATATGCGGGACAAAGCATGACCAATTCAAGCTCCCCGATGGCCAACTGATTACAATCCCGCCCAAATTCCCGGCCTCCTCCCCAGTCCGCATTACGATCAATGCCCGTGATATTAGTCTGTTGCGCCACCCGCCCGAACATCACGCGGGCGATGCGCTCCTGAAAGGACGGGTAAAAGAGATTATTAAAATCCAGGATGAGAAGAATATCATCAAAATTTCCCTCGCAGAACAGGACGTGCATGTCGTCCTTGGCCTATGCGGAGCCGAAAAACCCTGGCTATGTCCGGGGAGCGATGTTTACATGATGATCAATCGGATAAAATTGGTGCAGGACTGAATAAGCCTGTATTGAATAATACTAGACTGAAACACGCTGAGCTGACACACACTAAGCTAAACTGATCAGGGAAATATCCTCATGTTCTCCTCATGGGAATGAACATCATGACATCCCCCTGACGAGATATATTTTTTAAGCGGTTATTTCCTGAGAAAGGCCTTAATAGCCACAACGGTTCTCATCAATCTTCTTCTTTGTCCGCTTGATAAAGGCGTTGATATTCGACATTTTGACAAATCTTTTTGGTGTTGGATAAATCAACAGCAAATACTGTCCCTCACCTACTAAATCCGCATCAAAGCTGGGGTTTTCTGGATCATCAACCAATATGGGATGTATGTTGGCAAGCTTCAGTTCAGGGTTATGTGCTTTTAAACGTTCCACAGTTCCAAGCAGTCCTGCCGAATGGAAACTACCGTTAATATGCATGACCTTGCGGCCAGGATTGGCTTGCATATGCATATATATGCTTTCGGCCATGGTATCGTCCCGGCTTACCTGTGCGGCAAACCTACGGAAGCGTTTTTCAGCCTTTTCTTCTTCTGTCATATCCGCGCCTTCAACCCTATGCCCTGCTGTCATGGCAAGGAAAGAAAGATAGCGGTCTTTATAGGCCCCATCCTCTGTGTGAAGTTCTTTTGCGATCCAGCTTCTTGGCTCTCCGCTCAAACGGTCTAAAAATGCTGGCCCTTCTTCCCCAACACAACTAACCATATTTCCCGGCACTTCGGCGGCAATGACGGCAAGCCCTTTATTACGAGCAAACTCAACCATCGGCCGGTAACTTGACCGATAATGATCCCATGCCTTGCCATCATGAACCAAAGTTTCTTCACCGATTTCCCCGGCCAGATATTGATCCATGATCGGCTGGGCACTCCGTTCGAACTGCTCCATTGATAAGGCAATATTGTTATGTTTACCGTATAGGCCGCTGAAAATTTTCGACTGGACATAATGGCTCGTCGCATGGCCGTGGGCCTCCCCAACGAAGACAACATCATATTGGGCCAAATCATTCACCGCCGTTTTCAGGTCAACGACGCGTGGCGTAACAGTCCCCATTTGCGTTTCCACCAATATAAAATCCGAAAAACTTGGGATTTCAGAAGATAGCGTATATTTTCCATCTACCAAACTAATAGCAGACGCCACGGGCGGGGCCTCTCGCGTAATCTCATCCGGCGTACAGGCCGATAGCATAACGGTCAAAGCCATTGTCATAGCCGTTATCAAATGTTTACTTTCGCGCATTATTTTTCCTTATAATATTCAATAATTTTTAATCTAAGATGTATGAAAATGTTGTATCAGCCAACGATTATTTTCCCGCACTAAAACCACCGTAGCCCGACCAGTGCCATAGTTCAGAGAAGGATCATCTTTTGGTGAAATATAATATATAAAACTGCTATAGGCCATATCGCCAGAAATATGCCCCGAAATATACAAGGCTTTGAAATCCAAACGGAAATCAACCTTACTCAAACCCTCTAATTCCGGCGTTAAATGATTATCACGATAGTCGGCCCAACCCCAATTGGTATGTTTACCCTCTATCATGACAAATCGTTCATCGGCCACGACATAGCTTGCTACAAGCTTCATATCCCCTGTGGTCAGCGCTTTATGATAAGCCGTCAAAACATTACGGATTTCGGACTTATCTCTGACCTTTTTGTCATCCGTTGCTTGCGCGGAATATACGCCAGCGCCTAATAACAACAACACGGCCCATAAAACCACTGTCCCATAAGAAGCCGTCTTTATCTTGTGAAGGTAAAAAAATGTCATCATGCTTCCTCTAGGTTAGCGTTAAAAAAAATGACCCGAAAAAACGAAGCCAAATCAAGAAAATCCGAATTAAGAAAGGAAGGAGATTGCCCCTCCCTTTCCACTATTTAAAAACCTAGAACTTGTAAGTTCCGGTAACACCAAACTGGCGGCCTATACGGGGGTTACCCATGAAGTTCCGTTGAAATGACTTTGTTTCATCCGCAAAACGGGACGCCGATACAACAGAATTTTCATCTGTCAGATTCTTACCCCAAACAACAAGACGAATATTCTCCGTTTCAACTCCAATACTAGCATTCACAAGGGTTGCTGATCCCGTCCATGCCAGATTATGAACCTGAACAAACTTCTTGCTCTCATAAGACAGGTTAGCATTCAAAACCACGGACCAATCATCATTTATCGCCTTGGTATAATTAGCACCCATATTAAACATATGCTTGGGAGCCCGCGGCAACGCCCGGCCAACAATTGATCCGGGCAACACATTATCTGCTGTCGTCTGACAGTCCTCACCATCAACCGTACCAGTAGAGCAATTCACACGATTATCATCCAAAACATCAAGAAGTTTACCTTCATTAATATCAGTGCCTTCCAAAAAATTAGAATCTGCATAAGCATAATTGGCATTTAACACTAATCCCGGAATGGATTCCACCGCGAGAACAGCCTCAAGTTCAATGCCTTTCACACGGACTCTACCCGTATTGTCCACGGCTGTTGTTGTTTCATTCAGTGTTGGAATCACCACAGCCTGTGTCAATTGGTAACCACTAATTGTATTATGATATATGGCTATATTAAAGATAAGATGACCATCCATAAGGGTTGATTTTGCCCCTGCTTCGAAACTCCAAACAGATTCTTCTTCATAGGTATCAAGACCAAGGCTTGCCACCTCGATATTGTTAAAGCCCCCCGGCTTGGTTCCCCGTGCGGCAACCAGATACAGATTTACATCATCAGATGCCTGAAACTTTGCAGTGAACCGCGGATTTACAGAATGGAATGTGGATTGGCGAACGGAACTATTCATATCACTATCCGGTATTCCATCTCTATCATGATCCAGACCCACGAAGTTCCCTTGATATTGATATATGGCCTCTTCAACATAAGTCGTCGAGGTAACACGTTCCCAGGCATAACGGGCTTCCGCTGATACGGTCAGCTTATCCATAACATCATATTCAACCATTCCAAAAATTGCCGCATTCTCACGCTGGCCTATGCGTCGTGAACGATCTGCGGACATGGTAAGGTCTTCTAAGGCATCACCTAGATTAAAATGAAAACCACAATCAGGACATTGCGCTAGCATTGCAGCAACATGCTGGTTAAAGCCTGCTTCCACTGTGGCTGCAAAATTCGACGGTGCTTGCCGCACCCCAATACTGCTGCTCTTACTTTTGAAAAAATCCCCCCCAATTAACCCAGCCCATCCTTCACTTTCATAGGCTAATCTTAGTTCTGTTGAATAATCCCAACTATCACCCTTGGAATCAGCCGCAAAATCAACAACCGGCCCCGATATTACATAGATGTTTGATCCCGGCCCAAAAATTGGACCAAGAAGCACCGAAAATGGATTAAGAGAACCCGGATTATAAGCAAAGTCCCCCTTACCTTCGCTAGATGAATCATTAGCTCCACTTATCCAGGTTAATGTCATCTCTTCACTCAATTCATAATTAACAGAGATACTTGTTTCCCAAGATTCACTCTCATCAAAGCCTTTTCATCAAGCAAATTAACATCATCTATACTGATCGCTCTCCCTGTGATTTCACCACAAAAATAACGACTATTGCCCAGATAGGTTCCGCCATTATCCGGCCCAAAACAATTATTATCTTCTGGTTTTGTCGTGAAAAGACGTGGTTGATCGTCACGGAGTCTAGACCAGCGCAGTCGTGCCCGAATATCTAGTTTATCGTTCGGTTTGAAATACAGCACGCCGGATATGGATTCTGATTCCTGCTGACCGACTTTCGTATTATCAAACGTATTCAGCCAAGGTCCGCCCCGTTCATAATAACGACCCGTCAAACTACCAGAAAGTTTTTCCGTAATGGGGCCACGAATAGAAGCACTGACCTCATACTGGTCAAATTCTGCAGCTTCTACTTTGATACTACCGGATAGTTCATCACTGGGGGATTTGGTAATAATATTGATCGCGCCGGAGTAGGTATTGCGTCCATAAAGGGCCGATTGCGGTCCCTTGATAATTTCAATGCGTTCCACATCATTAAGGTCATAATCAAGTGTCGTGCCGGAAAGCAAAACACCATCCACAAATGTCGACACCCCTGAAGCGCCCAGAATCGTTGACTGCCCCCTAATAACCGGACGGTCACTTGCACTGCGGCCAAATTCATCATCGAATGAAAATCCCGGCGTAAATTTCGCCACATCGGCAATATCCCGGATACCCGCAGCTTCTATCATATTACTGGTAAACGCAGAGATTGATAACGGCGCATCCTGAATATGTTCTTCTCTTTTTCGTGCGGTAACGACAATTTCTTCCAGTGAGAAATCATCACTTTCTCTTGCCTCTTCCGCATAAGCGACACCACCTGATGCTGTCACTGCAATAGCAAAAGTCACTGAACTCAATAATTTTCTTTTCCCAAACATTATTTCACTCCTCTTTTTTTTGCTCAATATTTTATATTTTTAATTTCCCCCTATTGGCTTCTTTTTCAAAGGGTAACCCTCTCCAATTACCCCCTGATATCATATCTGCTATTTATTCTCTGGCCCTACATTCAAGGATGAAATATCCATCACAAATGTATAAAGATCAGACATAAAATGTTTCCCGGTACTGCGCGTGAACAGCATTTTCTTGCCGTCAGGCGACACAGATGGAAAACCATCAAAACTGTCATTGAAGGTCAAGCGAACCGGATCTTTTCCTTCCAGGCTACCCAAAAATACTTCCCAGTTTCTGGGGTTATCCAGCAACGGACGCACAAAAACATAATGCTTTCCGTCCGGCGTTGGATAAGGTGCCCAGTTCATCCAGCCATCGCTTGTCTTTGGGGTAATTTTCCCCGTATCCGTATCAACTGTAAAGACAGTCATTGGCGTCGGTGATATTTCATGCTCAGACCGTTTCCAGGCCCGCATAGTCAGTGTCTTATTATCCGGTAGGAAGAAAGGCGCGCCTTCCTGCCAATCTTCAGTGAAAGTCAGTTGATGTTCTCCCGTCCCATCGAAATTCATCATCCAGATATCAAGTTTGCCATCAATCTGACGGGTAAAGACAATTTTCTTGCCATCGGGACTGACAGATACTTCCGCATCATAAACATCATTATTTGTCAAACGCCGTACATTTTTACCGTCAAGATCGGCCATGTAAAGCTCTGCGCCCTGCGGATAATCCTTTTCACTGGACCAGTTGCCAACCGCAACATCCAAATTATCCCGAGTGGAGGTATAAACCACCTGCTTACCATCCGGCATAATATAGGAACAGGCATCCTGACCATGATCATTCACCCGCCACTTGCTCTTGCCATCATCGGTGGTGATCCACGTCAACGCCCCACCTGCCGCTCTTTTGCTAGAGGCAGGGACCGCATCCGGGTCCTGTGTCTGGGCGATGATGTGATAACTGTCCGGGCCGTAATAGGCCTCTGCAGATTCCGGCATGTTGGGAATTAGCCAAACAGGTAATTCCCCGTCATTCACACGCTCTGGCGTTACTAACGAATAATCGGTTTTATCCGTATTATGATCATCATTGGTTATCGCCTGATTACATCCCGCAATGACAACAAAACTAGCCAACAAACCTGATTTAAATAATGATTTCATTTTTCTCTCCTCCTTAATCAATTTGATTTTCTTTTTTTCTGGCCGTCATGATGCTGATAACAGCAAAAGCAACCACCCCTACCGTCACCGAGACAGAGGCCAACTTGTAATCCATCGGGTGTATCCAGAATTCTTTGAACCAGTTCCACCGGCCCATAATTTCAATGGTATTCCAAAAGATAATTGCGGTGGGAATTGCGTAACGCAAGGCAATCGTCACACGTCTGAAACGGATAAGCCGCTGAATGAGATAGAGACTCCATAGGCCAAAACCAATGAATGAGGCATAGGTAAACCAATGCTTCTCACCAAATAAAGTCTCGTCATATACAAACATCAGATAAACATAAAAGAACCACAGAATACCAATGGTCTCAGCCGCAACGATATTTGCAAAATTCCGCGTCAGGCCAGGGGATGGCTTGCCCACATTCAGATGGAAATTACGCTGCACCCAACGGAAGGCATTGCAACGGGTTTCTTTATTGAACAGAAAGAAAAAACCAATGGCCAGCATAAAACCAACCGATCCCTGCATTAAAAAATATTCTGGTTTGGTTGATGGATTTTCAGCACAGGCATAGGCCCACTGCCCCGGCGCGCAGAGGGCTTTAACCCCAAAATAACGCGCATGAAAATGGATAGAAAATTCAACCCACCCGGTCCACACTAAGCACCCGCCGACAAAACCAGCCCAGGTTCCGGCAATTTCCGTATTTCTGCGAATACCCCAAATGATAATGGCAAGCCCCAGAGCCCCCAAAACAAAGGCGGACCAATATATATTATTTTCCATTATGGAAAAATCTTCAAATCCTTCGGGAATGACGGGCGGGGTATCAAATACCGGGGAATACCACCTTTCACCGCCCACAAAAAACTTCTCCATCAAGATCATCGAAATATGCCCCAATGGCTGAACAAATAGCACAGCCATAAACGCAATAATCCCAACAAAGGGCGGTTGTTTAAATATATTTAACATTTCATTTTCCTGTTTTCTCCAGCTCTGTTATTGAGCCAATACTCTTCTTCAACATAAGTTATCATCTTAATTTTGGTGATTTATACCCTGTCTTTTTTCGTACATAAATGGCCAAACATAATATTACGGCATTAACCCCCGCAACCATTAAAAATGGGGCCCCCGGTCCTATATTATCAAATAATTGTCCCCCAATAAGACTTAAGGTCAACAACCCTAACGCACCGCAAAAAGCAAATACTCCAACAGATTTCCTATTCTGGCCTGCTGTCGCAAAATCTGGCCTATCAATATTGTGAAGGCCCTTATATACAATAA
>JAESRB010000246.1 GCA_016764855.1 Emcibacter sp.
GTGCCGAGATCGAAAGGCTTTCTGGCGCGCTGACTGAAGTCGCTCGAACGACCGGCCAGCATCCCGGGGGGATCGTCATTGTTCCAGTATTGGAATTTGCCTTGGGCTTCATAGGCGTTGACCCCGAAATTCGCATGCATGTTGCCGTGGCCACATCCTTGGCGACCATCATTCCAACGTCCATATCTTCCACCAAATCCCATCACAAACGCGGGGCCGTTGATTTCTCTCTGGCTCGTCAATGGGGGCCCGCCATATTTCTGGGTGCCGCCTTTGGCAGTTGGCTTGCTGCACGGGTCGATAGCGCCAGCCTCTCTGCTATCTTTGCCATTGTCGCCTCTTTTGTGGCCATAAAAATGATTCTTCCCATGGAGAAAATCCGCCTTACCGACAAAGTTCCGGGAGGAATGATCGGACGCATCTGTCCGACCTTTATCGGCGCGATCTCCACCATGATGGGCATTGGCGGCGGCGCATTAAGCGTCACTGCGCTGACCATATTCAACGTTCCCATCCACCGGGCCGTGGCAACCTCTGCCTTTTTTGGATTGATGATTGCCATTCCCGGTACCATCGGTTTCATGTTAACAGGCCAAGGCAATCCCATGTTGCCCCCGGGCAGCATCGGGTTTGTCAATGTGATCGGCTTTTTGATTTTATCCCCCGCGACATTCCTTGCCGCTCCGCTTGGGGTCAAAATCGCCCATACGCTTACCCAAAGACAACTCAGCATAACCTTTGGCAGCTTTTTGATGATTGTTGCCGCCCGCATGCTGTACCGAACTTTTATGTCATAAAAGAGAAGAAAAATGCCGCCATTATCGTCCTGCTTTAATATTGAAGATTTTCGCCAAACCGCGAAGAAACGCCTACCGCGCATGATATTTGACTATATTGATGGCGGCGCCGATGACGAAGTTACGCTCCATCGCAATCAAAACAGTTTCTCAAAATTTCAGCTCATGCCCCGCGTATTACGGGATGTGGGGGATATTGACCTATCCACAACGGTATTGGGTCAGAAAATTGATCTTCCCATCATTATTGCCCCCACGGGACAGACGCGCATGTTCCACCATACTGGGGAAACGGCCGTGGCACGGGCCGCTGCAAAGGCTGGCACCATATATTCCCTGTCCTCTGTTTCCAGCACCTCCATAGAAGATACCGCCAAAGCCAGTGATGGCCCCAAATGGTTCCAGATTTATGTCTGGCGCGACCGGGAAGTAACCCGTGAGTTCATGGCCCGTTGTCGGGAGAGCGGCTATCATGCCCTGTGTCTGACAGTGGATTTGCCAGTGCATGGCAATCGAGAACGGGATTTGCGGAATAACCTGACCTTTCCCGCCTCCCTGACGCCGAAAACCGTGGCCGATGTTCTGTGCCATCCCCGCTGGCTCTACCATTATTTGACCGAACCAAAGATTGAAATTGCCAATGTAACCGGATCATCCCATGGGGATGTTTCCGACGAAGGCGGGTTGCTGGATTATATCACCCGGCAATTTGACCCCACCGTAAATTGGGACGATGTGGCCTGGATGATTGAACAATGGGATGGGCCGTTCCTGATCAAGGGAATCGTCAACCCGGAAGACGCCAAACTGGCGGTAGAACTTGGCGTTGATGGTATCGTCATCTCCAATCATGGGGGTCCTCAGCTTGACTTTACGCCCCCCACGATCGAGGTCCTCGCCGAAATCGCACAGGCCGTGGATGGCCGCGCGGAAATTATTCTGGATAGCGGCCTTCGCCGCGGAACCGATGTGATCAAGGCCTTGGCGTTAGGGGCCACAGCAGTCATGATTGGACGGCCTTATCTCTATGCGCTGGCCGCAGGTGGTGAGGCAGGCGTTGACCGTATGTTTGAATTATTACGGAGCGAAATCAACCGGGATATGGCCTTATTGGGCTGTACGAAAATATCTGACCTGACACCGGATTTTATTCATCGGCCTTGACGTTGGTTTTGTTAATGCTGGCTTTTAAGAAATACTGTTTTTAAGAAACGTGGGTTTCTAAAAATCTAACGATCACATCCTGTATCGATTTTTCGTGGAGCAAATTCACATGGCCGCCTTCCCGTCTGTGAACCGTACAATTTGTCCCTTCACCACACATTCTGGCAACCTCGGCATCAGAGACAATGGATTTGGTCGCCCGCATTAATAAAATCGGCGCTGTGATCCGGTCATAAAAAGACCAAAGATCAAAATCCTGCTCATGCAAAATGAATTGATTGGCCAGCGCCGGATCATTCTGAAACGTGAATTTTCCGTCATCATCCTGACGACACCATGTTTCCGCCAAATGCCGCCATCTTTTATCGTCCAGCACCAGCCCACCTTTGGACAGAATTTTATTAAGGTGACTTTCAAAATCCGGAAAACTGTCAAAAGTCGGCGGGTTTGCAATGTTCTTCTGAGCCGCCTTCAGCAATCCTTTCGGAAAACCCGGCCCCACATCATCCAGCACAAGGTGAGTTATGGGGCATTCCGTCATTATTGCGGCCAGAATAATACCAAGTCCCCCGCCCTTTGAGGCTCCGATCCAGCGCACTGACGACAGGCCAAGCTGCCGCACGAGATCCCGCGCCATCGCCGCATAGGCCGTAAGGCCCGGGTCCTGATTTTGGTCATGGGTCCAATCGGACAGGCCGCAGCCAATGGAATCCGGGCAGATAACATGATAATCGCGGCTTAACCGGGCGGCCAGTTCCTCATGATCCCGGCATGTTCCCGTTACCCCGTGCCAGATGATAACCGTTTCCCGGTCCGAACTTCCCCATTCCAGAAAATGAATCTTGCGGCCCTGACAAGTCAGAAAACGTGAATGTGCTTTGGACATTGTAAACGGACACCTTCCCAGTATTTTTCTATCTCTGTATCGTTTTTCGCTTACAAGGATAATGGCTTATGCATCCCTTATATTTTTCACGAGTGTAAAATAATTTATATATTATGGCTACCCATAAGGCATATAAAAGATTATGGTTTATTTAGGATCTTAAGAAAAAGACAGCCACAATGACAAAGAGATTTAAAAGAAGAGACCTCATTCTGGAAAAAGCCAATCTGCTATTCACCGAGAGGGGCTTTTCAGACACTTCATTAGCCAATATCGCCGATGCTGTAGGCATCAAACGAGAATCGCTATATTATTATTATCCGGGAAAATACGACCTTCTTTACGATATCATTGAGCCGCAAATAATCAATGTCATGAAGAATTTCGACCAAATCACCGCCCAGGAAGAAGACATACGAAAAATCATCGAACGCGGGATCTATAACCATCTTGAACAGTTTAATTCAAGCTATCTGCATATGGCGTTGGCCATCAGGAAAAACAGCCGGAAAGACGTTCAACAGAAATTCACCCGCCTGTATGATATGTTCAAATGCTATGAAGATAGCTGGATAAAGCTCATCCATGAGGCCTGCGGCAGGGGCGATATAAAATCAAAAACCCCGCCTAAAATGCTGGTCTATTCAATCCTCGGGTTATGCAACAGCCTGTCCAGTTGGTATCGACCGGACGGCGACCTGTCCCTTGATCACGTCGCCCGGTATTTTACCGATATAGTTCTGAACGGAATTGACGGGGCCTAAGTCATATAGCCTGAACTGCCTTAACCTGTTTTCTTAAAATCTGCTTTGCGCCGTTCTGAAAAGGCCGAAATTCCCTCCCGTGCAGCCGCGGTGCAGGCGCTGTCACCAAACGCCTGATAGCCGATCTCCAATGCTTCATTCAATGAGGTCGCTTTGGCCGCTGCGGCCACGGTTTTCTCTATGATTGCGATAATGTCACGGCTTAAAATCTGTCCCGTGACAGAAGTGCCATCGGAAGGCTCAAAAGCCACAATCTCAACCGGACTATCGGTAATCTGATGCCGATGGCCGGATAAATTGTCCAATTGACGCAGGGCCGCCGGGATCAATTCCTGTGGTTCCGTCACAACTTCTGCAATCATACCTATTTCATGCGCCTGTCGAGCGGTCAATTTTTCCGCACGGGTCAGCATACGGTTAAAGCGATCAGCGGCAAGAGGCCAACGACGATAGGGGACCACCATGGCCCCAATGCCCGGCACAATACCCAGCGTCACTTCCGGCAATTGCATCCATGCATTATCCCGCGCCACCAGAGCATGACAGCGGGTCGCCAGTTCCAATCCCCCGCCCAAGGCCAAACCGTTCAAGGCGGCAACAACGGGTTTTGGGCAATGATCAAGATGAACCAAAAGCCGGGAACAGCCCTTGGCATATGCCACGCTTTCCGATTGATTACCCAGCATGGCGGGGAATTTTCCGATGTCAGCCCCGGCACAAAAGGCCTGAATGCCATATCCAGTAATCACGAAGCCTTTAACCGTTGGGTCTTTTTCATAATTTTTAATCACCGATAGAATCTCATCTGTCATTTGGTCGTGGAGCGCGTTCATAGCCTCTGGTCGGCGTAGCGTAATCACCTTGGCCCCGGCCACGTCATCCACCAAAATATACCGGTAAAAATCCAGATAGGCCGAAATGGGTTTTTTCGGTTGAGGCATGCCCGGCTTATAGTCAGCAAATTTATTGAGAATACGCGCCACTTCTTCTGCGCCATAGTCCCGCATCAATTCCAACGGGCCTTTTTTAAAGGCAAAGGCCAGACAACAGCCCAAATCAAGATCCGCCGCAGACCCAATATTCCGGTCCATGATATCCACGGTTTGAGAAAAAAGAATGCCCAACAAACGATCCCGTATGGTTTGCACCACATCCGCCGCCACTGGTACGGGTGATCCGGGCGGATTTGTTTCCCATTTATCCACCTCGTTAAATATCGTTGCGGGCGTGTAATGATCTCCTTCATCGGCGGCTTGAACAGTGTTGGTTTCCACGATAATTGGATTGCCATTGGCAAGGTTCAGGACAAAAAATGGCCCCGCATGCACCAATTCCATCGCCACACTGTCAATTTCCGCCGGACTGGCAATATCCAATAACAAAGCCGCCTCATTACACCAATTGTCAAATATCCGGTCGAGCATAAAACACACCGCATCAGTGGTGACCATCGGCACCTTGCCCGTCATGCCAAAGAACCAGCGCAGATATTCGCCAAGCTGTGGGTCGGCTCCTGTCCAGTCAATCACCTCAACCACCGGGTTTTGAAATGCCGGAGCAAAGAAATGCGTCACGGTGGCTCGCTCCGGATGATCAAGATGAGAAAACAACCGTTCCGCTGGCAGTGAACTGGTATTGGACGTAATCAACGCATCGGGCCGCACATGGGCCTCTATCTCGGAAAATATTTTCCGCTTTAGCGCCAAATCTTCGGTCGCGGCTTCCAAGACCCAATCGCAGTCCTTTAACGCCGCATAATCAGTCGAGGTAATCAGATTCCGGCGGACGGCTTCGGCCTGTTGTTCGGTCAGCTTTCCCCGTTTTAAACCCTTTTCAACGTAAGCCTCAATCCGGCCCAATGCTTTATCCAGAGCCTGAGGGTTAATGTCGATCAGCACCAATGTCAGGTCTGGCAATGCACTCTTCAGATAATATCCAATATCAGGTCCAATGGTTCCCGCCCCAATGATCGCAATGGATTTGGGCATTTTCCGGTTCGGATTCAGCAGGATTGGGTTATGGGCGGACTGGAGGCTCATCTTCAATTTCCTTTAAGATTAAAATATAAACGCCTTGATAATTCTACACTAACGTAGAATTTTATCAACCTTTGCGGTAAATATGCTTGAAAACTGCCGGAAAAGCAGTATTCTTTAAGAGTACTCAGGGGTCCAGTGGACATTTATGAAAAAAGAACAAAAGTCATTCATTGAGCAGATGTATCAGGAAAATCACGAAGGATTCCTTAGATTTCTTATGCAAAAAACGCAAAATAAGGATGATGCCCATGACGTTCTGCAGGAAGCTTTTCAAAAATTAATGAGCCGGGAAGAATTGGCCCAGATGGAAAATCCCCGGGCCTATCTTTACCGCACGGCCACCAACATCATCATTGACCGACAGCGCAAAGGCCAGCATCACACAAGATATATTCAGGAAGTGACCATTGACGCGGCAACCATGACCGCCAACGCCACCAGCACCATTCCCCCGGAACGGCAAGTAGCGGCCCGACAGGAACTGGACCTTATTTATCAAGCTCTGAATCAATTGCCGGAAAAATGCCGCCGGGCCTTTCTAATGCACCGGGAACAGCATATGAAATACAGCGAAATCGCAGCAGTATTGGAGCTTTCCGTTAGTATGGTAGAAAAATATATGATACAGGCTCTTAAACACCTGAGACGTAAATTAAAGTAAAAAAAATTGAGGCATCGGCATAACCAACCGTTTATGGTACATAGCCGATAAAAGATAAAGACAATGAGTGAACAGAAAATAGACGATAATTTGCTGGATGAGGCAACCGAATGGTTTGTCCTGATGCGTGCCGAAGAAATCTCGGACCAACGGGAACAAGCGTTCGTGCAATGGATCAGCCAAAGCGCCCTGCATCAAACTGCCTATGCAGAGGTTGGTGGATTCTGGGACGACCTGCCTATGCCAGAATTTCAGGCATCTGACGTAGAAATATCTGAAGCATCTGTGACATCTCTGGCCGATCATAAAGCAAAACAGAATGCTCTACAGGAGAGCAATAAAGACCAAAGCGCCGCCAAAAATTCGTCTTGGTCACCGCGACTGATTGCCGCCTCCATCGCCTTTCTGATCCTCACTTTTGCCGGACTTCAATATGGCGATACTTTCCTGATGGATCGGCATTCTACCCGGATTGGCGAAATAGCCGACATTATTTTAGAGGACGGCTCTCATCTGGTGCTGAATACCAATTCGGAAATCCGGGTTGATTTAACGGCGGACCAACGCATTGTCTATCTGGACCGCGGCGAAGCCTTCTTTGAGGTGAAAAAAGATCAAAACAGGCCCTTTTTCGTGGAAACCGCAGGTGGGCTCGTTCGGGTCCTTGGTACTAAATTCAACGTTCGTCATCGGGGCAGCAGCAGTGACGTCACCGTTTTGGAGGGCTCTGTCGGCGTGACCGATTATGGTCATATTTCCGACACGGAAAAAGCCCGTACGCCCCATGTAACACTGACCCCAAATCAAAAATTCACACTGGGCAATGACTCGGTCGAAAATGTAGCAATAGCGGTGGATAGCGCCGCAACTCTCGCCTGGCGCGACCGTAAGCTGATCTATAACGGGGAGAGCTTCAAAAGCCTGATCGCGGACATCAACCGCTATTACGATGGCGAAATCCGCATTGGCGACCCGGCGTTAAATGATATTGAAGTGGTCGCCATCCTAAAAATAGAAGACCGGGCCACAACCTTAAAAGCTATTGAAGCCACCTTTAATGTCACCGCGCGGCCTATTTCCAAAGATCTGATCACCCTCTATCCCAATAAATAATAATATTGTATAGTGTCTTAAAAAAGATACATATGGGAGGTTGTGCAGGGAATGCGACAAAAATTTGTCGGCTTTTTTCCTATTTATTTTATAGGGGTCTTTTTTGCCCTTGTCCTCAATATGGGGGCGAGCCATCTGTCTTATGGCCAATCTGCACCTCAGCAACTCAAAAGAGACTTCAATATTGCCGCCCAACCTTTGTCCAAGGCCTTGCTGGATTTTGGCGCACAGGCCAACCTATCCCTTTTGGTGCGTAAAAAAGACACCGATGGTAAAAAATCCGAACGGCTGAGCGGCCGCATGTATCCCAACGAAGCCCTGAGAAAATTACTGACACATATGCAACTCGGCTTTAACTATATCGACTCCAAGACCATTTCCGTATCCCCAGACCTGTTCAAATTACAAGACACCCCTTCCCCGGAACAAACCAGTGACGCCCTCTCAAGCTCAGAAGATTCAGAGGAAGACGACCCCATCGCCACCGTCGATGAGGTCGTGGTCACTTCCTTGCGCAGACGCAGCAACATGCAAAAGGTTCCCGTCGCCGTATCAGTGATAAAGCCGCCGCTGATCCGGGAAACCCGCATTCACAATCTGGAAGATGTGGGCACCCGTATTCCCGGCCTGACCATTGCCAGTTTCAGCATCGGCCAACCCACGATCCATATGCGCGGTGTGGGGTCCAATGACGATGGCGCCGCCTTGGATAATTCCATTGTCATGTTCATTGACGATGTTTATGTGGGGCGGATTTCCGCCATCAGCATGAATTTCCATGATCTGGAACGTATAGAGGTTATCCGCGGCCCTCAAGGTACCCTCTATGGCAAGAATGCCATTGGCGGGGCCATCAATGTCACCAGCAATCCGCCCTCGGAACAGTTAACCGGGGAATTGGAAGCCACCCTTGGCAATTATAACCGCATTGATATGCGCGCTATGATCAGCGGCCCGCTCATTGAGGATAAACTTCTGGCCCGACTGGCCTTTCATTCCCGCAAAAGAAACGGTTGGCAAAAAAATTCCTTTTTGCCCAGCATCAAACAGAATGATGAAAACACCCTCTCAAGCCGAGGTAAACTCCTCTTCACAGTGAATGATCATATGCAGATTGATCTGAACGGGGATTACAGCCGGGATGATTTGGAAAGCAAAGGCCGCATTCCGGTGGTCGGGCGGGTGCCGGTACGTCTGCTGGGGCCGGACGGGCTGCCCACGGGTCAGACCTCTTTACCCACGGATATTTTAAGTGATCTCGGCGGTGATGTCAGAAATGCCATCAACAGCGACCGGGGCTTTACGGACCGGACCATTTGGGGGGTGAGTAGCCGGATCAGTCGGCAAGGGGACTATGGTCAGCTTTTATCCATCACCGCCTTCCGCAAAACGGACTTTTCGTGGCTGGAAGATTCCACCGGCCTGCCTTCATCGGTCACTGACCAAAAAGTCAATTCCAACGTGGATGAGCAACATACCCAATTTTCACAGGAATTTCGCTGGATTTCCCCGGATGAAAACCGTCTGAAATATGTATTGGGCCTCTATTATTTGTTTGAACATACCCACCGGGTGGAGCATTTTGTTTTTCCAACGCTGGAATCCTCCACAGATCAGGATAATAAAACCAACAGTTTTGCCGCCTTTGGTGAGGCGACCTATGGCCTGACCGATCGTATAAATCTTACCCTCGGCGCGCGGCTGACCTATGAAACCAAGAAATTGGATCAACAGAATATCAGTCAGGGTGACCGCATCATATTGGTTGAGGATTTCACGTTACAGAATAAGGGAAACTGGACCGATTTCTCCCCCAACTTTGTTCTGTCATGGCAACAGAGCGACGACCTCATGTGGTATGCCAGCTTGTCCCGCGGATATAAAAGCGGGGGCTTCCAAGGCGCGCCGTCAACGCTGAACCTGGCCAGCCGGACCATTGACCCGGAATCCGTATGGAATTATGAAATTGGCTATAAATCCCAATGGTTCAATGACCGTTTCCGGCTGAATGTAGTGGGTTTCCATTCCAACTACCGAGATTTGCAAGTGGTTCAATTCAAAACAGAGGGCAATTTCGGGGTTTTCCAAACCAGCAATGCCGCCTCGGCAAGCCTAGAAGGATTGGAAGTCGAATTCACCCTAAAGCCTCTGAGCGGGGTGGAATTTTTCGGCTCTTACGCCTATTTGAATGCCACCTATGGCAAATTCAGTGACCAGTCGGGCCGGGATTTCACCGGCAATACCCTGCGTCAGGCCCCACGCCATTCTCTGTATCTGGCGCTCTATTACGAACGGCCTTTTTATTGGGGTCGCCTGCGGTTTCGAGCCGATTACCGCTATCAGGGCAAAAGCTTCCGCGAACCGGACAATACTGTCACCATCCAACCGGCTTTTGATCTGATTGACGCCTCCCTCGCCTATGAATCCGCAGATGATTTCTGGGAAGCCACATTATGGGCCAAAAATCTGGCCGACAAAGAATATATCACCCATCTTTATGTCTTGGGCGGCAATGATTATGCCCTGTTCGGCACGCCGCGCACCTATGGCCTGACGGTCACGCTCAATTTCTGATTTTGCTCATTTTCCTTATTTATTAATAAATTATTAAAAAAAACTGAGGGGTTTCTCCGCCCCGCCGTTGAATAGGGTATGCAGCCCATGAATAGGGAGAGGCTGCGTGCGAAAAAATAAGAAACAATTGATCAAAATATAGAACAGGAGACGACTGTGAGAGCATATCATTATGCAACGACTTCCCTTTTTGCGCTTGGGATTATTTCCACCTCTTTTACGGCCCATGCCGCCGATGATACAGAAACCAGTAGCTTTTCCATTGATGAGATTATCGTAACCGCCCAGAAACGGTCCGAAAATCTGCAAACAACCCCTCTTGCCATTACCGCCTTTGCCGGAGACTTGCTGCGGGAAGATGATATTTCCAATCTGCAAGATATCGGCAACCGGACACCGGGCATGACCTTTGCGGCCTTCAGCCCCGGTCAGCCGGAAATCGCCATTCGCGGAATTGGGACGAAAGAAGACGGTGCCTCTGCCAGTGACAGCGTGATCGTCAGCGTGGATGATGTCTATATCGCTGCCAGAACCGCACAGGTTTTTGATATGTTCGATCTGGAGCGTGTGGAAGTACTCCGTGGTCCTCAAGGAACGCTCTATGGTAAAAACTCCATCGGTGGCTCGATCAATTTTGTCACCACCACGCCCGACGAAGAAACAGAAATTCGTTTTCGTCAAACCATAGGTGACTATGGTCGGTTTGATACCGCCGGTATGGTCAGCGGCCAAATCGCCAATAACCTGTTTGGCAAGATTTCCTTTAGCCGCCGCAAATATGACGGCTATTACAGAAATATTCTGGTCGGGTCCCCACAGTTCGGCACCATGCAGGGCGGCGGTACGACATTCGCCTATCGCGGCATGTTACGTTGGACCCCCAGCGAAGACCTTGAAATCATACTTTCTGCCGATGGCGCTGATGACAGAATGGGCGACAGCAACCGCGAACCAGTGGGGGGCGTCGGTTTCCACGGTGGCAACAATGCCCCTA
>JAESRB010000247.1 GCA_016764855.1 Emcibacter sp.
ATGAAGGATTACGAATGTTTGTGTGGTAAATATAAACGCATGAAATATCGCGGGATTACCTGCGAGAAATGTGGCGTGGAAGTGACCTTGAGCAAAGTTCGCCGTGATCGTATGGGTCATATTGAACTTGCGGCTCCTGTAGCGCATATCTGGTTCCTGAAATCCTTGCCAAGCCGTATTGGACTGGTTCTGGATATGACGTTGAAGGATCTGGAACGGGTTCTTTATTTTGAATATTTCATCGTAACCGAGCCGGGCCTGACAAATCTGAAAATGAATCAGCTTCTGTCTGAAGATGAATATACCAGAGCTCAGGAAGAATTTGGCGATGACAGCTTCACAGCCGCGATTGGCGCGGAAGCCATCAAAGTTCTGCTGGAAAATGTTGATTTGGAGCAGGAACAAGCAGACCTGCGCCGGGAACTTGCGGAAACCAAATCCGAACTGAAACCAAAGAAGATCGTCAAACGCCTGAAGGTGATTGAAGGCTTCCTTGAATCTGATAACCGTCCAGAATGGATGATTCTAGACATTCTGCCGGTCATTCCCCCAGAGCTGCGGCCGTTGGTGCCACTGGATGGTGGTCGTTTTGCCACATCAGATCTGAACGATCTTTATCGTCGGGTGATCAACCGGAACAACCGTCTGAAACGTCTGATCGAACTGCGGGCACCAGATATCATTGTCCGCAACGAGAAGCGTATGCTTCAGGAGGCTGTTGATGCCTTGTTCGACAATGGTCGTCGAGGCCGGGTTATTACGGGCGGTAATAAGCGTCCGCTGAAATCTCTGTCCGACATGTTGAAGGGTAAGCAGGGGCGTTTCCGTCAGAATCTGCTCGGAAAACGTGTTGACTATTCCGGACGTAGTGTGATTGTTGTGGGACCAGAGCTGTTGTTGCATCAATGTGGTCTGCCCAAGAAGATGGCGCTGGAATTGTTCAAGCCATTTATCTATGCACGTCTTGACAAGCTGGGGATTGCCACCACCATCAAGCAGGCTAAAAAGCTTGTGGAAAAAGAACGCCGTGAAGTATGGGACGTTCTGGACGTGGTTATTCGGGAACATCCGATCCTGTTGAACCGGGCGCCAACGCTTCATAGGCTTGGTATTCAGGCTTTTGAACCTGTATTGATTGAAGGGAAAGCTATTCAGCTTCATCCTTTGGTTTGTACGGCGTTTAATGCTGACTTTGACGGGGACCAAATGGCGGTGCATGTACCGCTAAGTTTGGAAGCCCAGCTCGAAGCCCGCGTTCTGATGATGTCCAGTAACAACATCCTCAGCCCGTCTAACGGTAAGCCAATCATTGTGCCGTCACAGGATATTATTCTGGGTCTTTATTATATCACTTTGGATAAAGTTGGTGAGCCAGGCGAAGGCATGACTTTTGGTGATATGGATGAAATCGAACAGGCGTTGTTTAACGATGTTATTACGCTTCATTCGAAAATTACTGCCCGCTATACCACGGTAGATGAGAACTTTAATCCCATCACAACACGTGTTGAAACCACGGCGGGTCGTATGATGTTGGCAAACCATTTGCCGAAACATCCGAATATCCCATTTGAGTTGGTTAACCACAATCTGACCAAGAAAGATATTTCTACGATCATTGACATGGTTTACCGCCATGCAGGTCAGAAAAAGACCGTATTGTTTGCTGATGGCATCATGCGTCTTGGTTTCCGGGAAGCCTGTAATGCCGGTATCTCCTTTGGTAAGGATGATATGATCATTCCTGAGGCTAAAGAAGGTCTTATTACTGAAACAACAGCCATTGTGAAAGAATTTGAGGCTCAGTACAATCAGGGTCTGATTACACAGGGTGAAAAATACAACAAAGTTGTTGATGCTTGGTCTCAATGTACGGACAAGGTTGCTGATGCCATGATGGAAGGAATTTCCAAAACTGGTGTCGATGAGAATGGCCGGACGCTGGACATTAACTCCATTTATATGATGGCCGACTCAGGTGCCCGTGGTTCTGCGGCGCAGATGAAACAGCTGGCTGGTATGCGCGGCTTGATGGCCAAACCTTCTGGTGAGATCATTGAAAAACCAATTATCTCCAACTTTAAAGAAGGCCTCAGCGTCCTCGAATACTTTAACTCTACCCATGGGGCGCGTAAAGGTCTTGCTGATACGGCGTTGAAAACTGCGAACTCCGGGTATCTTACCCGTCGTCTTGTGGACGTGTCACAGGATTGTGTTACGGTCGAGGAAGATTGCGGTACGTTGGAAGGTATCGATATTTCGGAAGTTGCTGACGGCGGTGATGTGACTGTGAGTTTGGGCGACTGTATATTGGGTCGTTGTGCAGCGATTGACATCAATGATCCGGTAAGTGGCGACATGATCGTGGAAGCCGGTACTCATCTGGATGAAAAAGTTGTTGAAGTTGTAGAAAAAGCCGGTGTTGCCATCGTCAAAGTGCGTTCTGCATTGACCTGTTCCACACGCGGCGGAATATGCTGTAAATGTTATGGTCGTGATTTGGCGCGGGGTATTCCGGTTAATCTGGGTGAATCTGTTGGTGTTATTGCGGCCCAGTCCATTGGTGAGCCGGGAACCCAGCTGACCATGCGGACATTCCATATTGGTGGTACGGCGTCCTCTGTTTCCGAACAGTCGACTCATGAGGCTTCTCATGATGGTAAAATCAAACTTCTGAACCGTAACGTGGTAGAAGATTCAAAAGGCCGCCTTGTGGTCATGAACCGTAACATGGAAATCATCATCGTAGATGAAGAAGGTCGTGAACGGGTGAAATATAAGGTTCCGTTTGGCGCACATTTGATCATAGATGACGGTCAGCCGGTGACTCATGGGGATAAGCTGGTGGAATGGGATCCTTATACCCTGCCGATCATCACAGAACGTGGTGGTATTGCCCGTTATGTGGATCTGCTTGAAGGGGTCTCTATTAGTGAGAATGTGGATGAAGCGACGGGTATTTCCAGTCGTGTCGTGATTGACTGGCGTTCACAGCCAAAAGGTACTGACCTGCGTCCGCGCATTACGCTTCGTGATGAGAAGGATGAGGTGATTGAACTGGCCAACGGGACTGAGGCACGTTACTTCATGTCTGTGGGGGCTATTCTGTCCGTTAATGACGGGGATGAGGTTCATGCGGGTGACGTGGTTGCGCGTATTCCACGGGAAGCCTCCAAGACCAAGGATATTACCGGTGGTCTGCCGCGTGTTGCGGAATTGTTTGAAGCGCGTCGTCCGAAAGACCATGCGGTTATCGCCGACATTGATGGTTATGTTGAATTTGGACGCGATTATAAAAACAAACGTCGCATTAGCATTCGTCCAAAAGATGAAGATCTGGAACCAGTGGAATATCTGATTGCCAAGGGTAAGCATATTTCCGTTCAGGAAGGTGATTTCATTCGTCGTGGTGAATATCTGATCGACGGTAACCCGGCACCTCATGATATTCTGAAAACCATGGGTGTTGAGGCTCTGGCCAACTATCTGGTTGACGAAGTGCAGGATGTTTACCGTCTGCAGGGTGTGGGCATCAATGACAAGCATATCGAAGTCATTGTGCGGCAGATGCTGCAAAAGGTTGAAATCACATCGTCCGGTGAAACTACCTTCCTCTTTGGGGAGCAGGTTGACCGGGAGGAGTTTGAAGAAGAGAATCGGAAAGTAGAAAAAGCCGGCAGGTTACCTGCCAAAGGCGAACCCATCTTGCTGGGGATCACCAAGGCTTCTCTGCAGACCCGTTCATTCATCTCTGCGGCCTCATTCCAGGAAACAACACGGGTTCTCACCGAGGCGGCGGTTGCTGGTAAGTCTGATCATCTGATTGGTCTGAAAGAGAATGTGATCGTAGGACGTCTGATCCCGGCTGGTACTGGTGCTAAGATGCAGGAATACCGTAATATTGCCAAATTCCGGGATGAAAAAATTCTGGCAGAAGGTAGACCGGAAACGGATATCCTAGATTCTGTGAAGGGCGACTCAGTTAAGACAGTAGAATCAGCCTAATAGATTTATTTACGGGAAAGGCCTCCATCATTGGGGGTCTTTTTTGTGTTTACCCGATTAATAGGGGCTGGAAGAACAGTTTGTGCTGATTTTCCAGCCTTTTTTCATAAATAATGCCGTGTAGTGACTGTTCTGTCATAGGAGTAAAAATATTGCTTGACTGTTTATATATCCCTACATAATATGCGCTCACTCTTTGAGGTCAGGTGGTAGACAAAACAGTCTAAACGCTGTGCCTAAAAGCTCAGAGAACGAAAATATAGAGATTTTGTGGATGGCCAGGGCAGGCTTGGCTTGTTCTGTTGTTTTTATTTATGAAAAAAAACAGGAAATCTGCACTGTTGTACGCATTGCGATAAGACTTAAGGATTTAAGATGCCGACAATTAACCAGTTGGTGCGTAAGCCACGTAAAGACAAACCGGTACGTAATAAAGTACCTGCTTTGGAAGCATGCCCGCAACAACGGGGTGTATGTACACGTGTTTATACGACAACACCGAAAAAGCCTAACTCTGCCCTTCGTAAAGTCGCCCGTGTGCGTCTGACAAATGGCTTTGAAGTTACCAGTTATATTCCAGGCGAAGGCCATAACCTCCAAGAGCATAGTGTTGTGCTTATCCGGGGCGGTCGTGTGAAGGATTTACCTGGTGTTCGCTATCACGTACTGCGTGGTGTTCTGGATACGCAGGGCGTATCAGATCGCCGTCAAAGTCGTTCCAAGTATGGTACAAAACGTCCCAAGTAAGGATTAAGATATGTCGCGTCGTCACGCAGCTGAAAAACGTAAAGTTCTCCCGGACCCCAAATTTGGGGATATGGTACTGACAAAATTTATCAACAATCTGATGGTTGATGGTAAGAAGTCAACTGCCGAGCGCATCGTATATGGTGCTCTTGAAATTGTAAAAGCTAAAGCTGGTCAAGACCCTATTGAAGTCTTCCACCAGTCTCTGACCAACATCAAGCCTGCCGTAGAGGTTAAGTCTCGTCGTGTGGGTGGGGCAACCTATCAGGTTCCGATCGAAGTTCGTGCGGAGCGTTCGCAGGCACTGGCCATTCGCTGGTTGATTGATATGTCTCGCAAGCGTAATGAAAATACGATGACAGAGCGTCTTGCAGGTGAATTGCTTGATGCGCTGAATAATCGGGGTGCTTCTGTTAAGAAGCGCGAAGATACGCATAAAATGGCAGATGCGAATAAAGCATTCTCCCATTACCGTTGGTAGTTGCAGATTAAAGGCATAGAAAAATGGCACGTACGACACCGTTAAAAGATTATCGCAATATCGGCATTATGGCCCATATTGATGCGGGTAAAACAACAACCACTGAACGTATTCTGTTTTATACAGGCGTTTGTC
>JAESRB010000248.1 GCA_016764855.1 Emcibacter sp.
GAAATGTTGAATATATTGGCGGAACGTCAGTTTCCGGCGTCTGAGGTTGTGGCCTTGGCTTCCCGCCGTTCTTTGGGGCAGGAAATCACTTTTGGTGATAAAACCCTGAAGGCAAAATGTCTTGATGATTATGATTTCTCAGATACGGATATTGCCTTGATGTCTGCCGGTGGGTCTGTTTCTGCAAAATGGAGTGAGAAGATCGGCGCACAGGGCTGTGTCGTGATTGACAATAGTTCCCATTTTCGTATGCATCCTGATGTGCCATTGGTCGTGCCAGAAGTAAACGGCGCGGCGATTGCGGGCTATACAAAGAAAAACATCATTGCCAACCCCAATTGTTCCACAGCACAGATGATGGTGACTTTGAAGCCGCTGCATGATTATGCTAAGATTACGCGGGTGGTTGTTTCAACTTATCAGTCCGTATCGGGTAGTGGCCGGGAGGCGATGGATGAATTATGGACGCAGACACGGGCAATTTTTGTCAATGATCCGGTCGAGCCAGTCGTTTATCCTAAACAAATCGCTTTCAATGTGATTCCTCATATCGATGTCTTTATGGACAGTGGCGATACTAAGGAAGAATGGAAAATGGTTTCCGAGACCGCCAAAATTCTTGATCCGGATATTAAAGTCACCGCCACTTGTGTGCGGGTTCCGGTTTTCCTTGGTCATTCCGAATCCATCAATATCGAATTTGAAAATCCGGTGAATGAGGCTGAGGTTTTTGCTATCTTGCGCGCGGCCCCCGGTATTCTTGTCATCGATAAGCGGGAAGACGGTGGTTATATTACGCCGATTGATTGTGTCGGTGAATTTGCCACATATATCAGCCGTATTCGCCGGGATGTCACAGTGAAAAACGGGATTAATCTGTGGTGTGTATCCGATAACCTGCTCAAAGGTGCCGCACTGAATGCGATTCAGATTGCCGAAAAGCTCTGTAGTGATTATTTGAAAAAGGGCTGATTGAATATTCTGAATTACTGATGGTGAACAGAAGATAATTTTAAAAAGAGGTGGATGTTCAGCATCTGCCTCTTTTTTTGTCTGAAAGGCTTTATTTTTATGGAAACCTCAGCTTACTATTCATTTATGTAAATCATGGCGTGAAAGCATGAGTGTATAAAATCGCGGGATAAGGAAAATTATAACATGAGAAAAACAGGTATGCTAGTGATGGCCATGATGTTGGCCGGTTGTAATGCTGAGGTGGAAATTCAGACAAAAAAGGCCGTAAATGCAGAAGATGCCAAAACTTTTGTGGCTAAGGTAGAAGCAGATTATGCGGACAAAAGTGTTTTTGTCGCGCAGGCCTATTGGATACAGGCTAATTTTATGACGGTTGATACCAGTGCGCTGGTGGCGAAAGTCGGGGCAGATAGTACGGCTTTGGCGGTGAAATATGCCAATGAGGCGAAACAGTTTAATGACCTTCAGTTGGACGCTGTCCTGCGCCGTAAAATGGAGATGATTAAGTTAGGCATCACTTTGCCCGCCCCGAGTAATGCAGCGGAGAATAAGGAGCTGGCGACGATTTCAGCCGATCTGGAAAGTATGTATGCCACAGGCAAGGGACCGGAGGGGCGTAATTTGGGGGAATTGTCAAAAGTAATGGCAACGTCCCGTGACGCTGATGAGTTGCTTAACGCATGGCAGGCATGGCGCACCATCTCCCCGGTAATGAAAGATAAATATGCCCGGATGGTGGAGATCGCTAATAAAGGCGCGCATGAGCTGGGCTATAGCGATGTGGGGTATATGTGGCGTGCTGGGTATGATATGCCTGCGGATGATTTTCGGGCTGAAACGGACCGTCTCTGGGAACAGGTAAAGCCGCTGTATGATGCCTTGCATTGTCATGTGCGGGCAAAGCTCAATGAAGAATACGGGGATGACGTGGCTCCGGCAGAGGGGGCAATACCCGCTCATCTGACAGGGAATATGTGGGCGCAGAGCTGGGGGAATATTTCGTCGTTGGTGGAACCAGAGGGAACGGACCTTGGTTATGATTTGACCTCATTACTGGAAGAAAAAGGCTATGACGCGTTGAAGATGGTCAAAACCGGAGAGCAATTTTTTACCTCTCTTGGTCTGGCCCCGTTGCCGGAAACATTCTGGCAGCGTTCTCTGATCACAAAACCTCGTGACCGGGAGGTTCAATGTCATGCCAGTGCATGGAATTTGGATAATAAGGATGATGTGCGTATCAAAATGTGTACGGAGGTCACGGAAGAAGACTTTGTCACCATTCATCATGAATTGGGCCATAATTTCTATCAGCGGGCCTATAAAAATCAGACGAGCTTGCATCAAACGGGGGCCAATGATGGTTTTCATGAGGCCATTGGTGACGCCATAGCGCTGAGTATAACGCCGGAATATCTGCAGAAATTGGGTTTGATTGATCAGGTGCCGGGGCCGGAGGGGGATATTGCTTTGCTCATGCGCCGGGCAATGGATAAAGTGGCGTTCCTGCCCTTTGGTCTGTTGGTGGATCAGTGGCGTTGGCAGGTTTTTAGTGGGGAATTGACGCCGGAAACCTATAATCAGGGCTGGTGGGATTTGCGTATGAAATATCAGGGTATCAAGCCGCCAGTTGCGCGCGCTGCCGATGATTTTGATCCGGGGGCAAAATACCATATTCCGGGAAATACGCCCTATATGCGGTATTTTCTGGCCCATATCCTGCAATTTCAATTCCATAAAGCCGCTTGCGCACAGGCCGGGTTTGAGGGTCCTCTGCACCGTTGTACTATTTATGGCAACAAAGGCGTGGGGCAGAAACTTAACGCCATGCTGGAAATGGGTGCGAGCAAACCCTGGCCCGATGCCTTGGAAGCTTTCACCGGAACCCGCCAAATGGACGGCAGTGCGGTATTGGATATTTTGCGCCTTTAAAAGTTTGGTTGGATGAGCAGAATAAAGACCGTAGTTGCGGTTGGTAACGTGATTTTGGCGACATAGAAAGGCAGGTCAGATATTGGTCTGCCTTTTTTATTGCAATGCAGCATATTGCAATGCAACGCAATAAAATATATAACCACTGGGCAGATTATGAAATAATATATCAAGAATGATAAGGAAAACCCCTATGAGTAATCAGATCAAACCCCGCAGAAGTGTATTATATATGCCCGGTTCCAACCCTCGGGCCTTGGAAAAGGCAAAGTCATTGCCGGCGGATGGTTTGATATTGGACCTTGAGGATGCTGTGGCCGTCGATGCCAAGGAACAGGCCCGTAGCCTTGTTGCCGAGGCGGTAAAAGCAGGCGGTTACGGCAATCGGGAATTGATCATTCGCATTAATGGTCTGGATAGCGAATGGGGCGAAGCGGATATGAAAGCCGCGTGCGAAGCCGGACCCGACGCGATCCTGCTGCCCAAGGTGGAAAATGCGGATATGGTACATAAAGCCGCAGAGATGATGAAACGCTTTGACGCACCGGAAAAAACAAAAATCTGGTGTATGATGGAAACGCCGCGGGGCATGTTGGCGGCGCAGGAAATTGCGGCAAGTTCAGAACAGATGACGTGTTTTGTCATGGGGACCAGTGATCTGGTGAAAGATTTACATGCTCATCACACGGTAATGCGGTTGCCGGTATTGACCAGCCTGGGGCTTTGTATGTTGGCGGCGCGGGCGGAAAATGTTGATATATTGGACGGGGTTTATCTGGACCTGGATGACGACGAGAGCTTCAGGGCCAGTTGTGTGCAGGGACTGGAATTCGGTTTTGACGGTAAAACGCTGATCCATCCAAAACAACTGGCCGGGGCCAATGAGACATTCGGGCCGTCCTTGTCAGAATTGGAATTTTCCGAAAAAATCATTACGGCCTTTGCCGAGGCGGAGGCCGAAGGTAAGGGGGTCGTTCTTGTGGACGGTAAATTGATTGAGAATCTACATGTGGAAAATGCGCGCCGTCTGGTCAGCCTCGCCGCCGCTATTCAGCAGTTGGAGGTATGAATGACACAGCAATCCACAAAAACCTTTAGGGGCAATTATTTCGAAGATTTTTCTTTGGGTCAGGTGATTCGTCATGCGACTCCCCGGACCATCACTACAGGGGATGTTAGTCTTTATTCGGCGTCCTACGGAATGCGTTTTGCATTGCAGTCTTCGGATGATTTTGCGGAACAATCCGGACTGAAACGCTCTCCCGTAGATGATCTTTTGGTCTTTCATATTGTCTTTGGCAAGACCGTGCCGGATATTTCTATTAATGCGGTGGCTAATCTCGGCTATGCGGACTGTCGTTTTCTGGCCCCTGTTTATGCCGGTGATACCCTGACTGCCACCAGCAGGGTCATTGGTCTGAAAGAAAATTCAAATGGCCGCACGGGAAATGTTTATGTGCGCACGTATGGCACCAATCAAACGGGCGAAGAAGTTCTGGAATATGTCCGTTGGGTGATGATCAATAAACGGGATGCGGCCAGTCCGGCAGTGGAAACAGTGATTCCAGATTTGCCCGCGGTTGTTGCACCGGAGAATCTGACCGTGCCGGAAAACCTGAGGTATGATGATTTTGACAAAGTTCTATCCGGGTCTGAGCATTTCTGGGAAGATTATAATGTGGGTGAGAAGATCGACCATGTGGACGGTATGACCATAGAGGCGGCGGACCATATGCTAGCCACGCGTCTTTATCAAAATACCGCAAAAGTACATTTTAATTTGCATGCCATGAAAGACGGTCGGTTGAAGGAACGGATTGTTTACGGCGGCCATGTGATATCTCTGGCGCGAGGGCTGAGCTTTAACGGGCTGGCCAATGCTCAGAATTTGTTGGCGATTAATGCGGGGCGGCATGTGAATCCTTGTATTGCAGGTGATACTGTTTATGCTTGGTCGGAGGTTCTGGACAAAGCTGAAATAGCGGGCAGAGATGACGTTGGGGCCTTGCGTTGCAGGTTGGTAGCCTTGAAAGATAAAACACCTGAGGGCTTTGCTTATAAGGGGGATGACGGTAAATATGACCCTGCGGTTTTGCTTGATCTTGATGTCTGGTTGTTGTGTCCCAGAAAGAAATAAGTAAAAATTATTTCAACGTAATCCTTGCTCTGGGCGAATAATCGTTTTAAGAACGAGGATGAATTGGGTGATTATACAAATGCGGAAGCTTAATGCCGCATAATTTACGAAGAGGGACAAGTAGATGGCAACGTTGAAGCGGCCAACCTCACCGCATCTCCAGATATATAAATGGGGCCCGCATATGGCATTGTCCATATTGCACCGGGCGTCAGGTGTGGCCCTTGGTGGCGGCACATTACTTCTGGCATGGTGGTTGATTTCATTGGCATCGGGACCAGATGAATACGCACAGTTTCAAATCTGTATGGATAGTATTTTTGGCAAGGTGGCTTTGTTCGGCTTTACCGTGGCATTGATGCTTCACCTTTGTAACGGTGTGCGGCATCTGTTCTGGGACATGGGCATGGGCCTTGATGTTGAGACGACAGCCCGGACCAATATGCTGGTTTTTCTGGGAACGGTTGTGTTAACAGCTGTTTCCTGGGCCATCGGTTACGGTATGCTATAAGGAATTATCATGAATCTGAATACCCCGATAAGTAAAGTGCGTGGTCTGGGTTCTGCGAAAAGCGGAACGCACCACTGGTGGATGCAGAAGATAGCTGCTGTGGCATTGGTTCCTCTGACCATCTGGTTTGTGGCTTCTATCGTGCAGTTGACGCAGGCAGACTATTTTACGGTCAAGGCATGGATGTCATCGCCGGTCTCTGCAATTGCGATGTTGATGTATATTGTCATTGGAATTTATCATCTGCGGCTTGGGCTGCAGGCGATTGTTGAGGATTATATTCATGCTGAGGGCATGAAAGTCTTTCTTCAGTTTTCCATATTGTTTGGATGCACCATCATCATGGTCGCGTCCATATTCTCTGTTCTTAAAATTGCATTGTAAGGCCTGAATAAATGAGCAAGACATATGAAATAATTGATCACGTCTATGATGCCATTGTGATCGGGGCCGGTGGTGCCGGTCTTCGGGCAGCCATGGGTATTGCCGAATCAGGTCTGAAAACAGCCTGTATATCAAAAGTATTTCCCACCCGTTCCCATACGGTTGCAGCACAGGGCGGCATTGCCGCGTCACTGGGTAACATGGGGCCGGATAAATGGCAGTGGCATATGTATGACACGGTTAAGGGCTCTGATTGGCTCGGTGACCAGGATGCTATTGAATATATGGTGCGTCAGGCACCTGATGCGGTTTATGAGTTGGAACATATGGGCGTTCCTTTCTCCCGCACAGAAGACGGTAAAATTTATCAGCGGCCTTTTGGTGGTATGACCACTGAATTTGGCGAAGGTGATCCGGCACAGCGTACTTGCGCGGCGGCGGATCGGACAGGCCATGCCATGCTACACAGCATGTATCAGCAGACTTTGAAATATGATACGGACTTTTAC
>JAESRB010000249.1 GCA_016764855.1 Emcibacter sp.
CGGTAATCCGTCAGACTAGCTATGGCTGCACAAAAAATAGAACCTCAATCAGCGCTTCGTGGGAATACGTGGCAGTCTCAAATAAGATGAATGCCCCTTTCCAGTCGCAACTGCGTAAGTGATAGAACTACCGTTGTCGGCGACGGGTTTTGCTAGCGGCCAGAGCCTACCACTATCCTCCGGCCCCCTTGGAAGATAAAAATCATTTGCCTTCACGATTTTTGATCCAACGGTATAGTGCCACTGCCTGTCTCGTAGGGTAACAGCAAGCCGATAGCCCTTCGGCACGACGACACTCGTCGGTGAGAAAATTACATCCACCTCGTACAACTGTCCCGGTGTCATCGGCTCGACAGCGCGATGGGATTGAAATGGCTGATTTTCAGTCGATCTTTCGGGATCCAAAGCACGGTGAGAGACACGCAACGCGCCCGTTGTCACAGCCACATGTGGTTCAGGACCCGCTGCTCCGGTAAAGCTCACATCTCGTCCCTGCGGATCGATCAACCTCACCACACCGTAGATATCCATGTCAGTGGTCCCCGAACGCACCCAGGTCTTGAGCGAGATCGGTCCTGTAAACTCAACCTCATCTTTGAAAGGCGTCGTCATGAAAGTAAGCCCTTCGCTATTCGACGTATAGCTGCTCTCAGCCGCTGCGCCATTGGTGCGGCCCATCGAGCCATGCGACGCGTCCAGATAATAGCGATCCCACTGAGTACCAGCTAAAGGCCAAGATATTTCCGCACGATCGGGCCCACCACCGGGCACGCCGCCGCCTAGGCGCCGAGCTTCGATCGTCACAGGCGGCTCCTTCTCCCAACCATTGTCGATTCCCTTAAGAAAGTGGTCGAAGAACCGCTTTTGCATCGCAATGGTTTGATCGGAATAAAAACCGGTGAGGTGATCTCCAGTCTTAACCTTCATCCACTTCTGCTTGCTGGCGACCAGCGGATAACCTTCGACGCTCCAGCTGCCCCATAGGGCCACGTTCAAAACCGGCACCACAATGCGGCTGGCGTCGGGCGTACGTTCGCGGTAAAATGCATCATCCAGTGGATGGGCTTTAAAAAGAGCGTCTGGTGCCTGCCGATTGTACGCCAGCAACTCAGGCGAGAGCGGATCTCCAGTCGGCTTTTCTCCCGTTATAGCATCGCGAAGCGGCGTATTAGCATTACCGTTTTGGACAGGTATAATCTGATATTTGTACCAAAGATTCCACGGCTGTTGTATCCCACCAACATGGGCGAGTTCACGATACTCATCGAACGCGCCCTCCCACGGCATGATCGCGGCCAGTCCTTTCGGTTGATAGGACGCCACCCGCCATTGATTGATTCCGTAGTAAGACAGGCCGGTCAATCCGACCTTTCCTGTGCTCCAGGACTGATCAGCTGCCCATTCAATCAGCGTTACAAAGTCTGTGGTCTCGCGGGTCGAGAACAGCTGAAAATTGCCCGGCGAAGAACCGCTCCCCCTGGAGTCCGCATGAATGACAATATAATCATCCGGGACGAAGCGTTCGGGATCAGGTGCTTCCCAGCGCATGTAGCGACAGGTGGACTGCTTGCACAAATCCGGATATTTGCGCAGCAGACGAGCCCAGGACTCCCTATATGCGGGTGCGTCCTTGTAATGGACATCCTTGTTATACGGTCCCATCAGCATTAAAACCGGGAACTTTCCGGGCTTGTCTGGCCGATAGATATTCACCCGCAAAGCGATCCCATCGGTCATAGTGACGGGCACATTATGCTCGAAAATCATGCCCGGCACGTCTGAGTCCAGAATTTCAGATCTAACAGGCTGCGGCGCTGTGACCGCGACCACCAACATGAACATGAACATGCTAAGAATAAAGTTTCTCATAAAAATAAAGTTTATCATCAGATAATTTCCTCCTACTACAATGAGCTCAGAACTTGGCCGAAACACGAACGCCGTAACGCGCCGGATCGCTCAAATAACCGCGGAATAGGGTTGCTCCCGTAACTGGATCGTTAACCCCCATGGCTATCCCCAAGGGCTGCGCATGGACCAAGGACAGATGGTGCTTGTCGAAGATGTTCGTACCAAAAATATCCAGCTGCCACGTTTCGTCCGGCGATTGGAAACTGACGCGCAGATCGGTGGTGACGAATCCGGGCAGCCATGACTGCGGGTTATTGGTGTTTGCAGTCAGAAAGCCTCCCGAAAAGTTCTCGCGTCCTGCGACGGTAATGCGATATCCGCCATCCAATTCGTGCGTCCACTCAAACCCCACATTGCCTTTCCACCGCGGCGCGTATTGCAGCCGCTCTCCGGTAAGATCCTGGACCCGGGGGCACGCAGGCGAACCAAGGCATCCTTCGAGGCCGGGAGCGGTGAGATTGGATGTATAAATAGAATCCAAAAATGTCACCCCAAAGCTCAGAGTGACGTCGGGAAGCGGAAATAGCCGTCCATCAGCGTCAAAACCCCGTGACCTTACGTTGCCCGAATTGCGCGTAACAAACGCCGTGCCGTCATAGGTAATGTCCTGATAGTCACTCAGAGCCGTATTAAACAGCGTGATATTCAGGGTGGCTTTACGATCCCAGAAAGAGGATTTCACCCCGATCTCGATATCTTTGACGGTCTCGGTCTCGAAGGTACGCGCGTCGGCTCCGAGATTAAGCGGCGACGGGCTTGAATTGAAACCGCCCGACTTGGAACCGGTCGCATATGTCGCGAACAGCATGATCTCGTCGCTTGCATGCCATGACAAAGAGGCCCGAACCGAAGGCTTGGTTCCGGTACGGAAGGACAGGTCCTCAGGTCCCTCGACGGTCATACTCAGAAAGGTCGCAATCGGATTGTTCACGATCTGCTGGATAGAGCCGGTCTTCTTATCTGACGTCAAACGAGCCCCGAGGTCCAAATCCAGTGTTGGTAGTATCTGATAATTGAATTGGACATAGCCCGCATAACTGTTGGTCACCTGTTCAAAAGGCGTATTGCCCGCATTATACTGGGGCCCGGCCTGACACGGGGCAACCAAAAACGGTGCTGTTGGGCCAAATATAACAGAGCAGAACTGTGTTCCCAGATTAAACTGGTTCGTAAGCGCGTATTTCTCATGGAAATAGTAGAGGCCTGCGGTAAAGCCCATCTTTCCGTCCATGAACGCATCCCTATCGGATATCAGCTGAATTTCATGGCTTTGCGACGCACTGCTGTGAGTCAGCTCGCTCCTGATCAAGTCAAGGGAGTTCGCGCCCAAGTCCTGAGTCACCTGATGGTTCCGCCAGCGCCGATAACTGTTGATCAATCGCATGCTCAAAATGGGTGACACATCCCAATTCAGGTCGCTCGAAACGCCATATTGGTCGCCCCGATTAAAAGCACCGGCGAGATTTAGGTTAACCGTGTATGAGGGATCTTCATTAAACACCAATGGCGTACCACCATTGCCAACGACAAACGAATTCACGGCCGCCAACTGAGCGGGACTTGCCGAATTTACATATACAATGCTCGGGGACACGCCGTCCCCATCCGTATCGGTACCATCCGCGCGCACAACCCAAGTAATATCCGGCGAAACATCCCATTTCGCCGATATACGTCCGACCAACGTCGTGTTTTTGCCATAGGTTGTACTATCAAGCAGATTACTAAACTCGCCATTCGTGTGATTTGCTTTCAGCGCGACACGAAACGCAAAGGTATCACTGACCGGAATATTAGCGACAACCGTACCCGACTGCGTGCCGAAGCGTCCAGCCTCCATGGTGAGATCCAGGCTCGTCTCCCGCATTGACGGCTCGTTGGTGCTAATCGAGATAGCACCCAAAGCCGCGTTGCGTCCAAACAGGGTCCCCTGTGGGCCGTTCAGAACTTCCACGCTTTTAACATCCAAAAACGCACTAATGATGGCGCCAGGGCGAGGTATTACCACGGAATCGAGGTAGATCGCCACCTCAGAATCAGTTGCCGCACTACCCGCAGTACCAAATCCCCGAATGCGAATGGTGGGACCCGCCGCCACAAACGCCTTGCTGACCTGCAAGCTCGACACGACTTTCTCAAGTTCGAGTGGCGTGTTAATCCCGGCATTTCGAAGGTTTTCTCCTGACACGGCCAAAATGGACAGCGGGACATCCTGTATACTCTCGGCACGCTTTTGCGCTGTAACGACGACTTCTTCGAGCTGACGGGTAAAGACCTCATCCGCACGCTCATCATCTTCATAAACACCCAGTTCAGATTCATATTCTTCAGTAGTCGTGAAACCGACCTTCTGGAAACCAGATTTTTTAACAATGGCATAGCTACCATCTTCATTAAGACGAAAATAAAGGTTTGTATTGTATAAAAGGTCATCCAAGGCTTCATCAACCGTCATACGGCCTTGTAAACCTGATGAAAACTTGCCCTCTGTTAGACCACCAGTGGCTGTGATGGTGACATCCATTTGACGTGCAATATCAATAAGTGCATCCGCCAACGGTTTTGAATTGATATTAACTCTACTGGTTTGATCTCCAGCATAAACGGCATTACTCAATGCCAACACTGACGTCGAAAGCATGAATGCCGCAGCAAAAGTCGTTAGCTTTGTTTTCTTCCCTATATTTTTCATTCTTTAAGAATCCTTCAGTTCCCATTGCGCGGACATTTAATCAGCGTAGGAGCCATGAGCTTATGTCCTGTGCAAAACGCGCCTACATCAATACCCACGATTGGCGAAGGCCTTTGTTCCAGAAGTTTTTTTATTTTTGAGAAGAAAAATATTAACCTATTGTAATGATTGTTTTTTCTTTTTTGAAATTATTATTTTTTCGGATGATCTTGTAATAACAACGTCCTCTGTATTCGCGATGCTTCTTAACATTTGATCACTATTATCAACATTGAATGATGACATTATGTTTAAGTCTTTCAATGAATCATCAGCTATATAAATTTTAATTTTTCGGTAGCGATTAATATCCGCTACAATATCCTCTAGTCTGGCCGATTTATAACTTAACCGCCCATTCCTCCAGGCAAGGACATCTCCCGCGTCAAAAGCTTTCACAGAACTCAAACTCCCCTGCTTGCCAGCCTTGACCTGCTGACCTGCCTTTAATTGAACCGTCTGCCTCATTGATGAACTTTCATCAATGGCCTCAAATTTATTTTCAACCAAGACACTTCCTTCGTTCACAGATACAGTAACATCCTGCGGCCCTTCAAGCACATCAAAGACTGTACCAAGTACGCTAATCTCCGCGTCACCTGCTGTTACACGGAAATAACGCCCCTCATCTCGCTTAACTTCAAAATAAGCGCCACCATGCTCAATAATCACAGTACGTCTATTTTTCGAAATGATCGTAAAAAGTGACGTTTCTGCTCGTAGCGTCACTTTTGAGCCATCCGCCAAACCAACTGTTCGCACTTCACCCGTTTTTGTTGCATAATGATTTTCTGTGACAGGGTCATAAAAATTAATCATAATAAAAATTAGTATGGAAGCCGCCACGGCACCAATTGTGCCAAACATGAGCTTTCGCGACCTTAGATACCTAGTGTTCTGGCGTGTCTCCTCCGAAGAGATAATTTCGATATCAGGCACAATGTCCAGAGACTCCCACAAACCATCAAGCATTTCAAAAGATGCCTTATGAGAAGGTTCATTCATCCAGTTCTGGAAATCAGCCTGATCTTGTTCCGTCGCCTCTCCTGAATAGAGTAGAACCATCCAGCTCTGAGCCTGATCATCAATATTTTCTTGCAATGATTTATTGATATTTTGTGTCATTTATTTTTCTCATCATCATCGTATGCCCGCATAGATGTTTGCAAAATACTCAAGGCAGATTTAAGCGACCGACTAATATCTGCCTTGCTCCATCCTTTTGCTTGCTTGATCTCTTCAAAAGTTTCACCTTTGATACGGCTCCTAAATAGAATTTCTTGCTGTTTAGGGGATAAATCTTTCATGGCCTTCATGGTTACTGACAAACGCTCCTTCGCCTCATACACGTTTGACGGAGTATTTTGTTCCACAAAGCCATCACCAAGAGGCTTCAACTGTTCATTAATGAGACGCTTTGTCTGATTATAATGCCGGATACGGTCTCGCCCTGCATTCACTGCAATGCGAAATAGGAAAGTTGCAGGGTTTTTTAATTTAGCTGGATCCACACGATCAATAAACTTGGTAAAAGCATTCTGAGCTAGATCTTCTGGCTCAGGCGGGCCATTACCATAAACGCCTCGAAGCCGTCTGCAAAGATCAGTCCAATGATCGCGATAAAGCTTCTCTACAATATCAATTCTGGATTGCGTTTTTCTGTCCCTCCGAAATACTTCAATGGGAATAATATTACCTTCGTCGCCCCTGCCAATACGGGAAAGACTATTCTTATCTTGATCTTCTTTCATTATCTTTAACCGTTGATGAAACTATTTTAGGCGTTGGTTTTATTTTTCCAAGTAATCCAGCTATTGAATACTTAGGTGCTTCTAAAAATCCTCACCTTAAAAAGAGAGACAAAATTGTTTCGTGTCAATTGAATTTCTCAGTTTGATTTAAATAATATTGTAGCACATAAATTATTGGTGCGCCTTTTGGAACGTTCTGGGACGCCGTGAAGCTTTTTCATTTGGTACCATGCAGATGGAAACTTAGATGCCATCCACAGCACAAGGTTTATCCTTATCTACTCAAAGGTCTGAATATCAACCGCAGCAATCAGGTCTGGAGCACTGATATTACATACAGTGCGCCTCGACCCGGACTTAACCGGGGTGCATATGTTTGGAACACGATGAGAAAGGAGGAACACGAATGTCTTGCCCTATGCTGTAATAGGGCATGAGCCGAAG
>JAESRB010000250.1 GCA_016764855.1 Emcibacter sp.
AAGGTCCATGAGACGTTTAATATTCATCGCTGTATCGCGACGAAGATCACCTTCCACCATACAATCACTATCGATTGTTTCGCGAATTCTGATGATTTCCGAATCACTCAGCTGGTTTACCCGTACTACGGATTTAATACCAACCTTCTCACAAATTAATTTCGATACTGCAGGACCAATCCCATGGATATAGGTCAAAGCAATTACCACCCTCTTCCCGGTGGGTATATTCACGCCAGAAATACGTGCCACGATCGTTTCTCCCGATCTAAAAATTCAATAAACAACAAGCTCACATGACTAACCTCGAGTCAATCCGTGAAGTTGCGCGATTATATGTATTAAAAACCTACAGTCAACCTTAGAGACAAAACTTTTAACAAGTTTCTGTATCCAATGCTTACAGCTGCTTCAATACATCATTTATCTGAACGGTGACATCATCGATATCAGCCATTCCATCAATAGTTTTCAGCACACCCTGCGCCTCGTAAAAAGGAAGCAAGGGAGCTGTTTGTGCGTGATAAGTAGCCAACCTGGAGACAACCGTTTCACGATTATCATCAGACCGACGATTGAAATTCGTAGAACCACAGCTGTCACACACGCCAGCCTTTTGTGGTTTTAGGTTAGTGTCATGATAACCCTGATTACATTCCGCACATGTATAGCGGCCGGTAATCCGGTCAACAAGAGATTCGTCATTGACCTTCATCTCGACAACAGCGTCCAGTTTCAGTCCTTTATTTATCAGCAATTGGTCCAAGGCTTCTGCCTGAGCAACCGTACGAGGGAAACCATCAAGCAAGAATCCACTCTTGCAATCATCTTCCTCAATACGATCCGCAATGATACCAATCACAATGTCATCGGTAACCAGTTTGCCCGAGTCCATAAAATCTTTGGCTTTTTTGCCAACTTCTGTCTGAGCAGCAACAGCCGCCCGAAGCATATCACCCGTTGACAATTGCACTAAACCATTATTATTCATGATCCGTGTTGCCTGCGTGCCTTTTCCGGCACCAGGTGGCCCAAGTAAAATTATTATCATCTACGCCGTCTCCCCTTACCGCGAATTTTAGATTTCTTCAGAAGACCTTCATATTGATGTGCCATCAAGTGGCTGTGAATTTGCGCAACCGTATCCATAGTAACGCTCACCACAATCAATAGAGATGTTCCGCCGAAATAAAACGGGATTGCATATTTTGCTCTAAGTACTTCTGGCAACAAACATACCAGCGTCAAATAAGTCGCTCCGACAACGGTCAGCCTTGTTAAAACAAAGTCCAGGTAGTTGGCAGTATTTTTGCCTGGACGAATACCTGGAATAAAGCCACCATATTTTTTCAGATTATCCGCAGTTTCTTCCGGATTAAACTGGATAGCCGTATAGAAAAAACAAAAGAATATAATACCCGCTGCATAGAAAGCCATATATAGCGGCTGACCAGGTCCAAGCAAGGTTGTAACTGTTGTCATCCATTCAGGCCCACCTTCAGCCGCAAATCCCGCTATGGTCATTGGCATCAGCAACAGAGACGAAGCAAAGATCGGCGGAATAACACCAGCAGTATTCAATTTTAGCGGCATATGGGACTGCTCGCCTTTTGACGCGCCAGTGGCCGTTTGCCGTTTTGGATACTGGATCAACAGCCGACGCTGAGCCCGTTCCATGAACACGATAAAGGCAATCACGGCAATCACCATGATAATCAAACCAACGATCACCAGTGGCCCGCCAAGTTGACCTTTAGAGCTTAACTCAAGTGTTCCGACGATAGCAGAAGGCAACTGTGCAACGATACCGGCAAAGATAATCAATGAGATGCCGTTACCCACACCGCGTGCTGTAATTTGTTCACCAATCCACATCAACAACATTGTTCCGCCGACCAACGTAATAACCGTCGTCGCGACGAAGAACATTCCGCCGCCCTCGAGGGCAATGCCGCCCGACTGCAGGCTGGTGGCAATAGCATATCCCTGTACAATCGTAAGGATAACAGCCCCGTAGCGGGTATATTGATTGATTTTCTGGCGACCGGCTTCACCTTCTTTTTTCAGTTGGCCGATGCTTGGTGAAATAGAAGTCATCAACTGCATGATAATTGACGCAGAGATGTAAGGCATGATACCCAGCGCAAAAACGCTCATCCGTTGAATGGCACCACCATTAAACAGATCAATCATACCAAGAATACCCTGCTGATTTTGCTCGAACATACGTGCAAGTTCAACAGGGTTAATGCCCGGCAGGGGAACATATGTCCCCAGTCGGTATGCAATCAGGGCAATCAGGGTAAACCAGATACGTTGCTTCAGCTCAGTTGCCTTGGAAAAGGCGCCGAAGTTCAGATTTGCTGCGAGTTGTTCAGCTGCTGATGCCATCTAATTTGATCCCTGTGTCCGTTTTATTCAGAAGCTTCTGTCGGTTCAGCTTTGGCCGTAACCGTAACTGTACCGCCTGCTTTTTCAACAGCCGCAATGGCTGCTGCAGAGGCACCGGAAACTTCAATTGTAATTTTGGCTTTTAATTCACCTGTTGCAAGCAACCGTACACCATGCTTCACACCGTTAACAAGTCCTGCTTCTTGCAGCAGATCAATGGTGATCGCTTTCTTGGCATCAAGCTTTTTGGCATCAATAGCTTCCTGCAAACGACCAAGATTGACCGGAACAAATGTTTTCCGGTTAATATTGTTAAAGCCGCGTTTTGGCAGACGCTGGTATATAGGCATCTGACCGCCTTCAAAGCCTTTGATCGCAACGCCTGAGCGGGATTTCTGACCTTTAACGCCACGCCCGCCGGTTTTGCCTTTACCGGAACCAATACCGCGACCAATGCGCCTGCGGTTCTTTGTTGCGCCTGGATTATCGGCAATTTCATTCAGTTTCATTCGTTTTAACCTTACTAAACCTTATCCCTATGACATCATCATATGGGAAGGGATTAAACTTCTTCAACCTTCACCATATGGCGAACCTTACGGATCATACCACGAACGGATGGAGTATCTTCCAACTCGCGCGTACGGTGCATTTTGTTCAAACCGAGACCAACTAGTGTGGCTCTCTGGTCCTTAGGACGCCGGATC
>JAESRB010000019.1 GCA_016764855.1 Emcibacter sp.
TATTTCTAGGGGGATTTTCCATAGAGTCATCCCACAAAAATAATCAAAATTCTTTGCAGTTTTGTAAAAATACCTAAATGAAAAATATCTGTCTTCGACAGGTCAATTTTAACCGACTGAAATATATCAATATTTAATAATATGGCACAGCCTATGCATGTTTTCCTGTGTATTGCCGATTGTTCAAAGGTTTGTGAATTACGGCAATACTTGAAAGTACATTGTGTAAATAGTTCATGTAATTTGGAGAATGATTATGAAGAATCTAAAAGTAAGCCGTTTTATCAGCTTAATTAGAAAATCAGAAATAGGTGCCGCTGCAGCGGAATATGCTCTGATTTTAGCTATTATTGGCTCCGTCATTGCGGTTGCAGCCATCGGCCTTGGGGGCGCTATTGGAACGGCTATGGATAATACTTCTACCTGTATATCTGCACCAACTGCAACAAACTGTTGAGCCTTGTAAGGTATTAACAGGCAGTGGTCCGGCTTTATGCCCCCACCGTCAAAATGGGTTCTTGTGGTCTGAAACAGGTATCTTGAATTTCGATCACAAGTTCATCGTGGTGGTGGGGCCCCAATTGGAAGGTTCTCAATATGACGATACGACACATCATGGTATTTGGCCTCGCGATGTTATTGGCGCTGATAGCGGTTTTGGCTGCGCGCAACTGGCTAACGCAAAATTCACAAACTGTAATTGTACAAAAAGAGTTGCCGACCAAAGATGTCGTTGTGGCGGTGACGCCGCTCTATTTTGGCAATATGGTCCGCAGGGAGCATTTGAAAGTCATTAAATGGCCAGCAGGACATGTTCCGCTGGGCACATTTGATTCTATTGAAAATTTGCTCGGTGATGGGTCCGAGGAACGTTACACCCTTAAAGCAATTGCCATTAATGAACCGCTGTTCACCAGCAAGGTATCTGGTTTTGGCGAACGCGTCAGTCTGTCGACGATGATTTCTGATGGGATGAGAGCGACGACAATCCGGGTTAATGATGTCAAAGGGGTTGCAGGTTTTATAATGCCGGGTGACCGGGTTGATGTCTTGCTGACCCGTCCGAGCGGAAAAGACAAAAAAGATTTTATCAACGATATTCTTTTGCAAAATGTCAAAGTTCTGGGCATTGATCAAAATTCAAGTGAAGAACGAGATGAGCCTTCTGTGGTGCGGGCGGTGACGTTGGAGACAACACCACGCCAATCACAAAAACTGACGCTGGCAGAGCAGACGGGCAATTTGTCTCTGGCTCTCAGAAAAATTACTAATACGGGGGCCACGGAGGCGCGCACCATTCGGGTTAGTGATCTGAAATATAGCGAATTGAATAACCCTTTAGCTGTGAAAAAGAAAACCCATAGGATCATACGGCGGAGGAGCGCGAGTACAATTTCGGTAAAAGTAGTGCGGGGCGTAGAAAGCCAAAGATATACGGTCTTGAAGGAAAAGAAAATACGTTTGGCCACAGATAATAAGGTTGGCTTGAAAGTTATGCCTCAAACGAAACGGCCACTGGGCAGTCTGGATAGTTCAAGCCCCATAACTTCAAAGACTAAACCGGTGACGGAGTTCGATGTCATTGGAAAGTCGCCGCCTAAGAATTTGCTGCCGGATTAAAACGGGCCATAAAATTGGCATTGGGCAGCGTGCGATTATATCCAGAAACGACGCGGAACGATTAGGGGGCAGGTTGCAAGTGGTTTCTTAGGAGGGCTAGGAAATGCGTGAATTTGAAATTATTAAATTGGAGAAAAAGAGATGAAAGGGCAATTTAAGGCTAAAATACATTCTTTAGTCGACCATACAGCAGTGGTCTATCATATGACTTTTGTTTATCTAGTGGCCATGGCTATCACCTGTTTCACACTGAGTGACCTTCAGGCACAGACAATGGTTGTGACGGCAAAAGACTTTGATAAACATGCCGGCGAGTTGGTTGTAACCGTCGATAAATCACAAATCCTAAATTTAGATGTCCCGTTCAAAGATGTCATGATTGGCAATCCCGATGTGGCAGATATTTTGCCTTTGACGAATAAATCCATCTATATCATTGGCAAGAAAACCGGATCGACAAGCTTGACCATATATGGGCGGAAAAAACATTTGATTGCCGTGATGGATCTGGTTGTCTCTCTTGACCTTGAGGGCCTTAAAGCGCGGCTGTATGAATTAATGCCGGGGGAAAAGATAGAAGTTAGGCCAGCCAATGGTGCGATTTTGTTGAGTGGTGCGGTCAGCAGCAGTGGACGTTTGTCCAAGGCTTTGGCTGTGGCGGAACGATATGCGCCAGGCATGGTGACTAATTTGATGTCTGTGACGGGTAGCCAGCAAGTTCTTTTGGAAGTCCGGTTTGCGGAAGTTCAGCGGACAACCATCAAACAATTGGGATTTAACCTGACAGCGATAGGCAGTGATTTCTTGCTGGGATCAGGGGATATCGTGTTGAATGGAACCGTCGATACCGGGAACTTTGGTGTTGGTGATGTCAGCTTTGGTATTGGTGATACGGATTTTAACGTATTATTCGATAATCTGGAGCAGAAGGGACTGGTCAAAACTCTTGCGGAACCTAATCTTGTTGCTATGTCCGGTGATACGGCCAGTTTTCTGGCGGGGGGAGAATTTCCGGTTCCTGTGGCCCGTGAAGGCGGTGCCGGCGGACAGGTTACAATCACGGTTGAATTCAAACAATTTGGTATCGCGTTGGCCTTTACGCCAACGGTTCTGGATAACGGTCTGATCAATCTTGTGGTCAGCCCGGAAGTCAGTAATATTGACCGAAATTCTTCGGTTACAATATCCGGTTTTAATATTCCAGGTCTGTCGACCCGGCGGGCTAAAACAACTGTGGAGCTTCGGGATGGGCAATCATTTGCTATCGCGGGCCTGATCAAGAGTGATTTCCAGGATACCATCAGGCAATTTCCTATCTTGGGCGATATGCCGATTATCGGGGCGTTGTTCCGTAACAGCCGTTATGAAAAGAATGAAACGGAACTGGTGATTATCGTGACGCCTCATCTGGTGCAGCCAGCGATGGCGGGACAGCTACGTACGCCTGTGGATGGCTTTATTCCGCCAAATGATTTTGAGTTTCTGCTGATGGGCAAGCTGGAAGGCGACATGTCAAATGGCGGATTTTCTCATCCGTCCTCTGGCATGATGAAGGCGAAAGAGGCCGGCGGCATTGAAGGCGAATATGGTCATATAATTGAATGAGGTGAAATATGTATAACAAACAAATGTTGATAACTTTGATCGCGGGACTTGGCTTATGGGGTTGTGAAACATCCTCGTCGCTACTGGGACAGGGACATGGCAACGCCGTAAGGCAGAGTCTGGCGGTTCAGATCATTAACCCTGATCCTCAGGTGGATCCAGCAATGGCAGATATGTCCGCTGAGAGAGTGGAATTGGCCCATAAGCGCTACCGTGAAGGTAAGGTCATTGAGCCTAAAACATTAAAATTACGCAAGTCAGGAAGCTCAGGAAAGTCTAATTAACAGGTGTAAATTATGACAGGATACAGTTTTTCTAAATTCTTTAAGAAACAGCGCCGGAATCAGCGAGGGGCTATGGCTGTGATAACTGTGATCTGTCTGTCATTATTGGCTGGGGCGATTGCGATTGCTGTGGAAATCGGCGGATATTTGAATATGGCGACACAGTTGCAGCATGCGGCGGATGCCTCGGCATTGGCCGGGGCTACCCAATTGGATAGAACATCGGGGTCCATTGCGCGCGCCCGGTTTGCAGCGATGGGATCATTGGTTAATAACTGGCAGTCTTTTGCCAACGATAATGACCCGGACGGTATAAATATAGTGATTGAAACAACAGATATTGTTTTTTTGAGTGGCCTTAATCCCAGAGTCGAGGTGGATCTTTCAGACCCTGATGCCGACGAGAATGCTGACTTTATCGAGGTCAATGTCTCGCCTCGTACGGTCAATTTTTCCTTTGCAGCCCTGATCACGGATAATACCAACGTCTCTGCTGGGGCCCGCGCGGTTGCGGGACTGGGCGAAGCGATCTGTAGCGTGCCGCCCATTATGATATGTAACCCCACAGAAACGGCGACGACGACAGAATTTGATGCGGTGGCGTATAAGGGCCGGGGTATAATTTTGAAATCTGGGGGGGCTAATTCATCTTGGGCACCGGGGAATTTTGGCCTTTTGGCGCTTAATAATCATAACCTCAGCACCAATGACATCCGCGATGCCATGGGCCGAGTTAATCCCTTTGCTATGTGTTTCAGTACGGACGGCAACATTGGTAGTAAGCCGGGTCAATCCACAGCGGTGGCACAAGGTCTAAATGTTCGGTTTGATATCTATGAAGGGGCGACGGGGAGCTTGGATAATGATCCGCAATATGCCCCGGCAGGTAATGCTGTGAAAGGCATGGTCAAGGCTGGCCCGCAATGCAGTTATAACCCTAATGGGGGCAATGGTTGGACCCAACCCGACAATAAATATGAGGGACCGGAAGACCTGGATTCCGCCGATGCAATGGGATTTCCTCGGGATAATTGCGCCTATTCCCCTCTGTCAGGCGGGGATGGGGATTGTACAGTGGGTTCATCCACCCGTATTGGGACAGGCAATTGGGATATTGAGAGTTATATGCTGGTTAACCACAGCCCCATGACTGTCGCACAGCTGAAACTAGCGTTGGGAATCGGGGTTCTGGACCCTCCGCCGTCACGATATGAAGTTTATAAATGGGAAAGCGATAGCGGCAATATTGTTGTTACCGCTGTGGAGAATGCATATCCGCAATGTAATACACAAACTCCTGCAGAGGGACCAGACCGTCGGGTTATTTCCCTCGCCGTGGTGAATTGTATTGTCAGCAATGTTCAAGGACAAACACCTAACCTTGATGTGGAAACTTGGGTCGATATCTTCCTGACCGAACCCATGGGGGCAAGTGGAGGTAATAATTTTCTTTACGGTGAAATTATGGGAGAGACCGCAGAGGGGCAGTCAATAGAAACAGTCGTAAAATATGTATCACAACTTTATGAATGATCAATAAAATGGAACGTACGAAGGAACAATATAGCAAAGGGGGATTGCGGAAAAATACGCAGGGATCTGCCGCTGCGGAATTCGCTATGGTTTTACCTTTGTTGATCATATTTTTGGCTGTAGTTTTGGACTTTGGCCGGTTGATGATGGACTATCATGCTGCCAGTAAAAGCATTCGTGATGCCAGTCGGTATTTAACGCGGGTGGAGGTTACATGTGATGCCGCAGGCGGGGCGGTTGATAATGCTCAGAATATTGTTATCGCTAAAAATTTGGCGTTGTCCGGTTCTGTTGGAACGCCTGTCGCGGGTGATTATCTTCTCTCATATTGGACCGATCCGGGATCAATCAGTATTACCGTGACCTGTATTGAAAATCTCGGGCAATTTTCAGGTCGTTATGAGCAAATTGCATATATTCCAAGCATTACAGTGACCGCGACAGTTCCCTTTACCATGCTTTTTGGCGTGATTGTTTATAGCGGTCCACAGTTATCATTCGTGACCACAACCAATATGGTCTGGATGTCAATATGATAAAAAACCGGAACAATATACTAATCAAAACTATCAGGAAGAATAGGTTTTTCCAGAATAGACAAGGTGGCACTGCGGTTGAGTTTGCATTGGTAGCAAGTTTGTTTTTGGCTCTACTGTTTGGAATTTTGGATTTTGGCCGGTTGTTTTTTGATTGGAACAAAGCTGCTAAAGCAACCGAGCTTGGGGTGCGAATGGCTATTGTATCTGACATGGTAGCTGTTGGTTTGCAGGATTATGACGGTTTGATCGTAGCTGGGGGAAATGGTCTTCCTGTTCCGGTCTCTGCGATTAATGGGGGGCAACCGGTGATCTGTAAATCGGGGGGGAATTGTAATGGTTATGGCTTTGATCAAGCAGGCTTCGATAAAATTTTAACCCGTATGCAAGGTGTGTATCCGCAAATTCAGGCGGAAAACCTGGTTGTTGAATATCATCATATTGGATTTGGATTTTCCGGGAATCCTTATGGTTCGGATATTTCCCCTAATGTGACAGTTCGGTTGGAGAATATGCAGTTTAATTTCTTGTTTCCCGGCTTGCAGACGTTGGCGACGCTGACGATGCCGGAGTTAAAGGCAACTTTAACCGGGGAAGATTTTAGAAATTAATTATTTTTAGTGATTGAGGAGTAAATAATGGATCTCGTGCATCTCTCAACAAAAGATGATGTCTATTTAGATAATAGCACAATTCCGCTTTCGTTAGCTGCTCAGTTCATGTCGAGAAAAGCGGAACAGAATTTTCTGGTAAAATGTCGGGACATTTCGTTTCAACGTTTAATTACCCGAATAGAAGGCGTCTCATCTGTTCCAAAGGAATTTCATCAGAAAGATTCTGTGGATGTGCTTTTGGTGGAAGTGAATATAAATCAGCCGGATGATATGCAATATTTGCAAACTCTTCTGGAGAATGATTTCGTTAATATTCCTGTGATTGTGACGGCAAGTGATGTCACCCTGAATATGACGAGAGAGCTTATGTATATGGGCGTCGTGGATGTTCTGATTCAGCCGTTTACCGAGACAGACATTCTGACGGTTATGAAGCGCGCTTGTGAAAAAAATGGTCGACATGATGGCCTGACCGCCAAGGGCAAGGTGATTTCTTTTATCAAGGGCGGTGGTGGTGTCGGGGCCACAACCCTTGCTGTGCAGTCCGGCTGTTTTCTTGCCACGAAACTGGCTAAATATGGCATGGATGTCAGCCTTCTGGATATGGATATTCAGTTCGGGACCGCCGGATTATATTTGGATATGCAGAATGATGATGGTCTGATGGGTATTTTGGCCGCAAGAGACCGTATGGACGGGACATTGCTGAAGGGATTATTCAACAAGCATGATACTACTGGTCTTAATGTACTGACCATTCCCCGCGATGTGGTGCCTATGGACGTTATATCCGATGATATAATTTTGCGTATACTTAGAATATTACGTCAGGAGCATAAATTTACAATTGTAGATATGCCGGGTGTTTGGACGCCCTGGTCCGCCAAAATTCTTGAGAACTCGGATATGATCATTCTGGTGACAGAGATCAGCATATCCGCAATAAGTCAGGCTAAACGGCAGTTGGATGCCTTGCAGGATCAGGGCCTTGGGGATATTCCGGTGAAAGTGGTCATCAACCGTTTTACAAATAAATCAGAGAAGGTATTCAGCATCCATAGTGTTGAAGAGGTGCTGGAGCGCCGGATTGATCACAAAATACCCAATGATTACAAACTGGTTTGTAATGCGGAAAATAAGGGGGTTCCGCTGATGAATATTGTTTCAAAATCAAAGGTGGATAAGAGCATTCGTGATTTGATAAGTGAGGTGGTCGGTGAATTAACGGATGTGGATATTAAGAGCTATTTGGCAGAGGCCTCACCCTCTTTCATGGAACGAATAGGATTGCGTCATGTTTTTACAAAGAAATAATAAAAAATCAAAAAATCTTGGGAATAGCAATAGCTCTTTTCCTGTTAATGAGTCTGGTCAGGGCACGGTTTCGGATACGACGTCTGATTTTTTCAGTCCGGAATATATTGAGCTTAAGGTCATGTTGCATGGCCGTTTGTTGGATATGATCAATCTGTCTGCTCTGGATAAAATGCCGAAAGAAATCCTGAAGGCAGAAGTTTCTGAAATTATCCGTGATCTACTTATTCAGGAGAAAAAAGTTCTGAATAGCGATGAACGAAATCAACTGATTAAGGATATTCAGGATGAATTGTTGGGACTCGGGCCGCTTGAACCCCTGTTGAAGGACAATACGGTGACGGATATTCTAGTCAACGGCTATAAACAGGTATTCGTTGAACGGGGGGGGCTGTTGGAGAAGACCCACGTGCGGTTTAAGGATGATCGTCATCTGACCCGGATTATCAATAAAATTGTTGCCAAGGTTGGGCGTCGTGTTGATGAATCCATGCCGATGGTCGATGCCCGCTTGGAGGATGGTTCACGTGTTAACGCCATCATTCCCCCGTTAGCTGTTGATGGTGCTCTGCTGTCAATTCGGAAATTTTCGATTATTCCCATTGATATGGCTAAATTGATAGAGCTGGATACCATTCCCGAAGAAGTGGTTATCTTGTTGCAGAATGTGGTCAGAAGTCGCCGAAATATTGTGATTTCCGGCGGAACGGGTAGTGGTAAGACGACATTACTTAATGCCATGTCGGCCTCAATAGATGAAAAAGAACGCATTATCACCATCGAGGATTCAGCGGAACTTCAATTGCAGCAGGAACATGTGGGACGCCTTGAAACGCGGCCGGAGAATATTGAATGTAAAGGCGAGGTTACCCAGCGGGATTTGGTCAAAAATGCCTTACGTATGCGGCCTGACCGGATTATCATTGGCGAAGTCCGCGGGGGGGAAGCTTTTGATATGCTTCAGGCCATGAACACGGGGCATGAGGGGTCTATGACAACGGTTCATGCCAATAGTTGCCGTGATGCGCTGTCCCGTATTGAGCAGATGGTCTGCATGAATAATATGGATATCACTCAGATTTCCGTGCGCAATCAGATTGCTTCGGCCATTAATGTGGTCATTCAAGTTCAACGATTGGCGGATGGGCGGCGGCGGTTGATGACCCTAAGCGAGATTACGGGCATGGAAGGGGACATCATTACGCTTCAGGATATATTCAGATTTAAACGACAGGCAACGGATGATAAGGGGAATGTCATTGGTCATTTGGTCGCAACGGGCATTCGCCCCCGGTTTGTCGAGGAATTTGCCGCCCGGGGTTTGACGTATCCACAGGATATATTTGACCCGAACCGTACCTTTAAACAAGCCAGTGACAAGGGGAGTTGAGCCATGGTTGTGAATAGTTTGATTTTGTTTTATGGCGCCGTTTTTCTGGCAACTCTTTTGGTCGTTGAGGTGATTTACTACGTTGTGTTTGGAGGTAATGCCCAGCGAAAAGCCATAAACCGCCGTTTATTACTGCTCTCAAAGCAAAAGGACAGTTTAAAGGTGTATGAAACTCTGCGCCGGCAAACGCCTTCTGCATGGCTTATGGCCATTGGAGGAATCGGACAGATATATAGTTGGTTGGACAGGCTGATCACACAGTCCGGGTTTGAGTCAAAAACCCGTAATGTAATGGCATTGATGATTGCACTAACGGTGGCGGTTTTCATTACATTATTTAATTTCTTGCCCATTAAGAGCCTGATTAATTTTATATCGGTCACGCCGGTTATTTTGGTGGGGTCTTTTCTGATTGGTTTTGGTGGTCCGGCTTTGTTCTTGCAACGGTGCCGGGACAAGCGCAAGGCGTTGTTTAATGAACAACTGCCCAATGCCATTGATGTGATCGTTCGCAGTTTAAAGGCCGGGCATCCCATTAATGCTGCAATGGAACTTGTGACGTTGGAAATGCCGGACCCTATTGGCACGGAATTTGGATTGGCGGTCGATGAAATGACCTATGGCCTGGATATTCAGGAGGCTCTGGAGAATATGTCGGATCGGGTCGACCTTGCGGACTTTGAGTTCATGGTTGTCTCTATCAGTATACAGTATGAAACTGGTGGTAATCTGGCAGAAATTCTTGAAAATTTATCAAAAATAATCCGGGATAGATATAGCCTGAAACGCAAGGTTAAGGCGTTATCGTCCGAGGGCCGGATCTCCGCTGTTCTGTTGGCGGTGCTGCCTGTGATGACTATTTTTGGTCTGATGTTATCCAGCCCAGATTATTACGGGGATGTGGTTGATGACCCACTGTTTATCAAGGTTATCAGTATTGTCATCGGGATGTTCTTGATTGGCAATTATATCATGTACCGTCTGGTTAATTTCCGGTATTGATAAGGAGATAAGGGAATGTTTAAAGAATGGTTTGAAGAAGTCTCTGATATAATTCTGAAAAATGGTGACGTGTTGGTGTTGGTCATTGTGTTTTTGGTAACAGCGATGATTATTTTAACCCTTGCAAATTTGTTGGATAACAAGCCGTCGTTGAAAAAACGACTGGACCCTTTGTCCAGACAACATACGTCCCATACGGATAGTTTTTCTCTTATGGAGGATCACCAAAGTTTTTTCTGGAATGATTTTATGTCCCGGTTACAAAAACGCGGTTTCCCAAATAATGCAGAAGATATTTCCATGTTGAAATTGCGGATGATTCAGGCGGGATACACCCATTCCGCCGCCGGGCAGATCTATTATATTTTGCGGATCCTTCTGGCCATCGGACTGCCCATGATTTTTCTGCTTATTTCACCGTTCTTATCCCGTAGTGTGGAAGTCGGCACCCTGACATATCTGGTTTTTATGCTGGGCTTAATCGGCATGTATTTACCATTCTATTGGGTTCGTTATCAGGTTTTTATCCGGCAGAGACAGATACTGGACAGCTTTCCCGATACGTTGGATTTATTCGTTGTTTGTGTTGAGGCCGGACTTGGTCTAGATGCGGCGATTACCCGTGTTGGTATTCAGATTGGCAAGGCTCATCCGGTATTATCATCCGAATTGGCCATGGTGGCGCTAGAATTACGGGCCGGTAGGAGCCGGGAAGATGCGCTGCGTAATCTGGCGGACCGGACCGGCGTACAAGAAGTTCAGTCTTTAGTAACTTTACTGATCCAAACCGAAAGGCTGGGGTCCAGCATATCAGGATCTTTGCGGGTTTATTCAAGTGAATTGCGTTTGAAACGTACGCAAAAAGCCGAAGAAAAAGCCCATATGTTGCCGGTGTTGTTATCTATTCCTCTTGTGGCATTTATTTTGCCGACGATGATCACAGTGATCATGCTGCCCGGTATTATTAATATAATACGGAATATTACGCCATTGCTACAGGTTGGTGGAGCTTCCTGATGGAAAGGACTTAATATGAAAAAAACGTATGGGACATATAAAATATTATTAGGTGGGATGGTCTGCGTTCTGACAGGCTGTCAGGCCTCTTATATAGACGTAAAGGGTATAAACCCGACCCCCGATATAGACCAGAATATGACAGCTGATCATCTCTATAAACAGGGTAAAACAGCGTTCAAGAATAATGATATGATCCGGGCTTTGAGGTTTTTTAAAGCCGCTTATGGTCAGGACCCTTATGCCATTCGAACCTTAAATGGTCTGGGCAGTGTCTATGATAACCTCCGGCGATATGATTTGGCTCAAAATTATTATTACCGGGCGTTACAAATGGACCCGCTGTCCGGTTCCACGTTAAATAATCTGGGATATTCACATCTGTTACAGAATAAACCGATGATTGCGGTGGATTATTTCCGTAAAGCTTACCGCATTGACCCCTCGGACATTCATATTCAGCATAACCTGATGATTGCGGAGAAAAAACTTGAGATCCAGATGGCGCAGGTGGTCCCAATGCCTCCAGTAGAATGGCGGTCAGTGTCAGTGAATGAAGAGACAGATGGAAATAGAGTAGAAAAATCGGGGAAAATGGTGAAACAGGTTTCGGTAAAAAACCGTCAATATGCTGTAGTGAAAGTGACGTCAAAAATTCAGATGCTTAATACGCAATTGACTGAGGAACGTGGCGGGGCCGAGCATATGATCGCGCCAAAGCGGGGTGTTGGGTATCAGCTCAACTTCACGGAACAACAGGAAAATTATGCGGACTATATTTCAGGTGCCGCAAAACATACATCAGAAGCAGTCCAAAGCCCCGAAAATGTGAGTGCAAAGGCCAATATGAGTGCAGAAGTAAAGGTCGCTTATATATCCCGGCCATGGGTAAAGGAATCTGTTGTTCGGGCAATGCCGCAGGTGGAGATATCCAATGGCGCAGGTCGCAGAGGTATGGCGGCACGCCTGAAAAAATTCATGACGACACAGGGTATTCCTGTCCAGCGTCTGACAAATGCCGATCATTATTCACATATGACGTCACGGATCTATTATCTGCCCGGTTGGGAAGAAGATGTGCGGCAGTTAGTATCACAGATTCCTATCGCAATTTTTATAGAAGAAGTACAGGTTCAGACAGCGGATATACGATTGGAAATTGGGGGCGATCTTCTGGCTTATGATGCCAAACTAATCAAAAAATATAGAAGGAAACAATGACAATGCAGAGAGAAAAATGGCGTATTATTTTAGTTGTGGTGGTGTTTGTTAGTTTTCTGGGGGCATGTACATCTGTTCGGCCAATGGTGATGGCACCGGTTAAGGATACCGTTTCTTTGGTCCATGCTGATCGTTACTTGGATATTGCGGAACAGGCGCTTCGTCATAAAAAATATGAAGAGGTGAAACGTCTGCTTGAAAAGGTTTTCCTGGCCTATCCGCAAAATGTGCGGGCGAGACTTCTGCTGGCTGAAATGCAATTCCTTAAAGGTAATATGGATTTGGCTTTAGTGTCTTTCAAGCGGCTTGTAGGGGAGGCGGATATAAAGGCTCAAGCCTTACAAGGCTACGGCTTGGCCCTGCTTACGACTGGCAAGCCAGAGGCAGCGGTTGTTGTCCTGAAAGAGGCCATCGCCGTGGATGCGGACTTATGGCGGGTCTGGAATGGTCTGGGGTATTATTATGATGGTCGTCAGGATTGGGACAAATCGGAAATCAGTTATAGTCGAGCAATTGCCTTACAGAAGAATTCAGCGATTTTATATAACAATCGAGGGTTTTCCCGTCTGTTACAGAAACGGACGGACAGTGCTATCGCGGACTTGTTTAAGGCAATCCAATTGGACCCGGAAAACAAAACCGTTAGTTTGAATTTGCAACTGGCACTGGCCACGGCCGGTCACTACCGTCAGGCCATGTCCCTATCGGCACAGGATGTTCCGGCCAACGGGCTGAATAATGTGGGCTATGTCGCTTTTCTAAAAGGGGATTACTTCAAGGCGGAAAGCTTTCTAACACAGGCTATGGAAAAATCATATTGGTTCCATGAGAAGGCTTGGAGGAACCTAGGTTTGTTACGTAGCCTTCGCGATATAGAAGAGGCACAGTAGGCTAAGGAACTGTCGCTTCCCTTAATAAGGAAAATATACGCCTCTGGAAACAGGTATTTCGGGCGGTTTAGAAGTGTGAAGTTGATGATCTTTTTCAATCATTTCTTGGACTTTAGTTGGGGGCATTCATGGCGCCGGATGATTGGCTGTGGGGTATTTATATTGATGATCTTCTTCGTGAATGACCTTGGGGTCATGGCGCAAGAAAATGCCGAAATTGGGGAGCCAGTACCCGTGGTCAGGCAAGGAATTGCGCCTCGTTCGGCCAGTGTCCGTCTTACAATGAGCCAGTCTCCTGTAAGTCCTTCGGTCTCTGATGGACAGATTGCCGGAACAAATGCCGCTTTTATGTCTGGTGCCAGTAAAAATCCTTCTTATACGTCAAAAACTGATGAAAACCGCTTTTATGTCGGTGTGCTATTGCCGTTGAGTGGGGCATTTTCTACCATGGGGCAAGATTTTCTCGATGCGATTATTTTGGCTCTTTTTGACGTTAATGATAAGAATATTATTTTGTTGGTTGCAGATAGTAAGGGAACAAAAGAGGGCGCGGCAGCCGCGGCAGATGATGTGATATTGCGTGGCGCAGATGTTATTCTTGGCCCGGTTTTTGATTATACCATCGTCGCGGCCTCTACCGTGTCACGAAGGGCTGCTATACCGCTCATTGGTTTTTCTGCCAATCGTCATGTTGTGGGACAGGGGGTTTATTTATTAAATTTCTCACCGGAACAACAGGTGGACCGGGTTGTGGCCTTTGCTATGGAACAAGATATTGTGCGTTTTGCAGCCCTGATCCCGGAAGGCCGTTATGGTAGGCAGATGGAGGATAGTTTCCGGGCCGCCGTTGCCAAATATGGCGGGGAGATTATCCAGATAATTTATTATTCGGCCCAATTCGAGCAGTTGGAAAATGCGGCAAGGGAGTTGGCCAATTCAGATGTGGGGGAGGAGGGGGACGCGGTGTTCATACCAGAAGGCGGCAGCCTGTTGATATCGCTGGTTTCATTCTTGACCCATTTTGATATTGACCCACAGGTCGTTCGTTTATTGGGGACTGGATTGTGGGATGATCCTGTTTTAGCTCGAGAGCCCTCGTTACGACAGGGGTGGTTTTCCTCTCCTTCACATCATAGTGGGGGGCGCTTTCAGGAGGCGTTCCGAGATCATATGGGGCATATTCCGGCGCGAATTGTGGAATTGGGTTATGACGCGTTTTTGATTGCTTCCATGTTGCGAAATCAAGCAAAAAATCCGGAAAACATCTCCTCTATATTGACTAGAGATGGAGGGTTTTCGGGTATAAATGGCTTATTTCGATTTTTGCCCAATGGCTTGTCTGAACGAGGGTTATCCATATTTGAAGTTGGGAAAAACACAATGGAAGAAATAAGTCCGGCCGAAAATACATTTCAACAATCTTTGATTTTCGCTGCTTTAAAACCGGATAAAATCTGGTGATATTTTTAACATTCGTATTTTAAATTGTAGGTTTTCATAAGTGTATTAAATTCATCAAATTTCTTTTGCTGACAATAATTATTAGCCAAATTAATGATTATTTTGATGTTGTCATTATCGGAACTTTCAAAGATCCGTTTGTCTAATTTAAGAAAATGAAGAAGGGCTTTCTCTTCCTTTTCGAGCTGCCCAGTTAGCCTGTAAAGTGAATAAAGCTGTTTTAAATAATGTAGTTTTTTTATCTCTTCATCTCGCGTTTTACCCATGAGCGAAATATTCTCTAAAACAAGAGGGAGAGCAGTGCTATAGGATTTTTGGGAAACCAGATATTTATAATATAAATTACGGCTTATCCGGGTTGTTTCATGATTTGAGCTTAGGTATTCTTTAGACAGAATATACGCCTCTTTGACGCGGAGAGCAACGGTTCCTAGGCGTTTTGCCTGATCATAATATTGGTTCAGATTTTTTAACAAATTGATATATCGGGCATCGTTTTTTTGATCCAGAGCGGCACTTCCCAGAAGCATCTGTTCCCCATATTTAATGGCGCGGGGCCATCTTTGCTTGCGGGCAGCTTTATCTGCTTTGACAATCACTTTGCCTAACTTTTTTTCGGTCCAGTTTGTTTCTTCACCGGATGCGGTGAAATGAAGAAAAGCAAACAGAAAAAAAGTGAGAAATACCAATCTCATTTTCACTAGAATCCGTCCCGATTGTTATATTTATGACCATTTATGGCGTATTATAGTTCTTTCTAACGTTGAATGAAACCAGATGTTTATTGGGGTGTTTTATTGTGCTTATGTTCTGTTCCGGTAATCATTATAGTGTATTTTTGGTGTAGTGTTTTCTGGTTCGAAGCTGCGGTTCATTCCATCGTGACAGTGAGTGGGCTTCGTTTCTTAATGGCGGTCGGTGCCTGAAGGTGAAATTCATTTTTTATGGATCGGTCAATATGTATCACATGTGACGTTTCTAAATATTTTTATGAAGGAATGAGGGTCATCTGCATTAAAGACGCCAGAGAACCTTAGGCCTGAGATAGCTTGGTCATCTACGAATATTTGTTCCTGATTATACCTGTTAAATTCAATGGCAATATCAGCCAGTGTATCTGATTTAAAAATGAGCTTCCGCATCCTCCATGAGGAAATTGCCTGAATATTGGTAGTGGCCATGAGGATGATATTACTATCCTGAGTAATGGAGGCCTGCTCCCCCACATGAAGGAATATTTTTTTAGGAACATCTGTTACATCTATTGTGCTTTGGTGACTATTGCGGCTATCTTCGGGACGGACAACGACGGTGCCTTCGATGACGGCAACTTTTGTTATGCCGCTCATATGGCGCACATTAAATATGGTTCCCACCGCTTGAGTCATGGCGGTCCCGGTATAAACCCGGAAAGGGCGGGATGTATCGTGGGCAACTTCAAAAATAGCCTCACCACTTAAAAGCTCTACATGACGTTCGTTTTTGCTATATCTGATGCGGATTTCTGATTCAGTATTAACATGGATAATGGAGCCATCGGTCATTGTAAGGCTGCGTTGTTCCCCGGTTTTAGTGGCAAAAGAAACGTGATCTTGTCCATTGGGCGCAATGACAAAAAGATAAAATGTGGCCATAATTGCAAGAACAAAAGTGGCTGCAATTGCCGAAAAATATCGCCGAATGCGGGCTGTCTTTTCTTTTGATGTCCCATTCTGCTCAACGGGCTTGGTTTTTGTTTGCGCTCTGAACAAAGTCACCACTTCCGGGGCATTCTCCTTAAGAAGTTTTTCGATTGAGATATTCTTATCCGCATCAACTTCGCCCAGTCCGGTAATGATTGCAGCAGATAGAAGCAATTCATCCACGTGAACCGGGGATTCTGATAACCACAGGGCTAGTGATTTTTTATCCTGTTCGGTCAAGCAAGCAGAATCCAGTTTTACGGCCCATTCACAGGCCTCTTCGACGATTTGTTCATTGCGAAGTTTCTTAATTTTCATCTTTTTTACTCCGTCAATTCTGCACGACAATAAAGGAGTGCGCGTGTGAGGTATACATGGACAGTATTGGGAGAAATTTCCAATACTTGTGCAATTTCTTTATGGCTGAGGCCGTCACGTTTTCTCAAGAGAAGAACCGATCTGTAAAGGGGTGAAATCTTATGCAGTGCTTTTTCCAATTGTAGTACGGCAAGATGTGCTTCTGTGGCTCTTACCGAAGCGTTGCTATCGCTATCCTTACCTCTTTCAATGGCGGTTTCAAGGTCTATTGATAACGGACTTTTATTTTGTTTTATGAGAAATTCATTGGCGAGATTATCGGCAATCTTAAACAAATACGCATCGGGATGACGAATGAGGTCTTTTCTCTTGACCCGCATGAGACGCACATAGGTTTCCTGGGTCAGGTCTTGCGCATCGGCTTTGTTTTTTAAACGAAACGTCAAGAAGCTTAAAAGCTTCGGTGCATAACGTTGGAATGCATTGCCGAGCTTTTTCTCTATATATTTAATGTCGTCTTTCTGTGTCATAAAAACACACCCTATGTCAGGTTTTTTAAAAAATACCAAATGCCTTTATTAATATAGAGTGGTATTAAGACAAAAATGGATACTAAGTTTTTTTATTAAAAAAAACATATCCATTTTGTGAATGACAAACACTCTTTACCTTTATGAGGGCCAAGTCGGATCGAAAGATCAGATTGTCATAATGAAGTGACTAGCCTTCTTATAACAAATCTTGTTTAGAGGGAGAGAATAGATGAATAAAATAAAAAAAACCGTCTTAAATTACGTTAGTCTTATTGCATTAGCCACAGCCTTTACAGGGACTGCTGCTGTTGCACAAACAATAAATAGCAAGGCCGTTGAGGTGAGCATTAAAGCCCAACCCATGGAATTGGCCCTCAATAACCTTGCCCAGCAACTTGGTAAACAGATTGTCATTTCCACCAAAGATGCTCAAAATTTAAGCTCGCCCTGAGAGACGAAA
>JAESRB010000251.1 GCA_016764855.1 Emcibacter sp.
ACGTACCTGCCCCAGATGTCAGGGACAAGGACAAGTCATTTCCAGCCCTTGTGGTGAATGCCATGGCAGCGGTCACAAACAGAAAAACAAATCTCTTTCCGTTAAAATTCCAGCTGGTGTAGAAGATGGCACTCGTATTCGGCTTCAGGGCGAAGGCGGCTCAAGAAACGGCCCGAGCGGCGACCTCTATATTTTTATTTCCATAGAATATCATCCGATTTTCCAACGGGACGGTTCGACCATTTTCTGCAACATTCCCATTGCTCTGACCACAGCGGCTTTAGGTGGCGACATCAATGTCCCCACCGTTAATGGTAAAAAAGCCAAACTGAAAATCAATGCTGGCAACCAAACCGGGAAGCAATATCGTCTGCGGGGCAAAGGTATGCCTGTACTTCATTCCCAACAATTTGGTGATATGGTCATTCAGACATCCGTTGAAACACCGGTAAATATGACCAAGAGACAAAAAGAATTGCTTCGGGCCTTTGCCGATGAGTGTGGAGACGAAGTCAGCCCAGAATCATCCGGTTTCTTTGACAAGGTAAAAGAGTTATGGGAAGATCTTACCTAAACTCAGAACTCTATGATACTAAGCCTTAATTGTAGAAAGATCTTTTTTTAGTCCGCTGAACAAAGTAATCAAACCATCAAATTCATTTTCAGCAATGTTGCCCAACAACTCATCCACCCAGCCCTTATGAATGACGATGGCATGCTTTAGGACCTTTCGGCCTTTGCGGGTCATGGCCACGCTATAAACGCGTCTATCCGTTGGTAAAGCCCATTTTCCCACAAAGCCATCTTTCATTAAACGGCTGACCATACCCGTAGTATTCGCATTTGAGACCAAAAGCATCCGCGACAGTTCGCTCATGGTAATGACCCCGGCGGGCGTACGATCAATGGCCACCAAAACATCAAATTTTGCCAGAGTCAGCGGCGTATTCTCCTTCATGCGCTTGTTCAAAACCTGTGAAATCCGCGTTGAACTGGCAAGCATCCGTACCCAAAGTCTTAACTGCTTATAATCCTCATTATTCACATCTTTCTTTTTCATTTCTACCCCTATCACCCTTCCTCTGTTCCTCAATAGTATTTCAATGCTATTTAAATGAGGGTGAGGGTAATCTTTTAAGCATAGAATAAAATGTTATATATCAAGTTTTTTAAGTTATTCTAGCTTCAAAATCACCTCCTAGAAGAATAACATTCCCTGACCACGAGCCTTGTTTAATATATTAAATATTTTCTTTTAAGCTTAAACTATATATGATAAGCTGAAGAAAAATTGGATAAAAAATGCGCCAACATATTCTTAAACCTATTGCAATTAATGGCATGACAGTCCCCAACAGGACCGTCGTTCCGGCTATGGTCACCCGCTTATCGGGCGAAGATGGTTTTGTAAATCAAGCTATCATCGACCGGTATGTCAGTTATGCCAAAGGCAATGTTGGCCTTATCATTGTCGAGGCCATGGCTATCCATCAATCAAAATCCGGACCTTTATTGCGCATATCCGATGATAAATTTATCGAAGGTCATAAAAAACTGACTAAAGCCATCCATGACACCAGCAATTCCAAAGTCATTCCCCAGATCATCCATTTCATGAAAGTCGCCCGTTCCGGCTGGCGTCAAACCATCGACATGCTATCCGAGGACGATATTACCTCTATTATCCATGACTTCGGCGACGCTGCGGCCCGTGCCAAAGAAGCCGGATATGATGGCATAGAAATCCATTCTGCCCATGCCTATACCCTTTCCTCTTTTCTGTCACGCCATAATCGCCGCCGGGATCGGTATGATGGCCGCACATTAGAAGGTCGCCTCAGAATGTTTGGCGATGTTATGGCGCAAATCAGATCCAAAGTAGGGGATGATTTTCCCGTTGGGGTACGTTTTCTAGCCGATGAGATGATCAAAGGTGGCTATACCATAGAAGACAGTCGTCTGATCGCCCTGCGTATGGCGCAGCTTGGCGTGGATTATATTTCCCTTTCCGTAGGTGGTAAATTTGAGGATGCCATAAAACAGGAAGGCCTCCCCCCCTACCCCTATACCGGATATTCCGGCGAACGTTGCATGCCGGGAGCCTCATTTCCTAAAATGCCTCATATCCAATATGCCGCTACGATCAAGGAAACACTCAATAGCAAGGGCTATAACATCCCGGTAATTTCCGTAGGGAAAATTAATGACCCTGATGATGCCGAACAATTATTAGCCGACAACAAAGCGGATATGATTGGTATGGCACGGCAGCTTCTTGCGGACCCAAATTGGCCAAAAAAAGTATCTCTGGGCCGGGAAGAAGACATTGTCCGCTGCATCTATTGTAATGTCTGCAAACAGCTTGATGAGAAATTTGCCGAAGTCACCTGCTTCCTTTGGCCTAAAGGATATGATCAGGCCCCGGAATATGAGGCCGACGACACCCCGCCTAATTGGCAAAACGACGAACCATTGCGCGCTGAATATATCAATGGTGTCGTGAAATTAAAATGGGACAGAGCATCTGGAAATATTTCCGGATACGACCTTTACCGGGCGGAAGACGATGGCAAAGTCAAAATCATCCAAGCCAAAAAGGGTGGGAAATTTGATGACAAATCCGTACTAGGCGGACTTAAATACAGCTATTACATCCGGGCCTATAGCAAATCGGGACAGAACAGCCGCCCCTCCAACGTGGTGGAACTTGACCTCCCCCTCGAAAAATTCCGACCACAGCCCACCTAGGTCATACATGTAGGCACCATACCGCCATGATGAAACGCCGGAACATTAAGGTCCGGAAAAGATTATAGTATGGCCATTACCCATCTGATATAAGGACAGTCATGAGAAAACATACTGAAAATTTCCTGACAGATAGTGCGATTGTTAGCAAAGTCCTTAATGATTATATGGAACGGTCCAAAATAAAAGCGGCACCGGTCATCCATCAAACCCCCTGCGAACAGATCATAGATAAGCTCGACCTTGGCCGATTGATCACAGAAGGTAATTTAAGCGGCGAAAGTCTGGAAAAATTCTTATCCGACTACCTTGAGGATAGTACACGCCTGCATCATCCGGGATATTTGGCCCATCAGGTGTCCACATCACATCCCACAGGGGCCTTGGGCGCGTTCATTGATGCAACAACCAATAACCCCATGGCCATTTATGAAATGGGCCCCTCTGCGGCCGCTATAGAATATTTCATGATCAACTGGATGCTTAAAAAAGTTGGTTGGAAAACCGTCCCAAGTGAGCAACAGCTTGACCCAAATTCTGATCATGGAGCCGGGGTATTGACCCACGGTGGTTCATTGGCCAACCTTACGGCTCTTCTGGCCGCCCGAAGTGCCATGGTCCCGGATTTCTGGACAGAAGGCAATCCCGGAAACCTTGTCATATTGGTGCCGGAACAATCCCATTATTCCATGAAACGATCCGTGGCCATATTGGGCTTTGGCGAGAAAAACTGCATCACCCTGCCTGCGGATAAAGATGGCCGGGTCCTGCCTGCTGAAATTCCCGCGTTGATAGAACGCCTGAAAGAATCTGGCAAAAGAGTCATTACCATTGTTGCCAATGCCTGTGGAACTGCGGCGGGACTGTATGACCCGTTACCTGAAATTTCTCAAGTTTGTCGGGATTACAAAATCTGGTTCCATGTGGATGCAGCCCATGGCGGCGGCGCGTTAGTATCCCGAAAATATAAATATCTAGTGGAGGGTATCGCACAAGCGGATTCTATTATTTGGGATGCTCATAAAATGCTTCGAACCCCAAATGTCTGTGCTGCCGTTCTGGTCAGAGAACATCACCATCTTGACCAAGCCTTTTCACAAGAGGCTAGCTACCTATTCCATAAAAAAGATCAGCCCGGATTTGATTTCATGCCCCGCACGGTGGAATGTACCAAGGCTGGTCTGGGCCTGCGCCTGTTTATGACCATAGCGGCTATGGGAGAAAACGGGTTGGAAGACCATGTGGATTATATTGTTGATATGGCCAAGGCCGCCGCAAATTATATTACAGCTCAAGATGGTTTTGAAATTGCCATTATGCCGGAAACCAATATCCTTTGCTTCCGAACCGCTGACGATGATGACCAACAGCTTGAAATCCGTCGTCGCTTACTGGAACAAGGAAATTTCTTCATCTCCACCACACTCTACCGGAACCGTCGCTGGCTCCGGTTAGTATTTATGAATCCTGTGGTGACCATAGAAGACGTAAAGGACCTAATCACAGAAATCCGTCAGATTATCGTAAAAATTCAGGATTAGGCCACGTGACATTTTTCTTATATAATATACAATCAAATAATAAATTCCTCTTCAAGCTCAATACCCTGTTGACCGGGTAAAATTACAAAGAGATATGGCATGTCAGATAACATAAAAGTAAATAAAAAAAATCCTGAAAAATTAGAAACACTGGAATTGGACAGACATTGGCATCTTGCCACTAATGACCATGAAATTGCCCTGACCGAATTGGAATATTCCCTGTTTCGGTCCTATGAGAGCTTTTCTAGGTGGATGAAAGAATGTGTCGTTGCGGCCTCTGGTTTTAATATGAGCGCAAATGACTGCGCCATTCTTAACCTGATTGCCATGCGGGAACGCCCCAAGGGTATCACGGAAATCGCCCGACTATTGAACCGCGATGATAATACCAACATTCAATATAGTATCCGCAAGTTAACCAGCGACAATTTGGTTGAAAAAACCTCTACCGATAATCGCCGCAAAGGTGTTCGGTATCGGGCCACTCCCGCTGGCTACAAAGTTGTGGAACGCTTTGTTGCCCTGCGTAAAGGATTACTGATTGAAATGACCGAAGCCATTCGCTCCATGGACGATCAATTGGCCAATGGTAGCAAAATACTGGATATAATGACAGGCATGTATGAACAAGCTGCACGGGTCGCCGCCACCCATAGGCCCACCTTCGACGAAGAATAAAAAACGCGTTCAACATAAATATATTTAGCGGTAAATTCGAAAGGGGAGACTTTTCCATGAAGATCAACCGAAGAAACTTTACCCTCACCGGAGGGGCCCTAACGCTGGGTTTTCTCCTGGGAGACGGCGTTATATCCCTCACCCCGGCAGAGGCGAAAGCGCAAAACCTTCCCTTTCACCGATTAACCAAAAATCAGGCCTCTCTCATTGATATTTTGGGGGATGCCATTGTCCCCGGCGCTAAAGCCGCTGGCCTGTCCCATTATATTGACCATCAATTATCCGTCCGCCATCAAGATAACCTTTTGATCCTGCGTTATCTGCGGGTAAATCCCCCCTTCGATGGTTTTTATTCTGCTTCACTACAAGCATTTGAAGAGGCAATACAACAAAGATACCACAAAGAACCTTCCGACCTCACAGAAGTAGAGATATCAGACTTCATCACGATAATGATGCAAAAAAATCCCGAATTTTGGTCCCTGCCCGGCCATGAGGCACCACCGGCCCCCTTCTTCTATTTTGTCCTGCGCAGTGACGCAATTGATGTAACCTATAGCACGATGGAAGCCTTTGACAGTCTGGACATTCCCTATATGGCGCATCTTGAGCCTGCTCATACGTGGGAGGTAAGCCCCAAATGAACTATGCAGAAAAAACAGACGTTGTCATCGTTGGTTCCGGTGCCGCAGGTAGCCTGATGGCGGCAAAGCTCGCAGAATCCGGAAAAAAAGTTATTATTCTTGAAGCTGGCCCCGAAAGAACGCTGAAGGACCTAACCAGTTCACAGATCCACGCTCGCCGCCTGAAATGGTCCGGCGATCTGGTTATGGAGAATGGGGCACAGCCCATTGGCAACGGTTTTAATTCAGGCTACGGCACAGGTGGTGCAGCCCTTCATCACTATGCCGTTTGGCCCCGCCTCCATGCGGAAGATTTTAAGATAAGAAGCCTGCATGGCCGCCATCTTGACTGGCCCATCAGCTATGACGACCTACGGCCCTATTACGACCGTATCCAACAAGAAGTTGGTATTTCCGGTGACAGTCAAGCCGAAGTTTGGCGACCAGATGGAGCGGATTATCCCCTGCCCCCGGTTCCCGCCTTTCAGCAGAGTGAGATCATTGCCGAGGGCTTTAAAAAACTGGGAAAAAGCCTTTCGCCACTGCCCTTAGCTCTCAATAGTCGAGAGTATATGGACCGACCCGGTTGCCTATGGGATGGCTGGTGCGATGCCGGATGCCCAACCAAGGCGCTGGCCAATCCTTTGGCCGTTTATTTACCCAAGGCAAAAAAACATGATTGTCAAATCATCCATGACGCCACCGTCACCCGCGTCCTAACCGAGCAGAATGGGAAAAAAACTATTGGCGTAACCTACCGCATTAAAGACGGTATTGAAATCACCCTGATGGCTAAAATGGTCATTCTCGCGGCCTTTGCCATACAGACCCCGCGCTTGCTTTTGGCATCCGCAGAGGGCGGTCTTGCTAACCGCAGCGGGCTGCTTGGTTCTTACATCATGAGCCACGCAGCAGCCTTAGTCTATGGCCTGTTCGAAGAAGAGACAGAACCCTATATGGGGCCAACAGGCGGTCAGATGCTCAATCAAGATTCCTATGACCATAAGGATAAGCGGCCACAAGGCTTCGGCAGTTACCAATGGATGATCGCCCAAGCAGTTAAACCCAATGACCTATTAGGATTTGGCGGCAGCAATCCCGGAATTTTTGGCGCTAAATTAACCGAATTCATGCAACGCGCTGCCCAACATTTCGGCGGCATGACGGCCTGTGTCGAAGATTTGCCTCAACGGGAAAACCGTGTTAGCCTTTCCTCTGAAAAAGATAAATTTGGCCTTCCTTTGGCAAGCGTAACTCATACATCTCATAAGGATTCTCTAGCCCTGTGGCAGGGTGCAAAACAAGAGGGCATGGAAATTTTCAAGGCGGCGAAGGCAGAGCAGGTCTGGACCGGACCACTTGGCCCCATGCACCTTATGGGCGGAACTATCATGGGTCAAGATGCTGAAACATCAGTGACAAATTCCTATGGTCAGTGCCACGATATAGATAATCTGTTTATCGCGGGTCCCGGATTATTCCCCACCAGCGGCGGCGTTAATCCCACATTTACGGTTCATGCCCTAACCCTCAGATCATCAGAATATATTCTAAAGAACTGGTCAAGCCTTACATAAATTCCCAAACATAAATTCCCAAAAAATCTCATAAAACAAAAAAACATAAAGAAAATTCCATAAAAAAGGGAGCCATATCCGGCTCCCTTTAATAAACGTTTTATCAGACTGTTAGAAAGACTTTTTCACTGATAATGACCATGCACGTGGTCTGGCATATACCGCCTCGAAAACACCATCAGTGGAATTATCCCCAGCAACAAGATATGTCTCATTGGTCAGATTCCGAACAGACAGCTGCACTCTCCAACCGCTCTCTTCATCTTCAAAGATCAACGCTGCATTCAACAGAGAAAGTCCAGGCTGTATCAATAGTGGCGTATTCTTGGCATCATTGGCGATTTTACTAGTGTAAGAATAATCAACACGAGGCGTCACTGTCCAATTGTCCCCAGCGGACATTGTATAACCTACCGCCATATTCAAAGACCATTCCGGTGTATTCACCAATTGATGATTGGTTGTCAGACCAGCCATAGCTGCTTCAGCATTTATATTGGTATATTTCGCATCCAAATAACCAAGACCAGCTTCAATGACCAGATTATCCGTTGGAACAGCCGTTAGCTCCAACTCAAGTCCCTTGATCTCCGCAGCCGCCGCATTTCTGGTAATAATACCAATGTCCTGATCCGATGTCGTTCCCGGTGTTTGCTCCGTCACATTAACCTGAAGATCGGTATAGTCCGTATAGAAAGCCGCCGCATTCAACCGAATGCTATTGTCCATCCAACTGGATTTAAAACCGACTTCGTAAGCTTTAACTTTTTCTGGACGGGCGCTAGGTACGTCAGGCCGTGGAGGAAATACGCGCTGTGTGAACGTTCCGCCCTTATAGCCTTCGGAATATGAGGCATAAGTCATGAAGTCCTCTGTCCAACGGTAAGCCACATTGACATGAATATCAAAAACCTTACTGGTGATACAGGAGTTCTTTTGCGCCGCAACACTTGAGGAATCGGAACTTGTTATTTCTTCGTCACAGATGGCACTGCTCACCAAAGGCAACACCTCGGCCCCTACTGGTATCCCAAGGCCATTATCCTGGGCCACAACAGATTTAGGCAGGAATTTCTTTGTATCATCGGTCCAGCGAGCGCCGAATGTCACACTAAGGTTATCCGTGAAGTCATAACTAACCTGACCAAATGCAGCCTTTGACGTACTGTCAATTGAGCCGCCGCTGTTAAATACAGAACCCGGCAATTCAACAACATCCACATGCGTTCCGTCTTCCTCAAAATAATACAGACCGGTTATCCAATTTAATCTGCCGTCATAAGCACTACCCAGAAGCTGAAATTCCTGTGTCAGTTGACTTTGATCATATAGATTAACTGTCTGTAGGATCAGTAGCGGGGAATGGTCCACATCACGCGCCCAGAAACCGCTAACCTCCCGATATGCCGTAATAGATTTTACGCTCAGATTTTCACTGACATCCCAATCCATTATGGCCGAAATACCCCATACATCCAACTCAGACTTGGGCTCCATAGGACGGCCAAGAATATTATTCACAAAATCATTGGGCGTTGTATGGGTGCTGTAAGTTTCAAACGGACCCGCGATCCACTGTGCATTCCAACAACTCGTGTCCTGCAAACGTGCTGGATTCGAGGCATCCGCACAAATAGCGCTCGGTGTAACCAGTCCATGACGGTTATTAAATATGGGAATAGCACCATTGGTTATTGAAGGAAAAAACTGACTTTCATCAACACCGATCAAGACATTGGCCGCTGGGTCTTCCCGTTCGCTTGTCCCGTCAAGGGCAATATTAATTTCAAAATTATCCGTCGGCAAAATCCGGAAAGACACTCGGCCAGACCATGAATCTTCTCCGCCCAAGGAAGGACCGTCAGGGATCAGGTTTTTAACATAACCATCCCGTTTTTTCCGCGAACCTGCAATATTTGTCATAAATTTATCTGAAATGGGCAGATTAATACCAAAACGAATATCTGTTCTATTGTCCGTCCCGATTGTGACTTCACCGGTTCCTTCCAGCTCTTCATGAGGCTTTCTGGTTGTAATACTAATAGCACCACCAATAGTATTACGGCCAAACAACGTTCCCTGAGGACCTTTCAAGACCTCAACCCGCTCCACATCCAGCAAATCCATAACGCCGCCAACAGAACGTGCGATATAAACCCCGTCCACGTATAACCCAACGCCCGGATCAGTAGCCAAAGCCCAATCGATTTGACCAATCCCACGGATATAAATTGCCGCTGCCGAACTTGTCGCCGCAATAGCCGCCGTATTATCAAAAACAAGGTTAGGCGTAAATTCACCAATTTGGGATATATCCGAAATGCCACGAGCTTCTAATCCAGCACTGGAAAAAGCTGTAATGGAAATCGGTGTATCTTGTAAGTTTTCTTCCCGTTTACGGGCTGTCACGG
>JAESRB010000252.1 GCA_016764855.1 Emcibacter sp.
CGTCCTCTTCCACAGTGTGTGTTGCGTGATGGTGATCGTCACGGTTTGCTAAACCGGTGATGCTGAAAGGCATGTGGTTCAATTCCACCGCACACTGCCAAATTTTAAAGGATGATATATGAAACACTTTGTTTTTTTACTGGTCGCACTGGCGCTTGCCTCAATCGTGTCGCACGCAACAGTTTATGGGAATGAAGGAAAAAATAATAACCTTCCCCCAGATACAAAATTTGCGCTGATTTTAATAGTGTCCATATTTTGGTTTTCCCTCGGATATTTAACAGCAGTTTTTGCCTATACATACCTGTTGCAGGCCCCCTAAAATATTAATTAATCAATTATGGAGAATGGAATGAACAAAAGTATGGGCGAGGTCCTGCTAGATGGACTGGTATGTGCCAGAGAAGCCGCCGAAAAAATAGGCGAACCCAAATTGATTGATCTTATGGCAGCTTTATACAATGTAGCCGATGAAGTCATCTATAGGGGAGATAATTTACCCGCAGAAAGCCCCAAGGCAGTGGAGCTTATGGAAATACTAAAAGAGGCAAAATCGTAACAAATGGCGAAAAGCCAAAATATAAATTGGCTGCTTTTTTATCACTTAACGATTGCCTTTTAATGAAAGCTCCTACTCTTTTCCACTGTTTGCTATCTATAACCTTGATAGGATTTTCGTATATCTTAATTGGAGAAGCCTTAGCCTTAGGTACAAGTCTACGAGTCCCGCTAAAAATAGCAGAATCGCAGACTTACCGTGACTATCTTAACCGGAGCCAAGCCTCATCATAGGTAAACAATCAGACGTCATCTTGATTGCTTAGCAAACTCTCTACACTTCCCTTTCGGGTGACATGCATCCATATCCTGCGTCTTTGCTATTCGTCCAAACGTGCGGCTGGTATGGGTCCAACAGCAACCGCTTTAAACCATGTTCGCTGTCGCCCAAACTGGTCGATCGGAAGGTTTTTCTTGATTTAGTGGAAGGTGTGGGTATAATGATCCCTCAACTTGCTAAACGCCTGTGTGGGAACCTTTCCGAGATTCTAACCACATGGGCGTTTTCTATTCTATAGACAGATTTCACAAATTACAAGCAAGAACAAAATAAGAACTCATTTATTTCTATTCTTTATTTTGAAGCTGAATCACCCCTTTTTCACATAACTGACCTTTGCCGCCCATTCTATGGTTATATCTACTATTGGAGGGTGGTTAAAACTGCTTAATGTGAATAGACCGGGTTCTGACCCTTTACCAAGAATTTTGATGTATATTGCGCCATCCGAAACCTGGACAACACACTCCTTGCCAATGCACTGCTCTATATTCGTAGCTTCCCCGTTACGAGTGTAAAATAGGATATCGCCTTCCTGATATACAGGATACATGGAATCTCCCCGCACTTGTACTGCTACGGCTTTTTCTGTCATCTCAGGCGGGGCTAATACTTCATCTATGCCGCCGCCCTTAGCGTGGTCATCGAAAGGAAGAAATTCGCCACCAGCACCCACATAACCAACAACTGGAATGTAGTGGGAGGAGCCAATCATGCCCTCTTTAAGCCATAGCAAGTCAACATCCAAGCTCACAGCAAGCCTATCCAGCGTATCCCCACGAGGTTGATTGACGCCGTTTTTAATGTATTTGTGAATTGAGTCTTTTGGGACGCCCGAGTGACGTGCAAATTCAGCCACTGACTTAAATTTTCCCTCTAGCGATCTCTTTAATCGTTCGTTCCAAGTTTCCATGTTTTTAACATATCCAGTAGTGGAAAATTATTCCACGGAAGAAAATTCCACTTTTTACCTTGATTAGTGGAAATTAATTCCATATTATAGTCGCCATGAAACATAAAAAAAACATATCAGCAATAATTGAAGATTGCGGTGGCGTTAGCCACGTCTCAAGAAAATTAGAATTAACCGATAGCGCAATTGCTAAATGGCGTTCCAATGGCATTCATGACCGTTATTGGTCACGCATCATCACGTTATCCCAAGGCTCATTGACCGAAACCGACTTATTTATGGCCAATGAGCAAGTGAGAAGCTTGTCAGCAGCCTAAACCAATTTCCGGGGTTTCTTACGCTACCCCAGAATAGTCGGGCGGCTGTTGATGCTCAGTCGCCCGGCCAACTTATAAACCAGAGAGGGCGTTGATCCCTATCAGGCGAATGGGCCGGGTAGGGGGAGCCCGTAAAAGGAAGTCCTTGAAGATTGCGGCCATTCCCGCGTCTTTAAGGCATTAATCAGACCACTGCGTAATTTGTCCTTCCTATACGCCGTGGAGACTTAGGACAGGGCGGAGAGTTTGAGAGCGCCGCCTTGCCTGATTTTTTAAGGATAACCGATGAGATTGAAAAAAAATATGAGTAATTCCCCGGAACAAATCAGCAACTTTAAATCCGTGTTTGCCCATTTCGTTGGCTATGACGGTGCAGGAAAGGCCCACACCCTCACGAGCTTATCGTTGGTGACGGGCATATCGAAGGTTACGGTGCGCTCACATTTGGTTGCCGGAGGGTCAGAGCCGGGGTTGGCTATGCTGATGCTATATTTCAGGGAGCTGGATACATCTTTCACGGATGCGATTTTATCCCCGGCTGGCCTGTCTGTGATCCGATCTATGGACCATAAGGCCCCGACCTCACAGCAGGCAGTGACAGAGCTTTCCAGAACGGTTACGGAGCTTTCCGTGGCATTGGAAAATAATGACGTAGATGATATTGAAAAACGTTCCTTGTCCCCCGTACTCCGACAGACAGGGCAGGATATGCTCGCGTTAGCAAATTCGTACGACGACCATTTAAAGGAAAGTGCATGAGAAATTTCATCCTCTTCCACACTGTCCTGCTGCCCCTGGTTGTCTGGGTGGTGGTGGCAATCTGTATTTATATCAATTAAATTTAATGGAGAAAATTATGACCGATGTTGGTGGTATTGCACAGGACGTATTGCGTTCTTTCGTAGAGCGTATTGAGCGTCTGGAAGAAGAAAAGAAGAAC
>JAESRB010000253.1 GCA_016764855.1 Emcibacter sp.
GGGGAACCTGTTTGATTCGGGGCTGTATTCCGTCCAAGGCACTGATCCATGCAGCGGATAAATACGAACAATTTTCCGCCCATACGGGACAGGGGCATCTGGGCATTAAGCTTGCCGAAAAACCGGTTTTGGATTTTGGCAAAACGGTTGCGTGGAAAGACGGTATTGTTGATCGGCTGAACGGCGGCGTTGAGGGGCTGTTAAAAAAATCTAAAGTAAAACAAATCAAAGGCTGGGCAACTTTCAAGGACGCTAAAACCTGTCATGTGGAAACCCAAAGCGGTATCGTTACCATTACGGCAGAACATGTGATTTTGGCCAATGGCTCAAAACCAGTAGAATTACCGTTTTTACCATACGGTGGGGATGTTATCTCATCCACGGAGGCTTTGTGCCTTGAGCGGGTGCCAGAGAGGCTTGTGGTAGTAGGTGCAGGCTATATCGGACTTGAGCTTGGTATCGCCTATAGCAAGCTTGGCGCGAGCGTGACGTTTATTGAGGCCGATAATCGTATTCTATCCACCTATGACAAGGAATTGACGGCACCAGTTCAGCAATGGCTGAAACGTCATGACATCACAGTTCATCTTGGAGCTAAGGCTACGGGCTGGCAGGATAATACTCTATCCTATACGGACAAAGACGGAGCAGTGCAGACCATTAAGGCTGATAAGCTATTGGTAACTGTGGGACGTAAACCCAATACAGAGGGATGGGGTCTGGATAAAATGGCCGTCGATATGACAGGGGCCTTTATCAAGATTGATAAATACTGTCACACGTCCATGAAAAATGTCTGGGCCATTGGCGATATTACGGGAGAGCCCATGCTGGCTCATCGGGCGTCGGCTCAAGGGGAAATCGTCGTGGAAATTATTGCTGGACACAAGCGGGAATTTAATCCCTATGCTATTGCAGCGGTATGTTTTACTGACCCGGAAATTATCGCAGTGGGCCAATCGGCAGAAGAAGCAAAGGCCGCAGGAATAGAGACCGTTGTAGGCAAGTTCCCCTTGATGGCAAATGGGCGTTCTTTGACTATGGAATCGGGTGAGGGCGGTGGTTTTGTCCGCATCACGGCTCGTAAAGATAACCATGTGATCCTGGGTATTCACGCGGTTGGTCCTCATATATCAGAACTTTCTGGTGAATTTGCTTTGGCTATGGAAATGGGCGCCCGTTTGGAGGATATTGCTGGTACAATTCATGTTCATCCTACGGTGACAGAATCATTTGCAGAGGCCTCATTGGCTGCGCTGGGACATGCTATCCATATTTAAGGCTTGACATTGTAATAGAAAGACTGCAAGTAACGGCCCGAACAAATTAATATTCCGCTTAGCAGCCATGACTTTGTATTTGTCATGATTTGCCCTTTGCTTAAAACGAGGGACCAAGTGCGATCGCGGAGATGACATTGTGACCTAAATGAAAAAAGGCACAATAAACAGTCGCGAAAGGACTATGCTATGACGCATTCAGATGCGCCGTCTATTGATGATTTTGGCTTTGAAGCATTGGGGCTTGCCAAAGTAATTCTTAAATCTATTGCCGATGAAGGCTTTGCAAAACCCACAAAAATTCAGGAAATGGCCATTCCGCCATTGATCGAAGGACGTGATCTGATTGGTATTGCCCAGACTGGTGGCGGCAAGACGGCGGCCTTTGCCTTGCCCATGATCAATAAGTTGTTGGCAGATTATGAGAAACCCCGGCAGAATATGCCAAAGGTTCTGATATTGGCCCCGACACGTGAATTGGCCATGCAAATTGAACAATGTATTGTTACTTTCAGCAAAGGCACGAATTTAAGAAGCCTTGTTGTGGCCGGTGGGCAGCCTTATCCGCCGCAAACCAATAAATTGCGCCGGGGCGTTGATATTCTTGTGGCAACACCGGGACGTCTGATCGACCATATTGGCCGTAAGAATGTGAAATTTACGGATACTAATACCTTTATCCTTGATGAAGCCGACCGCATGCTGGATATGGGCTTTATTGAAGATGTTCAGGATATTGCCGATTCATTGCCCGACACTCATCAAACGGTATTATTTTCCGCCACGATGAACCAAAAGGTCCGTAACCTTACCCGTAGCCTTCTTAACGATCCGGTCAATGTGGAAATTAAAAATAAAACGGCAGTGGCCGATACCATCACTCATAAATTGATGAATGTCAGTCGAAAAAACAAAGCACAATTGTTGTCTGAAATATTGTCCGGCGAAGGTGTGGAAAAAGCACTGGTATTTGCACGTACTAAAATAGGTGCGGATGAGCTGTCCAAAATATTGCATGAAAAAGGTATCCGTTCTGATGCGATCCACGGTGATAAGCGTCAACGGGTGCGGGAAAAAATCCTGATGAACTTCCGCCGGGGCCGGACCAGAGTTTTAGTGGCTACGGACGTGGCCGCACGGGGTATTGATGTGGAGGGCATCAGCCATGTGGTCAACTATGAGCTGCCCATTGAGCCAGAAAATTATATTCACCGGGTTGGCCGGGCAGGTCGTGCCGGAGCTAAAGGTATTGCCATATCTTTCTGTGACCCAAGTGACGTACGTTTGTTGGTTCATATTGAAAGACTGATCAAGCAAACCATTGAAGTAGACGAAGACCATGAATACCATATTGATGTGACCTCTCGCGGTAAATCAAATGGTAAAAAAGGCCGTTTCTCACGGGATCGTGGAGATCGTGGGGGCCGTAGAGAAGGTGGATTTGGTCGTAACAACCGTGATGGTAACCGAGACGGCAACAGTGAAAGCAGAGGGTTCCGGGAAAAAAGAACCAAGTCGGATCGTTATAAATCTCACGATAACGTTAAGGCAGCAAATAGCGATTGGAAGAATGAAGATCGTGACGGACGTCGGTCACCAGACAGAAAACATACGAAGCCTGTAAGACAGGATAGAGCGGCACATTACGATAAGCCTGCACGTAAAGAAACCAAGCGGTATGATCCTTGGACTGCAGAGGCCAAGAAATATACCGATGATCCAGTATTGGGCAAGCTGATCGGCAAGCCTCCTGTAATTGACAGCAGAAAAGATGACAAGTCAGATTTCGTCAAGACGGGTGCAAAGAAAAAGCCATATAAAAATAAGGAAAATTCTGGCAAGGCGGATACCCGTAAGAAGACCAGAGGGGGCAAGAAAGCCCTGTCAACAAAACGGCCAGAGAAAAGCAATAAGCCACGTCATAAAGATAATAATGGCGGCAACAAAGCTTTCTCTCCGAAAAGAAAGACATTGCGTTCTACAAAGGCGGCCTAATATCCGTTTCATGAGCGAGCGTTGATGGTCAGGTTTTTTGGAACCTTGAGCTATCCAGAATATAAAAGGGCAAGACATTATCAAATGTCTTGCCCTTTATTCATGTAGGTTCTTTATTTATAGAGGCCTCATATTCTATGCGGGCTATAGACCTGGAATTGCCAGGGCTTTTCCATTAATGAGCTTGTGACCATCTTTCATATGGAAATGGCTGGAATATATGTCATCCTCTGATTGGAGGTAGCCTTGATTAATGAAGGTCTGTAACGCGGCGGAGGTTTGAACATTGATCATTTGATCAAGTTGTTCTTTCGGCAGTTTGGAAAGATCAACACCACCAGTGGTCATTTGTTTTTTTACGCCGATTGCTGTCAACGCATTTGCCATGATCTTATCAAATTTAATATTGGCAAGTACGGAGAGTTTTTTATTTAGCATAAGGGGATCTGATAATTGCTGGATATTGATCAGATCGTCTCCGTCAAAGGTGACGGTGGCATCACTCTTGAAAAAGCCGTCATTCATTAAAAAATCCAAATGATGTATAATCAGTTTTGGGGAGCCTTTAAGGACATTTTCACCTGCTCGGATGGCGACCATTTGGATATTTTTTGCCGCTTCTTCCTGAGAGACGTCATTTTGATAGGATTGACGAATGGATTTAATGTAGTCGGTCATTGCTAAAATATCGAGGTGGGCAAAATCTGTATCCAGAGTGATATCCTGAATATTCAAATCATGGTTGGTGAAATTATCAATATTATTATTCCATTTAAATCTAAGGAATTTGTCATCCTCCTTACTGATCGCGTACTTGCTGGAATAATTTTTGACCGTGAAGGCTATATTCTTTGGGGTATCTTTTAAATTAAGCTGTGCAAAGGAGAAGTCCCCGTGACCCAGCCATAAATAATCGTTAAGCCTTATGCCGTTGGCTGATGAATTGATTTGGGATAGCGATAATTCGCCCGCTTTCGATACGATAGAAAGTTTGGGCGCGATAATTGTAAGATTATATTCATCAAAGGAGGCATTAATATTTGCGGTTAAATCCATGCCCTCAAAAACTACAGTTAATTTCGTGCCCGATCTATCTTGACCATCATAGTCAAAATCTGTGATGCGAGCCTTAAAATCAGTGGTTCCATTAAAGGAAAGTTTGACAAATAAATCTATAATTTCATCTATGCCAAGTTCTTTTTTAACTTTAAGGTATTTCGTACTTTTGATCTCTTGCAGACTCCCTTGCGCTGTCATAATCGCTAAATTTATACCCTTTTGATAGGTAATCGGTCCATGGGCTATGGTGAAATCAAAAACCAACCCTTGTTTTATCAAATCAAACATCTCTGGCTCATTGGATTTAGGCGTGGATTTGGCCATAATGCTAAGGGTGTGCTCGTCAAGGCCATATGAAAGGACCATGCGGGAAGTGAACCAGCCCAGATCATATTCAATTATTTTGATGCTATAGCCTGGGATTTCTGACATTCTGGCGACTTGATCTTCAATATTTTCTTTAGCCATTTTGCCAATAAGATAAGGTGTAACGCCAAGGAGTAGGATGATAATAAGGATGAGAGCTGGGATTTTTTTGTTTTTCACGGGAATTCCCCAATTAGTTGTGATTGCAATATTTAGAAAAATTCAGAAAACTATAAACTATTCTTATGATCAGTCACTTGATAATTTTATATTCAGGCTTAGATTAACAACTTGTTGGAAATGATATTCAGGGAATAAAAAATATGTATGATTATGACTTTTTTGTCATCGGAGCTGGCTCCGGCGGGGTTCGGGCCAGCCGCATGGCCGCCACTTATGGAGCTAACGTTGCCATATGTGAGGATTACCGGGTCGGTGGTACATGCGTAATCAGGGGGTGTGTACCGAAGAAACTGTTTGTTTATGCTTCTGAATATTCATCTCATTTTAAAGATTCAAAAGGTTTTGGCTGGGCCGGTGCGGATCAAAATTTTGACTGGCCAGCGCTGATCTCTGCAAAAGACACGGAAATTGACCGATTAAATGGTCTTTATAATCAGACGTTACAAAGTCACAATGTAGAAGTCATTCAGGCCCGTGGTCGTCTGGTGGATGCTCATACGATTGAACTGACTTCAGCAGAAGGAAAGCGCACAGTTACGGCGGGTAAGATATTGATTGCCACCGGTGGCTGGCCGCAAATGCCAGATATACCAGGTATTGAACATGCGATTACTACTAACGAGGCTTTTCATTTGGAGAAATTACCCCGGCGCATGGCCATCGTGGGCGGTGGTTATATCGCCGTTGAATTTGCCGGGATATTTAACGGTATGGGGGTTGAAATGCACCTTCTTTATCGGGGAGAGCAGATTTTACGCGGTTTTGACCGGGATATCTCCGATAAATTGAATGAAGAAATGGGCAAAAAAGATGTTGATGTTCGGGTTCATACCAATGTCACAGCCATTACCAAAACGGACGAAGGCCTGTCGCTCACTCTCACGGATGGGTCAATACTGGCCGTGGATGAGGTAATGTTCGCCACAGGTCGTGTGCCCAATTCAAAGAATATGGGTCTGGAAGATTTGGGTGTTGAAATGCAGACCAACGGCGCAATCATCATTGATGAAAATTATAAAACATCCGTGGATAATATTTTTGCCGTTGGGGATGTAACGGGAAAGATACAGCTTACACCCGTGGCAATCAAGGAAGGGGCTGCATTGGCGGCTACGCAATTCAATGATACGCCAACTCTTGTAGATTATGAAAATATTCCAACTGCGGTATTCTCTCAGCCCTCCATCGGAACTGTTGGGATGAGTGAGGAAGAAGCCAGAGAAAAATTTGGGGACGATATTCAGGTATTTAAATCAGAATACCGATCCATGAAATTTACCCTTAGTGGTCGGCCCGAACGCTCTCTTATGAAGATGATTGTTCAGATTTCAACGGATAAGGTGATCGGTGTCCATATCATCGGACCAGATTCTGCCGAGATTATTCAGGGGATTGCCATTGCCATGAAATGTGGGGCGACAAAGGCGCAATTCGATAGCACACTCGCAGTGCATCCGTCGTCGGCAGAAGAGTTTGTTTTGATGAAATGAAAATGAAATAATATTTTATTGAAACTGTATTCTCTAGAAGAAAATACCTCATATAAGTTGTTTTTGCTGGTGTTGAACCGCGAACGGCATTATATGACGTCTAAGTTAAATTGGAAATATTGGATGGAATTATGAGTAAGAACTGGACGCCTGACAGTTGGAGATCAAAACCAATACGACAGGTTCCGGAATATGCTGATAAAGCAGAGCTGGAAAAAGTAGAAGCAGAATTAAGCAAATGTCCTCCGCTGGTCTTTGCGGGTGAGGCACGGCGTCTTACGACTCAACTGGGCCAAGTTGCAGAAGGTAAGGCTTTCTTACTGCAAGGTGGTGATTGTGCAGAAAGTTTTGCTGAATTTCATCCCGATAATATACGTGATACTTTCCGGGTTCTGTTGCAGATGTCCGTGGTGATGACTTATGCTGCGGCCTGTCCCATTGTTAAAGTCGGCCGCATAGCTGGGCAATTTGCCAAGCCCCGCAGTTCTAATTTCGAAACGGTGGATGGTGTTGAACTGCCCAGTTACCGTGGAGACATCATTAACGGTCCTGATTTTACGGCAGAATCCCGTATTCCGGATCCGAAGCGCATGTTGAAGGCCTATAGTCAGTCAGCCTCTACGTTAAACCTTCTGCGGGCTTTTGCGCAGGGCGGCTATGCCAACTTGCATCAGGTTCATCAGTGGAATCTAGAATTTGTTAAAAATAATCCGGCTTCTGAGCGCTATACCGATTTGGCCAACCGTATTGACGAAGCTTTGGGCTTCATGCGGGCTTGCGGTGTGGGTGCGGATACCCGTGAATTAAGCGGCACCGATTTCTATACTTCTCATGAGTCACTTCTCTTATGGTACGAAGAAGCCTTGACCCGTGTGGATAGCACGACGGGCCGTTGGTATGATACATCCGGTCATATGTTATGGGTTGGTGATCGGACGCGTATTCTGGAAGAAGCTCATATTGAATTTTTGTCCGGTGTTGGAAACCCGCTAGGGCTGAAAGTTGGTCCAACGACTGATATGGATGACTTGATTCGTATTTTGGATAAGCTTAATCCGCAAAATGAGGCCGGACGAATTACATTAATTTGTCGTATGGGCGCGGATCTTCTGGAAGAGAAACTCCCCCCAGTCATTCGCCGTATCGAAGCAGAGGGCTGTCAGGTTGTCTGGTCGTCAGACCCAATGCATGGCAATACCATCAAGTCGTCCACCGGATTTAAAACCCGGCCTTTCGAACAGGTTTTGGCAGAAATACGCCGTTTCTTCCGAGTGCACCGGGCCGAAGGAACCTATGCTGGTGGTGTGCATTTCGAAATGACAGGACAGGATGTGACCGAATGTACTGGCGGTGCCGAGGAAATTACGGATGAGAAGTTAGGCGATCGTTATCGAACTTTCTGTGATCCGCGTTTGAATGCTAGTCAAAGTCTGGAACTTGCCTTTTTGATAGCAGAAAGTCTAAAAGAAGAACGTCAGGCTCTCGCAAAGCAGAAGAAGATCGAAACAGCGTAAGCCTGATCTTTTGAATTAAAGAGATTTAGGATTTATGGATCAGCTGAAAATCGCATTGGCGAGCTTGAACCCGACCGTTGGGGATTTGTCAGGCAATTACGATAAAATCATAGCAGCCCGTGCGATTGCACGGGACGAGGGCGCTGATCTGGTCGTCTATAGCGAGCTGTGTCTTATTGGTTATCCACCAGAAGATATCGTCCTGAAAGGGGCCTTTCAAAAGGCCGCAATGGATAAGGTTATGGAATTGGCTGCGGCCTCTGCGGATGATGGGCCGGCCATGCTGATTGGCTCTTGTTGGCGAGAGGGTGATCAGCTCTATAATTCGGTGATTCTTTTAGACAAGGGTAAAGTTGCTGCCATTCGTCATAAAGTTGATTTACCTAATTACGGCGTTTTTGATGAAAAGCGCATCTTCACGAGTGGTCCAAAGCCCAAAGCGATGTCATTTCGCGGATGTAAACTGGGGGTCATGGTTTGTGAGGATATGTGGCAACCGGAAATATCTACTGCTCTGACCATTGATGGGGCAGAGATATTGATTGTCTTGAATGGTTCTCCTTTCGAGCAGGGAAAACATGATGAGCGTCAGAATTTAGCCGAAGCAAGAGTTGTAGAAACAGCCCGTCCGTTGATTTATGTAAATCAGATGGGGGGGCAGGATGAACTGGTTTTTGACGGTGGTGCTTTCGTTGTGAATCAGGATGCGACACTTGCTGTGCGGTCGGAAAGCTGGCGAGAAACTATCTTTATCACCGATTGGCACAAAAAAGTTGGTGCTTGGAACTGTACCAAAGGGGAGATCAATAGGGTTCCAGAGGGGTATGAGGCTATTTATCAGGCCATGATGCTGGGATTGCGAGATTATGTGCAAAAAAACCACTTTCCCGGTGTGGTTCTTGGTATGTCCGGTGGAATTGATAGTGCGATCAGTGCGGTTGTGGCTGTTGATGCCTTGGGTGCGGAAAATGTACATCTTGTCATGATGCCATCAAAATATACCGGCGAAGAAAGCTTGTTGGATGCTGCTTTATGCGCCGAATGGATCGGCGCACGCATTGACAATATCCCTATTGAACCAGCGGTTCAGGCCTATGATGAAATGCTAGCCGGACAGTTTGCGGGGGTTGAGCCGGATACCACAGAAGAAAACCTACAATCCCGAATCCGCGGGGTAATGCTTATGGCGATTAGCAATAAATTTGGCTATATGCTGCTGACCACAGGTAATAAGTCGGAAATGTCTGTGGGCTATGCGACACTTTACGGCGATATGTGCGGTGGTTATTCGGTGTTAAAAGATATTTATAAAATGGATGTTTTTGCGCTAAGTAGTTGGCGAAATGAAAATCATCCGGTAGGTGGCCTAGGCCCAAGAGGACAGGTGATGCCAGAAAATATCATCACAAAACCACCGACAGCAGAACTTCGGCCCGATCAAAAAGACGAAGACAGCTTGCCTCCCTATGAGGTGCTGGACGATATTTTACAGTGTCTGATCGAAGAAGAAATGCCAGTGAAAGATATTATCGCAAAAGGTCATGATTCAGATACTGTTGCACGCATAGAACATCTGCTATATATCGCGGAGTATAAAAGACGTCAGGCCCCGCCCGGCGTTAAATTAACCCGGCGTAATTTTGGCCGGGACCGCCGTTATCCGATTACCAATGGCTTTCGTAATGCCCGACTATAGAATCGAGAATATTGTACATGACTAAATCTGTTAAAGTTCGTTTTGCCCCAAGCCCCACAGGATTGCTTCATGTAGGCAATATCCGTACGGCTCTTGTTAACTGGTTATTTTGCCGCCAGCAGGGGGGCACATTTCTTTTGCGCCTTGATGATACGGACGTTGGACGTTCCACAACGGCCTTTGCCGAGGCCATTGAAAAGGACCTGACATGGCTTGGGTTGAATTGGGATGAGAAAGCCCGGCAATCGGACCGGATCGACAGATATAATGAGGCCGTTGACAAACTAAAGGCGGAGGGGCGTTTATATCCTTGTTATGAAACAGGGCAGGAACTGGACCTGAAACGCAAAATACAGCTTGGGCAGGGTAAGCCACCAGTATATGATCGGGCTGGATTGAACCTGAGTGATGCAGATATCGCAGCATTCGAGGCCGAGGGCCGTAAAGCCCATTGGCGGTTCAAACTGGCTTTACCGGCGCGGGTAGAATGGAATGATCTGGTCAAAGGTCCCTTGAGTTTTGATCTGGCTGCTCTGAGCGATCCTATTTTGATCCGAGAAAATGGTAGTTTTCTTTATACGTTACCGTCTGTAGTTGATGATATTGACTTTGAAATCACCCATATTATGCGCGGAGAAGACCATGCCACCAACAGTGCTGTTCAGGCACAGTTGTTTGAAGCATTGGGAGGGAAAGTACCAGAATATGCTCATTTTTCCTTACTGACAGGTGCGGGTGGTGAAGGTTTATCAAAGCGTCTTGGAACAGCCAGTATTCAGTCTTATCGGGATGAGGAAGGTCTGGAAGCTATGAGCATTAATAGCCTGCTGGCCCGGCTTGGTTCGTCAGAATCCATTGAGCCTATGCTGTCATTAGAACCCCTTATCACCGGGTTTGATTTTGGTAAATACAGCCGCTCGACAGCAAAATTTGATCCAAAAGATCTGGATGTTTTGAATGCTAAAATATTGCATCAAACGGATTATGATGTGGTATCTGAACGCCTGGAAGGTGTCAGTGAAACTCTCTGGAATATTGGACGTGGAAATATAAATAAACTTAATGATATTAATGTGTTGTTGAGTATTGTTAATGGTCCACTTGAGCCAATTATAGAGGATGAGGACTTCGCCCGTCAGGCCGCAGACCTTCTGCCGGAAGCACCATGGGATGAGACCAGCTGGAAAGTCTGGACCACAGCAGTGAAGGAAGCCACCGGGGCCAAGGGGCGGGCTTTGTTCATGCCGCTGCGTCAGGCGGTAACAGGTATGGATCACGGGCCAGAGATGGGATCATTATTACCCCTGATCGACCCGGAGATTGTTAAGGCGCGTCTGCAAGGTAAGGTCGTATGAGCCTTAAACTCTTCAATACACTAAGCAAACAAAAAGAAGATTTTAAGCCGATTAAGCCCGAGCATGTGACGCTCTATGTCTGTGGACCAACGGTGTATAATTATGCCCATGTGGGCAATGCCAGGCCAGTGGTGGTGTTTGACCTTTTGGTGCGATTGTTACGTCATGATTATAAACAGGTCACCTATGCCCGTAATATTACCGATATTGATGACAAAATTATCGAGGCGTCACAGAAAAGTGGCAAGCCTATATTCGAAATAACCGAGAAATATACGGCGATCTATGAGTCCGATATGGGGGCTTTGAATGCTAAATTGCCTGATATTCGACCCAAGGCAACGGAATATATTGACCAGATGATCGTAATGGTCAAAAGTCTTGTTGATAAAGGCCATGCCTACGAAAGTCAGGGCCATGTTCTTTTTTCTGTACCGAGTATGGCGAATTATGGTGAATTGTCAGGCCGTAAACTGGAAGACATGATTGCTGGCGCACGGGTGGATGTTGCGGATTATAAGAAAGATGCTGCGGATTTCATCCTGTGGAAACCATCCTCAGATGATCAGCCGGGTTGGGACAGTCCATGGGGCCGGGGGCGTCCGGGGTGGCATTTGGAATGCAGTTGCATGATTGAGGATAATTTTGGCAAAACCATTGATATTCATGGCGGTGGTCTGGACCTTATCTTTCCTCATCATGAAAATGAAATTGCTCAGAGCCGATGCGCTCACGATGGCGCGCCCTTGGCTAATTATTGGATGCATAACGGCTATTTGACAGTAGATGGTGAAAAAATGTCCAAATCCTTGGGTAATTTCGTCACGGTTCATGAGTTGCTGGAGGAATTCCCTGGGAAGGGGGAGGCCATTCGGATGTGTCTGTTGTCTGCCCATTATCGTCAGCCAGTTGATTTCAGCCGTGATGGTATCAAACAGGCTCAGCGTCAGTTGGACCGTTGGTACCGCTTGACGGATGGTGTCGATGCCACGGGGATCGAGGCTCCAGAATCAGTATTGGATGCTCTGAGGGATGATTTAAACACTCCGAAAGCCCTTGCGGAGTTGAATGCTCTGGCTAAAAAGGCTGTTAGCGACGAGGAAGCGAAGAAGCAGTTAAAGGCTGCGGCTAATATATTTGGTGTATTGGAGCAGGATGACTGGTTTGATGCGCCCGTTGATGAAAATTCAATTTCTGAAGATAACATTGAAAAATTGATCATTGAACGGACAGACGCTAAAAAGAATAAAGATTTTAGCCGTGCTGACGAGATCCGTAATCAATTACTAGAACAAGGAATTTCTCTACTTGATGGGCCTGATGGGACCTCTTGGGAAAAACGATAACCGGCCTGTTCATTTTCCATCATCGTCATTCCGGCGCATGCGGGCATCCAGCCATTAGAAATGACTTCGAAGAAGACGTGTTTATTTCACTAGGTTCTCGCCTGCGCGGAAATGAAAGTGTCGAGTGGGGGAATGACAAAACAGGAAATAAGAATGACGGCGAAAAATAAGTTTAAAATTTATCTCCGTAAACGCCTGCCTTATAATCTGCGTAAGAAATATTTTCCCCATTGGCTTGAAAATCCGGCATAGACATTTTTATAAATAGCGGGGCGATGTCGTGCGGCGTATCCAGTGTTTCCGGGTCTTCGCCTGGCATGGCTGCGGCCCGCATGCTGGTGCGGATCGGGCCAGGATTAATAAGGTTGGCTTTTACATTCGTTGTATTACCAATTTCATTAGCATAGGTTTTGACCATGCAATTTAACGCGGCCTTGGTTATGGCATATCCACCCCAATAGGCTCGGTTAGTCTCAGCAACGGTTGATGTCACAAAGGTAGCCCGGCCAGCGTCAGCAGCTCTAAGCAGAGGATCAAAGGCACGGATCAGTCTGTAATTTGCTGTGACATTGATGGCCATCAATTGATCCCATTCCTTGGGCGGAATATGACCCATGGGGCTGATCGGTCCCAATATTCCGGCATTGCCGATCAAAATGTCTAATTTTCCCCATTTTTCAGCTACGTGACCACCCAACCTGTCAATGGCATCGCCGTCACATAAATCCATAGGAACCAATGTTGCCTCTGCGCCAAGTTCGCGTATGGCATCATCCATATCTTCTAGCGCACCAGTGGTGCGACCGATCATTATGATATGGGCGCCCGCACGGGCCAAGGCAAGGGCCACTCCGGCGCCAATGCCCCGGGTTGCGCCAGTGATCAGCGCAACTTTGCCCTCAAGTTCTTGGCTCATGATTTTGGTCCGATGACATTAAGAAAGGAAATCTGTGTGGGGGCTGTGTCCTGTTCTTTGTCCGTAAGTGTGGTCGGATATTCACCAGTGAAACAGGCGTCACAATATTGTGGACTGTCGCTATCTCTGTCGGCGTCACATACCGCGCGGTACAGACCATCAATGGAAATAAATTCAAGACTGTCGGCCCCGATATATTTCGTCATTTCCTCAATGGACATTCTAGAAGCCAGAAGCTTATCTTTTTCCGGTGTATCGACGCCATAATAACAAGGATCTGTGGTTGGTGGGCTGGCAATGCGCATATGAACTTCTTTAGCACCAGCCTGACGAACCATATCAACGATTTTGATTGAGGTAGTGCCACGAACGATGCTGTCATCCACTAAAATCACGATCTTACCTTCGAGCTCACCCCTATTGGCATTATGCTTTAGTTTGACGCCAAGGTGGCGAATTTGGTCTGAAGGTTCGATGAAGGTACGGCCCACATAGTGATTGCGGATAATGCCCAGTTCAAAGGGGATGCCCGTTTCCTGAGCATATCCAATGGCTGCGGGTGTGCCGGAATCCGGGACAGGAACCACAAGGTCTGCTTTAATTTTACACTCTTTGGCCAGCTCAATACCAATGTTCTTACGAACTTTATAGATGCTTTTACCTTGAGTAAGACTGTCAGGGCGGGAGAAATAGACATGTTCAAAAATACAGGGCCGGGGTTTTTGGGGCGGAAAGGGTTTCATGGAATGAATACCGTCATCATTGATAGTAATCAGTTCGCCCGGTTCCACATCACGGATATATTCCGCGCCGATAATATCTAATGCACAAGTTTCTGACGCAAAGATATAACTGTTATCAGACAGTTTTCCCAGAACAAGAGGCCGGATTCCAAGTGGATCGCGGGCCCCGATCAGACTTTTATCGCTGAGAGCGACAATGGCAAAGCCGCCTTCGATCCGACGCAGGGCATCAATAAACCGGTCTTTCAGTTTTTGATATGTGCTGGTTGCGACCAGATGAATGATCACTTCTGAATCAGATGTTGATTGAAAGATAGAGCCCTTGCTCACCAGGAGTTGGCGTAACAGACGGGCGTTGGTTAGATTACCATTATGAGCAACAGCAAAACCGCCACCGGACAGATCCGCGAACATCGGTTGAATATTGCGCATACCGGCCCCTCCAGCTGTGGAGTAGCGTACATGTCCAATAGTGCTATCACCGGGAAGCGATTCGATAACAGGTTGAGAATTGAAGTTATCGGCAACATGCCCCAGAGACTTGTGAGAATGGAACTGTTTCTTATCACAGGATACAACCCCTGCTGCTTCCTGTCCCCGATGTTGTAGGGCATGTAGACCTAGTACTGTCAGGGCAGTAGATTCAGGATGATTGCAGATGCCGAAAACGCCGCATTCATCGTGAAATTTGTCTTCTTCAAAAAGATGTGGGACAAAAGGTTCTAGCTTAAGCGGAGTTGAATTTCGGTCTGTCATAGGTAACTCATCAAAATGATATTTGTTGGTTTCGAGGCCTTATATTGCCTATTATAGCATATGTGAACCTTTTTTTACTCATTTGATAATTTCTCGAACAATCTGTCCATCTCTTCCTGAGTTTCTTTCTTATATCTTTCGTTGGATATGCTGCTTTTATTATTTGAGGGAAAAGACGGGATCATTTTTTTCATCCGTTCAAGAGCTTCGATATCTTTGCGTTTTTCTTGCAGGTCCAGTTTATCAAAATAAGGGTTCATTGTGGAAATCATGCTGGCACCATATTGAATAAGGGGGCGGGATTTTGCCTGTTGAAACCAGTCAGGATGGTTGCTTTCTGAAATGAAGGGGGTGGTTAGCATATACAGTGCGCTGACAATAAACATACCGCTGAACAGGCCGAACAATAATCCCATGGCACTGTCCAGTGATCCAATGTCACTATTGTTGACAATTCTACCAATCATGCCGGCAATTAATTTTAATACCAGAAGGCTTAATGCAAACATAACCACATAGGTGATGACATAGGCCATCATCTCTGGTTTTATCATTTCATAAACATGAGGAAGGACTTCCGGTGTGCCGTAGCTTGTGACGACAAAAGCGCCGCCCCATGCGGCAAGCGTAAGGGCCGAGGCGGTGAAGCCCCGGACATAGGAGGCAATGCCGAATATAAGTAGGATGACAACTACTGTCGCATCCAGCGGATTGAAGGAAAGTCCTTGCATAAAATCACTCATTAAAATGATCCTGTTTTTTTATAGTGTATCATTTTTAATACGCATTATTGTAGCGCATCTTGGGCGACAAGATCGACTAATTTTGTGATCTGGTCAAGTTCCACAAACTTTAGGCTTTTGCCCTTATGTTTGATGTTCGCAGGCATATAGGCCTGCACGAAGCCCAGTTTCGAAGATTCTTTCAGGCGTGCCTCGGCCTGTGATACGGGTCTTATCTCGCCAGATAGGCTGATCTCACCAAATAAAATAGTCTCTTCCGGTATTGGACGATCAGAAAGTGACGAAATTAAGGCCGCTGCCACAGCCATATCGGCTGCAGGTTCCGTAATACGAAGCCCACCGGCAACATTCAGGTATATATCATAAGCGCCAAGCCCCAATCCGCACCGGGCATCCAATACGGCAATGATCATGGCAAGCCGCCCATTGTCCCAGCCGACAACGGCCCTACGCGGTTGCCCAAGGGTAGAAGGGGCGACCAGAGCTTGTATTTCTACCAGCATGGGCCGTGACCCTTCCATGCCGGCGAAAATGGCAGAACCGCTGATATCACCGGCTCTGTTGCCGATGAATAGAGCGGACGGGTTAGAGACTTGCCGTAAACCCATATCGCTCATTTCAAACACGCCGATTTCATCTGTACCGCCGAAACGGTTCTTAACGGCTCTTAATATTTTGAATTGATGCCCTCGGTCTCCTTCAAAATAAAGTACGGTATCGACCATATGCTCCAACACTCTGGGCCCGGCGATCTGCCCGTCTTTTGTGACATGCCCCACTAAGAAAATACAAACATTCTTGCGTTTGGCATATCGGATCAATTCCTGAGCACAGGTGCGGACCTGCGTCACAGTTCCCGGCGCACTGCTTACCGTATCCGCATACATTGTCTGGATACTGTCGATCACCACCACCTGTAGGCCCGGCTCCTGATCCAATGTTGCTAGAATATCGCGCAGATTAGTTTCTGCACCAAGTTTTACAGGGCATTTGCTGAGGCCAAGACGTCTGGCCCGCATACGAACCTGAGAAATGGATTCTTCTCCAGAAATGTAAATGGTATTAATGCCATTGTTGGCCAAATTGCCGACGGCTTGCAAAAGAATAGTGGATTTGCCGATGCCGGGGTCGCCGCCGATTAATATGGCGGACCCGGGAACCAATCCTCCTCCGCAGGCGCGATCAAATTCATCAATGTTGGAAATCATGCGCGGCGGCGGGATATCTTCACCCTGAAGATCGCTCAGGGGGATGAGGCGGCCTTTGGCTTGATTATGAGAGGCTTTGCCCAGTCCAGCTGGATGGGCTTCGTCCTGTCCCTCTACTATGCTGTTCCATTCATTACAAGCTTCGCATTGTCCAGCCCATTTTCCGGTGGTGCTGCCGCAAGATTGGCAGACGAATATTTTTCGTGCTTTTGCCATAGTCTATGCCTTCAGAAGGTCCATCTGAATTGGTCCTTCAGCCTTGCCGTGAATGAATTGTTCCACATAGGCGTTACCGCTATGGTCGATGTCATTGCGGGAACCTGTCCAAATGATGTTGCCATTGTAAATCATGGCAACTTTATCGGCAATCTTGCGAACACTAGACATGTCATGGGTAATGGTAAGGGCGGTGACACCCATTTCTTTCACCCGGTCAACAATCAATTCATTGATCACATCGGCCATGATGGGATCAAGTCCGGTCGTCGGCTCATCAAAAAATATAATTTCCGGTTTATTGGCAATGGCGCGGGCCAGCCCCACACGTTTTTGCATGCCGCCGGACAGCTCGGACGGGCTCAGTTTTGCCACATCAGGGCTTAAGCCGACACTGCGTAGATTTTCAATAGCAATTTCCATGGCTTCTTTGCGGGTGGCTTTGCCCTCTGCAATTAAACCAAAAGCAATATTTTCCCAAACAGGCAGGCTGTCAAATAGCGCGCCGCCCTGAAACAGCATGCCGAATTTCCGTTGCAGTCTTTTGCGGTTCTTGCCGCGTAATCCAACGGTTTCCTCGCCATCAACTTTAATACTGCCCCGGTCAGGATGTAAGAGGCCAAGGATACATTTCAACGTGACCGACTTGCCGGAACCGGAGCCGCCAATGATCACCATGGATTCACCAGGCATAATATCCAGATCAACGCTATCAAGGACGACTTTGGGGCCAAATTCTTTATGGAGACCCTTTATGCTAATTTTGGGCGTATTAGTCATGATGAGAAAAACATCTCCGTTACCATGTAATTTGTTAAAAGAATGAGCATGCAGGCGGAAACCACTGCGTTGGTGGTGGCAATGCCCACACCCTGTGCGCCGCCCTTGCTGTAATAGCCGTGATAACATCCCATCAGAGAGATGAAGAAACCGAAAACAGCGGCTTTTGTCATACTGGCATAGATATCAACTGTTTCCAGAAAGTCCATGGTTGTGGTCATGTAATTTCCTGAATTAAAGCCCAGTTTTCCTGTGGCAATAAGAAAACCGCCCAGAACACCAATGGAATCCGCAACAATCACCAACATGAAAGGCATCATCAGCGTGGTGGCGATAATGCGCGGTGCAATCAGATATTTAAAAGGGTCCGTAGACAGGGTGACCATAGCGTCAATCTGTTCTGTCACACGCATGGTGCCAATCTCCGCAGCCATAGATGCGCTGACCCTTCCGGCGACAATCAAGCCGCATAACACAGGACCCAGCTCCCGGACCATGCCGATCAGCACAATGCTGGGCAGGGCGCTTTCCGCATTAAACCGTGAGCCACCTTCATATATATTCAAGGCCAGTGCCGCACCGGTAAACAGGGTGGTAAGGCCAACTACTGGGAGGGAATAATAGCCAATCGTCATCATTTGTTTGATGAGAGACCGGAAATAAAATGGCGCTGTAAACATATGGGATATGGCGGTAGAGGCAAAAATCCCCAGTCGGCCTGTAGCCTGTAAAAATTCGAATACAATCCGTCCAATAGCGGCAAGAAAATTCATGTAAGCACCTAATTCTTAAATTTATAAATACGCTGGTATCTTGCCCCGACCCCGGTCAGGATTTCATATTGGCTTAGGGTAGAGACTTCCGACGCCATTTCAAGTGTTATATGTTCAC
>JAESRB010000254.1 GCA_016764855.1 Emcibacter sp.
CAGCGCGGAGCAGTAAAAACCTCATCCAAAAAACACCCTGTTTATTTACGCCTAACCAATATCAGTATTATCGCATTGGTTATAAACATAAATTCAGAATAACGTCAAAACCCGGTGAGATATGCGGGCTTACGGAGCCCGATGTGCAGCCAGTTGAGGGGCTGAATTTTCCTCGACTTGGATTATCAAGTGTTGGAGCAGATATAGCCAGGATATTTGATTTGATTGAATATATAAAACATGAGTATGGCGAGGGCATTCCAATTATAGTTTCCGGCATAAGTTATGGAAGTAAATTAGCTGAGGTAATAGGAATTCTCAGTGAAGATGTTGATGCCGTGATTTCAATAGGAGGGGCCGCTCGATACGATTACATTTATAGTATGCTCTTTAGATAAAATGGAAATGTCGATCATGCTAATAAATACTAATATTACATAACGTTACGTAGGCGGTTTTTCTCACGTTACATTACGTAAGGGGGAATGCGATCCATTTTTATCAACTATATGCATACAACGTGAAGAAGAGCCTATAAGATAATATCTTATAAAGCCAATATTGATATGCGTTTCTCATACAACGTACGGCTTATGTAAGAATTATTATTTTGGGGATTTATTTATGCATCGTTTTTTTTTTCAGCATTATTGGGTACTGTCTCAGCAACGTCACTGTTAAGCTTTTCTTTGGCAAATGCAGATGAAAAGTTATACGGCTCCTATGCAGAGCTTTCGGGCAACTTTTCCACAGGACGTTCGATTGGCCAAATCGATCTCTTTATACCCCTTTTACAAAATGAAGAGAGCCTTTTATTTGCCAACATTCGTGGAAGTCTGGATAATCATTCTTCGAACGAGATTAATTTTGGTCTTGGTTTTCGTAAAATTATTTCGGATAAAGTGATTCTTGGAGGCTATGCCTTTTATGATCGTTTGAAAAGTGAATATAATAATGTCTTTGAGCAGTTGACAGTAGGGGCCGAGATTAAAGGCGAACGCTGGACAATACGCGGAAATTATTACAGACCACAGAGCGGCGAGAAATATACCGGTATTCCCATTGATACGACGCCGTATCTTGCGGGTCATAATATCTACTTGCCGAGTAACAATAATGAACGCGCTCTGGAGGGCGTAGACGGTGAAGTGGGCTATGAAGTTCTTTTGGGCCTATCTGTCTTTGCGGGGTATTATCATTTTGGCGCTAGCAACACGCAGACTATAGAAGGTCCTCGTGGGCGGATTGATTGGGATCTGTTTAAAAGTTTTAAAAAAAATAATGGGTTTAAATTGAGCCTTACGGTGGAATTTACCGATGACAATGTGCGGGGTTCTCGGGGGTGGGGAGGATTCCGTCTTCGCGTGCCGCTTGGTTCTGCGGCTAAAGATTCTCACAAGCTTTCAGGCTTAGAGGCGCGCATGAGTGAGCGTGTCGAGCGCGACGTAGACATCGTCACGGGTATACTTAAACCCATCCCGCTTTTGAAAACAGGTCAAGACTTATACTTCGTTAATAACATTAAAAGTGGGGACGGTAGTTTTGAACATCCCTTTGCCACATTGGAGGAAGCACAGAATGCTTCCGATGATAATGATATCATCTTTGTCTATGCAGGAGATGGCAGCAGCACAGGCTATGATCAAGGCATTATCCTGCAAAATGGTCAAAGTTTGATTGGGGAATATAATGGCCTGACCTTTCTCGGTATTCAATTCGTCACGCCGGGGGCGCGGCCGATAGTGACTAATGCAGCTGCTAACAGCATCATTACGATGGCGAGTGATACCAGCGTATCTGGCCTTCACCTTGATGGTATGGGCGTTGCGACGGGTGGTATCTATGGCCAAGATGTGAGCGGTGATATTGCCGTAAAAGACATGATTATTGTGGGTGTCGTTGTGAGTGACGTACCGAATTTGGATATAGAGGGGCATGGCATATCTTTTAACAACACAGGCCAAACAACCTTATTCAATATTCAAAATAATGAGATTTATGATTCTAGACGTAGTGGGATAAATTTTATCACCGAAGACGGAGCCAGTACGATTTTAATTGAGGATAATAATATTTACGACACTGAAAGTGCCATTTTGATGAGGAGTGAGAATGATGCTGCGACGATTAATATCCTTAATAATACGCTGAGTAATAATAGAGACCAAGGAATAGGCCTCAATGCTTGTTGCGGAGAAGCGGCAACAACAGCATTGATTCAAGGTAATATCATAAGCCATAATTTCACATGGATGACAAGGGAGGTTGAGGGTACATTTAAAAACGGCACTGGAGGGGTTGATATTAGATTATCGTCAGAGCTTGCTTCAACGGTTGTGATTAATAATAATATTATTACAGATAATGCGCGTCAAGGCGTCAGAGTCTTATATTCTTCTACGGATTCAAATATCACGATTTCGAACAATGTGATCTCTGATAATTTGTTTAATGACACCCTTGGTCGAGGGATTTTTTTGTGGGATGCTTACGGCACGATAAACATTATCAACAATGAAATCACGAATCATCCCAAAGGAATTTATACGAAATTAACAGGAGGAGCTCTTCTTGACCTAACAGTCATTGATAATCAGTTGGCTCGCAATGATACCGCTATGCAGATTGATATTTCGAACGAGGCTATGATTAATTTATCCGCCCAGAATAATCAGTTCAATGAAAATGATATTGGTGTTTACATTAAAAATATACCATATCTACATAATGATACTGCTTTGCAAGTTAATGTTGATTTTGGTGGCGGTATATTGGGTTCAGAGGGCAATAACAGCTTTATCACACTCGTGGGCGGCACAGCATTCCTGCTTGATCTATATAGTAACCCCGATGTTGTTGTCAGCGCACAACATAATTGGTGGGGACGGACAAGTGGCCCAACAGGATCAGAGGTGGATGTTATCTTCGGCCATTTTGATGCCAGTAATCCGCTCAGCGTTGCGCCAGAATAAGGCGGCTATTAAATGATGAGGAAAACAAAGCCTCTGCAATAGCTCCCGAAACTCTTTCTGCCGCTTTATGAACAGGATCATCGGCAAGATGAGCATAGCGGGCCGTTGTTTGTACTTGGGTATGCCCGAGTAGCTTGCCGATCATGGGCAGGCTTTCGCCCATTGATACGGCACCGGATGCAAACGTATGGCGCAGGTCATGAATGCGAACGTTTTCCAGTTTGGCTTCTGTGCGTATGCGCCGCCAAGGTCTTTGCATATCTGTGACATGTTGTCCGTCTTTGTTGCCAGCAATGACGTAAGGATTATTATCGTAAGCGGTTACCCACGGCCCCCATTTACTATTTTTTTACATCTGCGATTATGTGTTTGATAATTTGCAGGCTTACGCGCCCGCTCAATTTTGATCGGATACATACCCTATGGCCCATAAAAAGAGCTCCAACCCAAATCGCTGGAGTAAAAGTTTCAAGAAACGCCTGCTGTCCGAAGCGGGTGAGCCAGACAGTAGTTTTGAGAGAGTAGCACAGGCTTATGGTTTGAAAGTGAACCAGCTTCTTGCATGGCAAAAAAGATATGGTGGCACGCCAGTCGCCACGGGTCCTGCCTTCTTTGCC
>JAESRB010000255.1 GCA_016764855.1 Emcibacter sp.
CTCCATGCACCCTATCAGGATCAGACGCGGGCAACAAGCCGCAAGGCAGCCATTTTGCCTTACTTTCCTATTTCTTCTAAATTCCGATCATAAGTTCATTTTTTGTTTACTATAATCTTTTATGGTTAACGTTCAAAGTCTGAGGTAGCACACAAGAAAGAAGTGCAGGTAGTATATGAATAATATAGATTTAAGTCGTGTTAGTATTTTGGTGGTCGAAGACAGTCAGTTTATACGGTCATTGATCGTAAACAGCCTTCGGGTGATGGGAGTGGGGTCGATCCAATCCGTAGAGGATGGCGGTCAGGCCATCGAATTTATCAAATTGGTGGATAATGATCCTATGAAAGCCGGGATGATGAGCATTGATTTGATCATATCCGACTGGGAAATGTCACCGGTCAACGGTATGATGCTATTGCGTTGGATAAGGCGTCATAAGGACAGTCCGGATCGGTTCATCCCCTTTATGATGCTGACTGGTTATTCCGAACCGAAAAGAGTGCAGGATGCCCGTACCATGGGGGTTAATGAATTTATGTCAAAACCCTTTACGGTGAATGCGCTCGCCAACAAGTTATTTTCAATCATTAACAAGCCACGGCAATTTGTGCATACGGGGTCTTATTTTGGACCAGATCGTCGTCGTAGAAATGTGCCTATAAAAGGAGAGGACCGTCGGAAATTTACCTATGATAGTCCAGAAGTGGAGGTGGTAAATGTCTAAAGTTAGTGTGAGATATTATCGTATCAAAAATAAACTGCGGGAAAAAACCCTTGGTTTAGCGCCCATGAATGATGATGAAATTTCCTTTGACGAAGGTTTGATGGAAAAGGCAATGGCGGCGTTGAATGAAATGTCAGAGGATTACCCGGATTGGGTTTCTAGCTTAATTGATCAATTGGCCGACGTGCATCGCCGTTGTGTGGATACACCAGAACAAAGATATCAGCATTTTGAGCAGCTCCATGCTATTGCCCATGACATGCGGGGGCAGGGCGGTACATTCGGTTATCAGCTGATCTCTGACTTCTCTGATGGCTTATATGACTTTACCGGCACCAGTACGGCGACGTCCGACCGAAATGTGGAAATCATCAAAACACATATTGATGCCATGCGCGTGGTTATCAAGGATCGGGTCAGTGGCGATGGTGGCGATATTGGCAAGCAATTAAAGCTTGGTCTGGAAGCGGCTATCAAAAAACATAATAAGTAAAATATATCTTATTGAGTTTGTTAGAGACTTTCCGGCTATAGGTTTTGCAAAACCGGAAAGTCTCTGAATTTGGATAAAGTTCTGAATTAATGTTTTCGGCTGAGTTCTTTCATGGCGCTTTCCAGCCCATTAACCGTGAGCGGATACATTTTGTCATTCATGAGTTGACGCATCAATGAAATGGAATGAGTATAGTCCCAATGGGCTTCTTTTATCGGGTTGAGCCATATGGCGCTCTGGTATATTTCCAGTACCCGTTTCATCCACACTTCGCCGCTTTCTTCATTCCAATGTTCCACACTTCCGCCCGGATGGACGATTTCATAGGGGCTCATGGAGGCATCACCTACAAAGATTACTTTATAATCATGGGGGTATTTATGAAGAATGTCATAGGTGTTCATACGGTTTTGATGGCGGCGGCTATTGTCCTGCCAGACGCCTTCATACAGACAGTTATGGAAATAGAAATATTCCATATGTTTGAATTCGCTACGGGCGGCGGAAAATAATTCCTCACATAATTTAATATGCGGGTCCATAGAGCCACCAATGTCAAAGAAGATCAGTACTTTGATGGCATTATGCCGTTCAGGCACCATTTTAATATCCAGATAACCCCGTTTGGCGGTGGACTGGATGGTATCGTCAAGGTCAAGCTCTTCGGCGGCTCCCTGACGGGCAAAATTACGCAAACGTTTCAATGCAACTTTGATATTGCGTGTGCCCAATTCCACATTATCGTCCAGATTTCTGAACTCTCTTTTGTCCCAGACCTTGACCGCGCGGCGGTGCCGGCTTTCTTTTTGGCCAATGCGGATGCCTTCTGGATTGTAACCGTAGGCGCCAAAGGGTGAGGTGCCGGCAGTGCCGATCCATTTGCTGCCACCCTGATGTCGCTCATTCTGTTCATCAAGGCGTTTTTTCAGGGTTTCCATCAGTTTGTCCCAATCGCCCGCAGATTCAATCTTTTCCATTTCTTCGGGCGTAAGGAATTTTTCAGCCATTTTCCGAAGCCAGTCTTCGGGAATTTCCGCAGTCAGGTCTTCGGCCTCGGGGGCTTCTAGTCCTTTAAAACAATGGCCGAATATCTGATCAAATTTATCCAGATTACTTTCATTCTTGACCAGTGTTGCCCGGCTAAGGTAGTAGAAATCAGTGATGGAATGATCGGCCAGTCCCGCCTGCATGCCTTCCATAAGCATCAAATATTCCCGTAAAGATACGGGAACGCCGTGCTCACGAAGGGTCATGAAGAAATTTATAAACATCGTTTGTGAAGATCCTTTGACTTTACAGGTGGCTTTACCGGTTTTCACGCCGGTTCATAAAGGCCAGCCGTTCCAGCATATGTACGTCCTGCTCATTTTTCAGCAGCGCACCATGCAAGGGTGGTATCATGGTTTTTGGATCGTTACTTCTCAGCACGTCCAGCGGCATGTCTTCCACCATCAAGAGTTTCAACCAGTCTAATAATTCGGACGTGGAGGGTTTCTTCTTTAGGCCTGGAACATCGCGCACATCATAAAATAGATTTAGCGCTTCACGCACCAGAATATTCTGAATATCGGGAAAATGGACGTTAATGATATCGACCATGGTTTTCTTGTCAGGGAACTTGATATAATGAAAGAAACAACGGCGCAGGAAAGCATCCGGCAGGTCTTTTTCATTATTACTGGTAATGATCACCAACGGACGGTTTACGGCACGGATGGTTTCGCCGGTTTCGTAAACATTGAATTCCATACGGTCCAATTCTTGTAGCAGGTCATTGGGGAATTCTATGTCGGCTTTATCAACTTCGTCAATGAGTAAGATAGGACTGTCGTCTGCGGTGAAAGCATGCCAAAGCTTGCCTTTGTTGATGTAGTTTTTGATATCGTGAACTCTTTCATCACCGAGCTGACTGTCCCGTAATCTGGATACCGCATCATATTCATACAGGCCCTGTTGCGCCTTTGTTGTCGATTTAATGTGCCATTCCAGAAGATCCTTGCCTAGGGCCTTCGCGACCTCATGGGCCAGAACTGTTTTTCCGGTTCCGGGTTCACCCTTAATCAGAAGGGGACGCTGCAAAGTGATTGCAGCATTCACCGCAATCATCAGGTCCGGGGTTGCCACATAAGTATCTGTACCAGTAAATTTCATAACCAAACATCCGTTTTATTTTAATGCCTATAAACTATATTGCCGTCTGTGAAAGGTCAAAGGCTATTTTTTCCCCAGTTATTCCTTGAGGTTATTCCTCAAGGTTATTTTCTAGGAGGTGTGCTTAAATGCTGTTTTTAGCGTTCTTTTTAAGCTTCTCTTCGACCCATGGCACAAATTCTTCTTCTGCAAGCAGAGGCATAAAACCTTCCCAATCTAATGTGGGAGGTTTTATGGTCATTTTGGCTTTCCGGAAAATGGGTGTATTTAATTCTAGGCCAAAGTTCCACCATGGCCTGGCGTTATAAACAATCCACCAGGCCAACGTGCCTACCGTTGCTGCCTGGGGCAGAGGTGAAGATCCTGTCCCGATGACCAGATCAAGGTTTTTCATCAGGGCTGCTGTGCCTTCAAAGTCATCTTTTAAGTTGAGGTCTTTAAAGTCATGAAGGACTATTCCATGGACATCGAGAAGCGCTTTGATCTCAGCGTCACAGTCGCCATACTGAACATTGATGAAATTGACATTCTTCGTTTTGAGTACAGGAGCCCATTCCAGAAGTTCTGCATATAACATGCTACGCTTGGTTTGTTTAATGCCACTTTTCCAGCAGAGGCCAATATTGATTTTATGGGGTAAATGAGTCAGTTTTTCTTGCCAATAGTCGACTTTCTCCTGAGAAGGGGTAAGAAAACCGTCACTCATATCCGAAATATCGTCCAAGGATTGCCATTTATAGCGCATTAATTCCGTATAAAGGCACATATAGTCAATTTTCTGTTCGTTAATGCCTTCATAGAGCCTGATCTTATAACCTGCCTCATGTTCTGCTGCCACATAGGGGAGAATAGTGGCTTCCTTGAAGCTGTTTGTAAACAGCGGCACCAAGCGTTGGTCGCAGCCAATAATCACATGTTTGGCTTCCTTGATCAGGTCGGGATAGGGGGCGGAGAATAAAATTTCATCGCCAACGCCTTGTTCAGCTCCGATCAGGATGGTTTTCCCCTTCAGGTCCTGCCCTTGCCACTTTTCAATATTATAGGGCATGAAAACTGACCCTGGTTCAGAGGGATGGTTGTGCCAAGCCAGACTTTTAAAGGCATCCTCAAAGTTGGCAATTCTATAGCTGCAATGTACTAACGATCTGTGGCTTATGGCTGACTCTGAGATTTTAACAGCCTTTTGGGCAAGTTCCCAAGCTTTTTCATATTGCCCCAAGTTGGTATAGGTCAAACAAAGATTGTTGGAAATTGACAAGACCGTCGGGTCAAGGCGATAGGCTTCTTCGTAAAAAGGTAACGCAGCGGGGAAGCCATCCCGGTAGGAAATGGCCGCGGCAACAGTATTCCAGAGCAAAGGATCTTCCGGATAAATTGGAATCATGTCCTGAAGGAGTTGAATAGATTCATCGACTTGTCCATTCTCGCGCAGGGCCGTGGCTAGGTTATTATAGCCAATGGAACTTCCGGGATTGAGCTGGCAATAAATGGTATAGAATTTTATCGCTAGCTCATTGAGGTCCATGGTGACACAGGCATTGCCCAGAGTCTCACATATTTCTGGATTTCCAGCGCTTTGATCAAGGGCGTGTTCCAGGATGGCGATGGCCTTGTTTTTCATACCTAGATGAAACAGGCACCGGGCCATAAAGACAAGAATATCGGGATGGTAATCTTTAAAATCCAACGATCTTGTGAAATATCTTAGCGCTTCAGGAAAATTCCCCTTCTCATAGTGTCGGCTACCGACTTTGATAAGTTTGTTATATTGCGGTCTTGTTTTTGGGGACGCAATTGTTCCTGGTTTCTTTGCCATATAATCATTGCCTTTGAAGGGGGTGGAGCGTTTTATGGTCCTGTTTTTACAGGAGATTTGTTATTTTTACATGAAAATATTGTAACTGATTTCGATTTAATACTATAGTTAATTAATTTAGTTCATATTTTATTAACACAAAATTTGAAATAATGGCTAGACTTCAATGATGATATTAGGTCGAGGCTGAAATAGGCGGAGTAAAAAAAATGGCGTTAAAATTATCGTTGAAACCGGGTGAGAAAATTGTTGTTAATGGAGCTGTTATCGTTAATGGCGACAGGAGGTCAACATTGATCCTGCAAAATAAAGTCTCCCTGCTGCGGGAAAAAGATATTTTGCTGGCAGAGGATGTGGACACCCCGGTAAGGCATGTGTATTTCCCGATCATGTTGATGTATATGGATGAAAATGGGTTTGGGAAATATCATGAACAATATGTATTGCGTATGACTGAGCTTTTAACCGTTATCGAAGATCCGGCAGCCAAAACAATTTGTGTTGCTATCAGCAAGGATGTCATGGACGGTGAATTTTACAAAGCCCTGCTGAAATGCAAGAAAATGTTTGAATATGAAAAAACGAG
>JAESRB010000256.1 GCA_016764855.1 Emcibacter sp.
GAGATTTTGCTAGATTGGGTCTTCTCTACCTTCAAAACGGACGCTGGAATGGTGAGCAGCTTTGGCCTGAGGACTGGGTTCAATATTCAACAACTCCGACGACAACTCTTTTAAATGGCGTTAGCGCAGATAACCCCATCGGCTATGGCGCCCAGTTGTGGCTTAGTCCTCCTCTCAAAAGGGGTGTGCCGGCAGCGGAATATTTTATGCTCGGATGGGCTGATCAGAGCGTTTATATGGTGCCAGATAAAGATCTGGTTATTGTGCGCATGGGCATGACAAAACCCGGCAGCAACGCATGGGACTTTAAAAGTTTCGCCGGGCTGGTTCAGGCTGCTTTCTCAGAAAAAAATTGAGGGAGAAGGGCTATGCTGTATAGCTTGTTATCTACCGAGGTGGACCTTTGATGGTGCCTATGTGTCGCTCGGTGTGCGTGTCTGGGAAGCGATGACGCGCTGCGTAAATCCATTATGGGGCAATATCACGGCCTCTATAATCCCTAGGGAGTATTTACCGAACAGGTCCGTTTAATTACTGTGTTATTATTGATATGGAATATATCTGATAATTAATGATACAGAAGAGGACACTGGTTGTGGATATTATGAATTCCGGCTGGCTGGAAAAAGTTAGTAATTTTGTTAAATCGACCAAGACATTTGCGGTGACGAACCCTGCGGATGGGACACATGTTGCGGATGTTGCGGATTTGGGCGCTGCGGAAACCACCTCTGCCATTGCGGTGGCCAAAGCGGCCATGCCGGCATGGGCGGCGAAAACCGCAAAGGAGCGGGCCAATATTTTGCGAGCGTGGTTTAACCTGATCATGGAAAATCAGGAAAAACTTGCGCATCTGCTTACGCTGGAACAGGGAAAGCCTTTGGCAGAGGCCATGGGGGAGATTGCTTACGGGGCTTCCTTCATTGAATGGTTTGCCGAGGAAGGCAAGCGGCTTTACGGTGACGTCATTCCGTCCCATGGGTCGGATAAACGTATTCTGGTTTTGAAACAGCCGATTGGGGTTGTCGCTGCGATTACGCCGTGGAATTTCCCCAATGCGATGATTACCCGTAAAGTGGGTCCGGCCTTGGCTGCGGGCTGTACGGCTCTGGTTAAACCGGGAGAAGATACGCCGCTTTCTGCATTGGCTTTGGCGATGTTGGCGGAAGAAGCCGGTTTGCCTGCTGGTGTGTTGACAATTATCCCTACCAAGGATGCGGCACCGGTGGCAAAAGCCTTTACCGATAGCTCGGATGTGAGAAAGCTGTCCTTCACAGGTTCCACGCGGGTTGGTAAATTACTGATGAAGCAATGTGCGGATACGGTGAAGAAAGTATCACTGGAATTGGGCGGCAATGCGCCGTTTATCGTGTTTGACGATGCGGATCTGGATGCGGCGGTGGTCGGGGCGATGATGTCCAAATACCGTAACGCGGGACAAACGTGCGTTTGCGCCAATCGGATTTTGGTTCAGGCATCGGTTATGGAGGCTTTTTCGGCCAAATTGAAAGTTGCCGTAGAGGCCTTGTCCGTTGGTAATGGTATGACGTCAGGTGTAACCACGGGGCCCCTGATCAATGCCGCTGCCGTAGCCAAGGTTCATGGATTGGTTGAGAAAGCATTGGCCGATGGCGCAGAGGCGATCATCGGTGGCGACCGTCATGAATTGGGCGGCAACTTCTATCAACCAACGATCTTAGCGGGTGTTACCCCTGATATGGATATCGCCCATGAGGAGATATTTGGTCCGGTTGCACCATTATTTTCCTTTGAGGATGAAGCCGAGGCCATCCGCATGGCCAATGATACGCCCTATGGTTTAGCGGCCTATTTCTATTCCCGTGATGTGGGTCGGATCTGGCGCGTGTCAGAGGCCCTTGAATATGGCATCGTTGGCATCAATGAAGGCATCATTTCAACCGAGGTCGCGCCCTTTGGCGGCGTGAAGGAGGCCGGCATTGGCCGGGAGGGCTCCAAATATGGCATCGATGACTATGTGGAGATGAAATATCTCTGTATGGGCGGCCTTTCAACATAAAATTTGAACATAGGTAGTATTATGACGTTAACAACAAGCAGCGCGGTGCTGGAATTACGCAAGACCGCTATTCCACAGGGTGTGGGACATGTAACACAGGTCGTTTGTGACCGGGCGGAAAATTCGGAAATTTGGGATATGGAAGGTCAGCGTTATATTGACTTTGCCGCCGGAATTGCCGTGGTTAATACGGGCCATAACCATCCAAAGGTCAAGGCCGCGGTTGTGGCACAGTTGCAGAAATTTACCCACACATGTTTTCATGTGGCGCTTTATCCCGGTTATGTGGAGCTGGCCGATAAGTTAAACCGTTTGGTTCCCGGCGATAGCCCCAAGAAAAGCATGTTGGTCTCAACGGGCGCCGAGGCTGTGGAGAATTCCATAAAAATCGCCCGGGCGCATACGGGCCGTTCCGCGATGATTGCCTTTAACGGTGGTTTTCATGGCCGGACAATGATGGGTATGGCGCTGACCGGAAAAGTCGCGCCGTATAAGGCTGGTTTCGGTCCTTTCCCGGCAGAAATTTTCCATACGCCTTATCCGAATGCTTATCATGATATCAGCGTCGAAGATTCCCTTGCGGCGTTGGAAACATTGTTCAAAGTTGATGTGGAACCGGGTCGTGTGGCCGCCATCATTGTAGAGCCTGTTCAGGGTGAGGGGGGCTTTAACGTGGCACCGCCTGCTTTCTTGCAGGGGATCAGAAAAATATGTGACGCTCACGGAATCATGATGATTGCGGACGAAATTCAGACCGGCTTTGCCCGGACCGGACGGATGTTTGCCATGGAATATTCCGGTGTTGAAGTTGACCTGACGACAATGGCCAAAGGAATGGCCGGGGGCTATCCCCTATCCGCCGTGACCGGCAAAGCAGAGGTCATGGACAGTGCCAATGTTGGCGGCCTTGGCGGGACATACGGCGGATTCCCCGTTGCTTGTGCCGCAGCCCAGGCCGTTCTTGAAGTGATTGAGGAAGAAAAACTTTGCCAGCGGGCAGTGGAAATCGGTAAAATCTTCGTTGAGAGACTTCAGGCTTCACCCGCCAAAGCCCATTTTGGTAACATTCGTAATTTAGGGGCGATGATCGCCGTTGAATTGGTGAAAGATGGCGACAAGGATCAGCCCGATGCGGACCTGACCAAAGCGCTGGTTGCGGCGGTCAGTAAAAAAGGCCTCCTGTTATTGTCTTGCGGCACCAACGGAAATGTTATTCGCTTCTTGCCACCCTTGACCATATCCGATGACCTGATTCATGAAGGCCTGGATATTCTCGAGGCGTGTTTTGATGAATTAGAAACTAAATAATACCGAGAATAAATTGTATGTGCCACGGATTTGTATCACGCCTATAATCACATATAATGTCTTCTTCCCCTCGCTCCCTGACAACAACTTTATTGGACCGTTTTGCTTTGGATCAGAAGTTTCAGGGAGCGGGGACTTGGGGAGGGGTTTCTCCTCAGTGCGTTAAAGAAAAGTCATGTATTGCTTCTAAAAATGGTGCTCTATGACCGTGGTGTTGTAATCTCGCCCCCTTTTTGCCTTATTCAAACTATAAATAAGACAAAATCATATGGACCGATAAAGAAGCCATGTTCCTGAATAAATCATTGTAAAATTAAGGAAAGCCGAGGGTGTTATCAGCCAAGGCAGGACAGTTGGTGAAGCCGCTCGTAAGCCTTGGTGTTGTTGAACGAACCTCTTGCTGTTGCGGTAGCATTATATTGCTATACGTCCCCATATTTTTTTGGATTATAAATCCCCCGTACCCAAAACAATATTGCTCCGTCCTTCAGTTATGGCTTACACTAGGTCTTCGCCGTCACGGAAGAACAGAAAAAAAGATAAAAACGTCAAAAGGCTAACTTAAATAAGGGCCGCAAAGGTGGGTAGGATAGTTGAACGTGGCATACATGCCGCCAACCGTTCGTAAGGCTGCTTGATGTAGAATTAGCATAACTTCTATCTTGGCAGAATGGTGTGAATGGATCTTAATTTTAGAAAAGGAGTACGAATAATGGATTTGTGTAATGAACGCGAAATGCAGTTGCGCATTGATCTCGCCGCAGCTTATCGATTAATAGCACTTTTTAATTGGGATGACTTGATCTTTACGCATATATCGGCCCGGGTTCCCGGTCCTGAACATCATTTTCTCATCAACCCTTATGGATTAATGTTTGACGAGATAACGGCGTCATCCTTGGTTAAGGTTAGTTTGGATGGCAAGAAAATTGATGATTCTGGTCAGCTTGTAAACCCTGCTGGATTTACCATTCATTCCGCCGTGCATGGCGCGAGGGAAGACGCGCAATGCGTGATACATCTCCATACTATTGACGGTGTGGCTGTCTCTTGTCAAAAGGAGGGGCTGCTGTCTTTGAATCAGACATCTATGATTCTCAATGGCCAGATCAGTTATCATGAATATGAGGGCCTTGCCCTTAATCATGAGGAAAGAGCGCGGCTGGTAACGGACCTGGGGTCTAAAAATGTGATGATCTTGAGAAATCATGGAACATTATCTTTGGGTCGAACAATTGCGGAGGCATTTACGACAATATATTTTTTGGAGAGGTCTTGCTCAGTGCAAGTGGCTGCACAGGCTGGAGGCGTATTGCATATTCCTGATGAGGGGGTGCAGAAAACTGTCGCACGTCAGGTAGAAGGTCTGAAGGAAGATGTCTCAATTCAATTGGTCTGGCCGGCTCTTAAACGGAAACTAGACAGGCTTAATCCGGGCTATGAACTTTAAGTTTTGGCGCGCCTCTCGGTGAGAGACTTAGTGTTTTATATACGAAGAATATTTTTCAATAAAGCTCACTTTTGAATGAATTATTAGGGGGGCTGAGACGATCTCCCCCGTGATTTTGTGATGTAATGGAAACGATATGTCCTTTTTGATCGACCCGACTGCCATATTACGCACTTCGTATAAGACGGCGGTGAAGGCCGCCTATCCCGTATTTAAATCGCAAGACTTTGAAGGTTTGGATATATCCGGGCCTGCATTGGTTCTTGGCGCGGGCAAAGCTGCGGCTTCTATGGCCGGCGCATTTGAAAGATCGTGGGAGGGGCCAATACGGGGGCTGGTTATAACGCGTAAAGGATATAAACTTCCCACGTCCTATATTGATGTACGCGAAGCTTCTCATCCGTTTCCGGACGAAAGCAATATCAAAGAAACGGCATGTCTGATGCAGCTTGCGAGCAGTTGCCAACATGATGAAACGATATTCTTTCTGGTATCGGGGGGTGGATCAGCTTTGTTATGCAAGCCAATCGAAGGCCTTTCGTTGGAAGACAAGCGTAATATAACGTCGTTATTGATGAATGCCGGCGCAGATATTAGAGATATTAACGGCGTCAGACGGCACCTGTCAGAGGTTAAAGGTGGCGGGCTTTCTTTACATTGCGCACCACATAAAATTATAACCTATGCTATCTCTGATGTCGTTGGTGATAGCCCGGTTGATATCGCCTCTGGCCCCACGGTCGAGGATACGACATCTCTTCAAGATGTTCGGGCTATTCTCCAAAAATATCAGATTAGCCTCGATCCGCATATATGGGAGGCTCTCCTGCGGTCATCAAAAGAGCCCTCATATAATGGAAAAGATAAGGGAAACTCATATAGGTTTATTGGCAAACCTTCCCTGTCATTGGATGCGGCGGCCAAGTATTTTAAGGGTATTGGCGTCGTGCCGATCATTTTGGGAGATGCAATTATTGGTGAGGCAAGGGAGGTTGCGGCGGAGCATGCGCAAATTGCTCTGAATATTGCAGAAGACCCCAATTCTGTTAAACCATGCGTTCTTCTCTCGGGCGGAGAGACAACAGTTACAAAGACCGGAAGCGGTAAAGGGGGCCCAAATACGGAGTATTTAGCCTCTTTGTTGATGCATTTAAAGGGTCATCTATCAATATATGCGATTGCAGCGGATACGGACGGAATTGATGGTTCCGAGGCTAATGCAGGTGCGATTATTTCACCAAAAAGTTGGGAATATACTCAAAAGTATAATGTGCAAATAAGGGCGTATTTAGAAGAAAATAATTGCTATGAGCTATTTCGGAAATTGGATGATTTATTGATTACGGGTCCTACATATACAAATGTGAATGATTACCGGGCGATTTATATCGGCGATGACGTCATTTAGTCTTGGGACTGCCCGGATGAGTGACGGCAGAATAAAATACTTATAATAAGTTTTCACGGATTATGTGGATGAGTTTATTTGCGCGCCAGTTTTTTCGGTAAATCAGGCCGAAAGAATAATTTATGCGGGGGGTAAAGGGGCGCGTTACCATATTTTTATGGTGCAGGTCTTTGGCCGTGATGGGGTTTATGATGCTCACACCGACATTATTGCCCACAAGGGAACATATGCCGGCGATATTGGATTCCGTTTTGCCGGATATTTTAATATGATTTTCCGTGATCAGATGTAAGAGCCGGTCAGCGGCAATATTCGGTTGATTGGGAATGATCAGATGTTGGCCGGACAAGTCTTTCAGTGTTATGGTTTTTTTCTGTGTCAGGGGATGTTTCCGGGGGAGGATGCAGACGGCTTCGGTGTTAATGATTTCATCGACCTGTAATTGTTCGCTGGATATTGGCAGAGTTACGAAGCCAACGTCAAACAAACCGGATTCCACCTGACGGACGACATCATTTGTTGACATGATATCAAGGTAAATATTCAGCTTGGGATTGATGGCCAGAACTTTGGCTATGGTCTGCGGCACATAGCCAAAAGCCAATCCGGGGATTGTGGTGATCCGCACCCGTGAGGCTCCAAATTCTCGCAAGGCCTGTATGCTATGTTTAATCTCATCCAGATTAAACATCAGCCCCAGTATTTCTTTATAGAGTTCTTCGGCTTCTGGTGTTGAAATGAGTCTGTTCTTATCACGAATGAACAGCGGAATACCCAGATTTTCTTCCAATTGAGCGAGGGAGCGACTAACCCCGGATTGGGTAATTCCCAATGCTTTGGCGGTTTTGGTGGCCGTGCCATTCTCGAACAATGTTTTAAATACGGTCAGTGATTTTAGTGAATTCAGATTTATTTCAGCCATGACTATTCCTCATAATATTATTAATAATAATCATATATTGTCAAGTAGTCCAAGGAAAGCATATAATGCAATGATTATATACAGGATCGTTATTGAATAAATATTGGAATGAAAAAATGAACAGTAGAGCGCGTGAAAAACGTATGGGGTTTGCCAGTGCTTTGGGTGTCATGCTTTTTTTGGTGCTTGCCATTTCCGTTCAGGTATTTGTGTTGAAGAGTACAAGCACAACGCAAATAACATTAATATTTGTTACTGCCGTTGCTGCGATCGTTGCCTTGTTAAATGGCTATAGTTGGGACGACGTGCAAAAGGGCATATTACATGGGTGCAGCATTGCCATGTTGCCAATGTTAATATTGATGCTCGTGGGCGTTCTGATTGCCACATGGATTGCGGCGGGTACGATCCCTTTTCTCATTTATTACGGTGTCTTGTTATTAACGCCTGAGTATTTCTTGTTTTCAACCTGTCTGATTTGTTGTCTGGGGTCGGTGGCAACGGGAAGTTCATGGACAACGGCGGCAACCTTTGGTGTTGGTTTTATGGGGGTGGGGCTTGGTCTTGGTATATCACCCGAGATCACTGCCGGTGCGGTCATTTCCGGTTCTATCTTTGGCGATAAAATGTCACCTCTGTCGGACTCAACCAATTTGGCCTCGGGAGTCTCAGAGGCGGATTTATTTGATCATATCAGAAGCATGACCTATTCCACGGGGCCTGCGATACTATTGACGCTCATCATATTTTTTGTCTGGGGCCTTTCATGGGATAGTGGTGAGAGTGTCAATGATATTAGAATCACACAAATTATGGAGGGCATTAAGGGGAATTATTCGCTTAATGTCGTGACGTTATTGCCACCGTTATTGGTTCTTGTACTTGCCATTATGCGAGTTGGTGGTCTGGCGGTTATGGTTATTGCTGCGGTAGCGGCATTTCTGATCGCAATATTTTGGCAGGGGCAGACAGTCTCTGACATGCTTACCTATATGAATTATGGGTATGTCTCGCATATTGGGGTGCCGGAAGTGGATAAATTGCTGTCCGGTGGCGGGCTGCAAAATATGATGTGGACGGTGTCATTGGGATTTGTGGCGCTTGCCATGGGGGGTGTGATGGAAAAAACCAACATGCTCGAAGTCATCATGGAGAAGATGAAAAGAATGGTGCGGTCCGTGGCCGGGCTTGTGACCACCCATGTGATTTCGTCTGTGATCATCAATATTTTCACGGCCAGTCAATTCATGGCGATCATTATTCCGACCCGCATGCTGGTGCCGGTCTACAAAAGCAAAAAGCTGTTGCCGCAAGTCTGTTCCAGAGTCAGTGAGGATTCCGCCACGGTGACGTCTCCCTTGATTCCTTGGGGCTTGGGGGGTGTTTATTACACGTCCGTGCTGGGTGTTGCCACTCTGGACTATCTGCCCTACACCTTTTTTGCTCTTATCGCGCCGCTGATGACGTTGCTGCTGGCCTATACAAATATGTTCATGTTTCGGGAAGGCGATATCGAAACGGTAAAGACCTATGCGGATGATGAAGATACCACCCTTTAAAATTATAAATTAATTTTCCTATTTCTGGAGTTTACGAGTCGATGAATAAACGAAAAGGAATTGAAGAGGCAATCGCCCAAATTCCGCATGGCGCAGTGATAATGGTTGGTGGCTTTGGCTCTCCCGGTACGCCGTTCTCCCTGATAGATGAGCTGTTAAAACAGGGACAAAAGGACCTTACGCTGATTAAGAATGATGCGAATGAAAAGTCTATCGGCATCAGCAAGCTTATTGAGAATGGACAAGTAGCCAAGCTCATCACCACGCATATTGGTCTTAACAAAGGGGTTGTTGAGCGGATGAATTCGGGCGTGCTGGATGTGGAATTTTATCCACAGGGCATTCTGGCGGAAAAAATCCGCATCGCCGGGGCGGGCTGTTATGGGTTTCTGTCTGACATTGGCATCGATAGTGAAATCACCGACCCTGAGCAGTTGATTGAGGTTAAGGGAAAAACATTAAAACTGGAAACCGCCCTGACGGCGCAATATGCCTTGATTCACGCAGATAAAGCTGATTCTTACGGCAATCTGGTTTACAGCGCGAGCGCCATGAATTTTTGTCCGCTTATGGCCATGGCGGCGGATCATGTCATTGCGGAGACATCGCAGTTGGTTGCGGTTGGTGATCTGGTACCAGAGAGTATTCATACGCCCAGTGCCTTTGTTTCTTCGGTTGTTAATCTTGAAGTTCTGACAAAAGAATATGACGTTATGGAGGCCCGTTTTGGATATTGAGAAGATTGTTAAACGCGCGGCACAAGAAATCAGCGCGGGGGAAATTATTAATTTGGGCATTGGCCTTCCGACGATGTTGATCAAATATCTGCCCGATGATTTGGATGTGTCGATCCATTCTGAGAATGGCGTTTTGGGCGCATGGAAGCAAGCACCCCGTGATTTGGCCCAGCCGCAGCTCATCGACGCCGGGGGTAATTATATCACCATGCGTTCTGGCGGCAGTGTTTTTGATAGTGCGGTGTCTTTTGCCATCATTCGCCGCAGTAAGCTGGATATGTCCATGATGGGGGCCTTTGAGGTCGATCAGAAGGGCAATCTGGCCAATTGGAAAATCCCCGGACGCTTTTCTCCTGGTATTGGGGGGGCTATGGAATTGGCTCAAAAGACCAGCCGGGTGGTTGTGCTATGCACGCATACTGACAAAGCCGGTAATCCGAAAATTCTCAAGAGCTGTAAGCTGCCCTTGACGGCGGCGAATTGTGTTTCGCGGATCATCACCGATAAGGCGGTTATGGATGTTACCGATGACGGGCTTGTCCTGCGGGAGATGTCAGAGGATATCACCTTGGATGAGTTGCTCAGCCAAACCGATGCGGAGCTGATTATTCCAGATCAGATTGGGCGCTATTAAATGACCACAGAATTAATGACCACAGAAATTGAAAATCGCATCTTAAAAAGTTGCGATGAGATTTTTCCTCATGTTCTTGTTTTTACCATGGAGATGGTCAAGCAATATGGTGTCTTGAACCAAGAGATGGGTGTGTTGGATGTTGTTGAGCGTCATATGAAGACGCTGGACCTGCCCGTGGTTCGGGTGCCGATTGATAAGGACAGGTTATCTGGTCATCCATTATTCGCGCCAGTGGGATGGGAATATGACAAGAAATTTAATCTTGTTTCGCCCATAAATCCCGGTGCCAAAGGTAAAACGCTGGTGCTGAATGGCCATTTGGATGTGGTGGCGGCATCGCCGTTTGACATGTGGACACAGGCCCCTAATAAACCGTGGATTAAGGATGGTTGGCTCTATGGCCGTGGGGCAGGTGATATGCAGTCCGGCGTGGCGGCGATGATCTATGCTGTCCATGCCTTGGGCCATGCAGGGTTTGAGATTCAGTCGCCGCTGACGATACAGGCGGTGGTCGAAGAAGAATGTTCCGGCAACGGCGCATTGGCGTGTCTTGAGCGTGGATACGGCGGTGATTTTGTTTTGATCCCGGAACCCTTTGGACCACAAATCTATACCGGGCAGCTTGGTGTTTTATGGTTTAAAATTGTCTGTCGTGGTGTGCCAGTGCATGTGTTGGATACTTCTGCTGGCAAGAATGCCATTGAAAAACTGCAATTGCTCATTCCGTTCCTAAAAGATTTGGAGGCAGAACTGAATGAAGAATATCGCGTGCCGCCTTACGACCAATATGACCATCCTTTTAATTTGAATATCGGTAAGTTCAAAGGCGGGAGTTGGGCGTCAAGCGTTCCGGCCCATGCGGAAATGGAAGCCCGTATCGGTTTCCCCGTTGGCATGACCGTTAATGAGATTATGCAGTTGGTGAGTGATCGTATTGAGCTTGCCGCACGAGAGCTTCCGGCCTTTGCGGGGGATATCCCGAAATTGCGCTTTCATGGGTTTCGTTCAGAAGGCCACATGGTGGATTTGAAAAATCCCGGCATTAAATTGCTGTCCGACTGTCATCGGAGCCTGACCAACCGTGACCCGGAACATTTCTTGTCAACCTGTACAACCGATTTGCGGGCCTTCCATTTCTATAGCAAGACCGGGGGGACCTGTTACGGGCCAGTGGCAAAAAATATTCATGGTATCGACGAATGCGTTGATATCGAATCCATCCGTCAAACCTTAAAAACCTATGCGTTGTTTATCAGTCGCTGGTGTGAGATTAAAGAAAAATGAAACCTGTATATCTTGTTGATTATGCGCGTTCCGCCTTTACGCGGGCGCACCCCTCGAAGCCTGAAGTTGACCAGTTTGCGGATATTCGCGGTGATCAGCTGTTGGCGCAATTGATTGATCATACCTTGGATAAGGCCGATTATAGCGGTACCGAAGTTGATGACTTAACAGTTGGCTGTGCCTTGCCGGTTAAAGAGCAATGGAATTTTGGCGGACGTTATCCGCTATATCTGTCCACCCTGGGAGAACAATGCAGCAGCCGGTCCATCGATCAACAATGTGGTTCCGGCTTGGCAGCCATGCGTTTTGCCGCCATGAATATTGCGTCAGGCACGGCTGAAATCGCCATGGCGGGGGGATATGAACATATGACCCGTGTGCCAATGGGGGCGCAATTGTTTAAGGAAGGCGTATTGACGGTCCCCCAAATATCAAAACAGGATTATGATGTTGATATTTTGATGAATATGGGGCTAACTGCGGAAGCTTTAGCAGCAGTTGCTAATATAGGGCGGACGCAAATGGATGAATTTGCCTATAGCTCTCATCAAAAGGCCGCCGCTGCGGAGCAGGCCGGGTTCTTTAAAGGTGAGATCGTTGCGTTGAAAAACACGGCGGGTCAGACCGTGGAAAAAGACGCCTGTATCCGGGCCGATGCGACCTGTGAACGTTTGGCGACTTTACGGTCTGTGTTTAAAGAAGAGGGCCTGGTGACCGCCGGAAACAGTTCTCCTCTGACGACGGGTGCGGCACTTGCGGTTCTTATGTCTGAAGAGGCTATGACACGCACGAATGCTCGGCCTTTGGCGCGGATTGTGACCTGTGTTGATTTTGGCACTAAACCGGAATTAATGGGACAGGGTGTTGTCCCAGCTGTGGAGAAAGCATTGACCATAGCGGGTCTTACGGCTCAGGATATAGACTTTTGGGAAATTAATGAGGCGTTTAGTGTGGTGCCGCTCTATGCCCTAGAGGCCTTGAAGATAGAGGCCGTACGTGTGAACGTAAAAGGCGGTGCCCTTGCACTTGGGCATCCTATGGGGGCAAGTGGAATTCGTCTTGCGGGGACGCTGGCGCATATTTTGGAACAGGAGGGTGGCCGCTATGGCTGTGCTTCGGCTTGTATCGGTGGCGGGCAGGGTATTGCCATGATCATTGAGAAAATATAGTGAGTTGATTATGAAAAGTTCAAGACTAGAAAGTAACCTCTCTGCTGACGTCACGAAGGCTCAAATGGCCTCTGGCGGCGCACAGGATTTGTTTTATTCCCGGTCCAAGGATAGCCAACGGCTTACGATTGTTAAGGGGAAGGGGATTTATTTATGGGACGATCAGGGCAATGAATATATTGACGGTTCCTCGGGGCCGGTAACTTGCAACCTTGGTCACAGCCACCCGAATGTCTTAAAAGCCATGCAGGAGCAGGCAGAGACATTGGCCTTTTCCTTTCCGTCAAGTGGGCGTAATCTGCCTAATATTGAATTGGCAAAGAAAATTACGGATCTGGCAGGAGAAGGCTTTGAGCGAGCTTTGTTTGTCTCTGGCGGATCAGAGGCCGTGGATATGGCGCTTAAGTTCTGTCGTCAATATCGCTATGCCACGGGGGAGAAACAACGCAATAAACTGATCAGCTGTCAGCCGTCCTATCATGGCATGACATTGGGTGCCTTGGCGGTGAGCGGCGATCCCGTTTTCGCCGATGTTTTCGGGGATATGATCTCCATGGCCCATAAAATTCCCGCCATGATGACGTATATGCACGCCGAGCAGGGGGATGAGAATGCCTACGCGCTGCGCTGTGCCAAAGCATTGGAAGACAAGATTGTTGAACTGGGGGCAAGTTCAGTTCTGGCCTTTATCATTGAGCCAGTTGGCGGTTCCTCCTCAGGAGCCATCGCGCCGACAGAAGCCTATTTTAATGAAATCCGGCGCATCTGTGATCAATACGGCGTCTTCCTTATATATGATGAGGTCATGTGCGGTGCGGGACGTACTGGCGAATTTCTCACCAGTCATCTTTGGCCAGATGCCCGCCCGGATATTTCCGTTGTGGCAAAAGGACTGGGCGCGGGCTATGCGCCCTTGGGTGTTATGCTGGCTCCGGCGGCGTTGGTGGATGAATTGGCGGAACTGACCGGGTTCAATTATGCCCATACTTATAACGCGAGCCCCTTGTCTTGTGCTGTGGGAAATGCGGTTCTGGATGAAATAATCCAAAATGACCTCTTGGAAAATACCCGCGTATTGGGGGATTACCTGCGCAAAGAATTAATCGCGTTACAAGAGAGGTCGACCATTATCGGAGACGTGCGCGGTCGGGGGTTATTGTTGGCGATAGAGCTGGTGGCCAGCAAAAGCCCACGGAAACCATTACCTTTGGAAGTGGAAGCCATCGAAAGATTTAAGGCCTTGAGCCGGGAAATCGGGTTGTTGATATATGGCCGGAGAAGCAATGGGGGCATTTATGGCGAGCCCTTGTTAATTGCCCCGCCGCTTAATGTGACCAAGGCAGAAATTGATCTGATCGTTGAACGATTGGGTAGAGCTGTTGAGGCACTTGAGGCTGAATTAAGCGACAGCGGAATAATCTAATAATCATCTTAAAATACTTCCTGAAAGGGGCGGATTTTAAGAGTGGGCGATTCAACTGGCATGAACAAGGTATGATTTTTTATCATTATTTAATGAAATAAGGTCATATATTGTAATATGCTTATGATTGGCCGTATAATTGGCTTGTCCAAGGTTTCATGGCCAATTGGTGGCTGTTTGAGAGTGCTGTGGATAAGAATGAATTGTTACTGACAATATACAGGTGAAAATAATGAGGAAAACGCAAATATTAACATCTCTGTCGAGCTTGGCTCTGATCGGAGGGCTTTATTCCACAACGATAGTGGCACAGGCTGAGGAAGCTATTCAGGAAGAAATAGCCCTGGAAGAAGTGGTAAGTCTTGGGACACGTGTTAAGGGAAGAACGGCTACAGCATCTGCTGTCCCTGTTGATGTGCTTAAGCGTTCCGACATACACAATCAAAGTTCAAACGATCTCAGCGATATGTTGAGAAATGTTGTGCCGTCTTATAATGTGAGCGCGCAACCGATCAGTGATGCCGGGACTTTTGTTCGTCCGGCTTCTTTACGTGGCCTTGCTGCGGATCATACATTGCTTTTGATGAATGGTAAAAGACGTCACCGCTCATCAATTATTCTATTTTATACGGCGGGTGATTCAACCGGCGCACAGCCGACGGATATATCTGTGATACCGTCCATTGCCTTGAAACAGGTGGAAGTCCTTCGGGACGGCGCTGCGGCTCAATATGGGTCAGATGCCATTGCCGGTGTTTTGAACCTGAGCTTGAAAGACAGCAACGAGGGCGCAACGCTCGAAGCCAAATGGGGCAGCACAATGTCCGGTGATGGTGACAACTTCCAGGTTGCTGGTAACGTTGGTATGCCTTTCACAGACAATGGCTTTGCAAATTTGAGCTTCACCTATAGCGAAGCTGATCCAACGGATCGTTCCGTACAACGTGATGATGCGGCTGGTTTGATTGCGGCGGGTAATACCGATGTTCCGATCCCTGCTCAGGTATGGGGTGCGCCAACAATTCACAGTGATTTCAAATTTGTGGCGAATGTGGGCGTTGATTTGGCCGAAAACCAGTCTTTCTATGCTTTTGGTAACTATGCCAATAAAAGAGCAGAAGGCGGACTTTATTACCGTAATCCAAATGGCCGTACGGGCGTTTATACCGACGGTGCAGGAAATGCGCTTTTGGCTGACCTTGACGGCGTAGGCGTTGGTGTTGCATGTCCAACATTCGCTGGTGGTGATGCGGCTGGATTGGCTGCTGTTTCCGCGAATACTGCTGTGGGTGACAATTGTTTTGCGTTTAACGAAATCTTCCCCGGTGGCTTTACGCCAACATTGGAAGGTGTTGTCACGGATATGTCTGCGGTTACCGGTGTTAAAGGTGAATTGGACTCAGGTCTTGGTTATGACGTAAGCTTCGGCGCTGGCATGAACCAGGTTGCTTTCACGGTTAATTCCATCAACACATCCTATGGTCCTGATACGCCGCTTCGCATGGATGCAGGAACTTTCAGACAGATTGAACAGAATTTCAATCTTGACCTGACGTATCCTGTTGCGGTTGACGTCTTCGCGTCTGACCTTAATGTTGCTGGTGGTTTTGAATGGCGTAAGGAAACTTACGAAGCCAAATCAGGCGCGGTTCAATCCTATGCTCAGGGTCCTTATGCGGATCAAGGCTTTAGCGGTGGTTCTCAGGGTTATGTCGGTACCAGCAATGTTGATGCCGGAAAATGGAGCCGCTCTAATATCGCGGTATACCTGGACGTAGAAGCGCAAGTAACAGAAACTCTGTTGCTGGCTGTCGCCGGACGTTGGGAAGATTTTGACGGTTTTGGATCAACTACTAACGGTAAAGTATCTGCACGTTGGGACGTTCTGGAAAATATTGCTTTCCGTGGGTCCGTATCAACAGGTTTCCGTGCACCGACACCTGGTCAGTCTAATACATCAAATACTAGCAGCGTATTCACTGCGAACGGCCTTGTCTTTAGCGGAATCATTCCATCAACAGACGCCATTGCGGTTGCCTTGGGTGGTAAAGAGCTGACACCAGAAACATCAACAAACTACTCCATCGGTGCGGTTCTGACCGCAGCTGACTTGACGGTTACGGTTGATTACTTCCGCATTGATGTCGAAGACCGGATCACACTGTCCAGCTTCTTTGATGCGCCGACGGGGTCTGCTTTTGATAACATCCGTTATTATACCAATGACTTTAAAACCAAGACACAAGGTATCGATGTGGTCGCAACCTATCCACTTGACCTGTTTGATGGCAATACAGACATTAATGCCGTCTTCAACTGGACAGATACTAAAGTGATCTCGTCTTCCAGTGGTTTGCTTGATGGTGTTCGTGTTCAGACATTGGAAGATGGCCTTCCGGCTATCCGTGGTAACGCCAGCATCACTCATTATCAAGGTGATTTCCGTTTCCTCGCACGGGTCAACTATTATGGTGATTATTTCCATGCGCATGCTTCTTACTTTGAGAATAACCCCGGCGCAGAAATAACGCTTGATTTGGAAATTGGTTATAATATCAGCGATAGCATCAGCATTGTTGCCGGTGCCAGTAACCTCTTTAATAATTTCCCTGATGAGCTGCCTGCATTTGGATCAATTCTGGGTTCAAAATATCCAGAATTCTCTCCCATGGGCGTGAATGGCGGATCTTATTATTTCAGACTCCGTTACGAAATGTAATAGGGATTACTATAGAATGTTTAACGCGGGTGCTTCGGCACCCGTTTTGATTCCATCAAATGGTTTTTCGCCCTTGGCAGGGGAACCATAAAACTGGGCCGTAACATCCACGTCGTAGGGATGTGGGTAATCAGGGTCGATAACAAGACCAATTTCTCTATCTCATTTTCCGCGCTCAGGCCATTTGTCATTACAGGGGGCCAAAATATTAAATGCGGCAGCTTTGGCTTACCAATGAACCGGTGGTCATCTCACCCATATGGTCAATTCATTTCGGCACCGGGACAAATATACTTTCATCTGAGGTAGGCCGGGGACGGGCTTGGAAAGCCGTTGGGGCAAGACTAAATCCATAGGTTATATTTTTACTATCGGGCGGGTTCGAAGGTCGTATTGATCAAGGAATTTCGAGGGCTGTCCTTTAGGATGAAATTCAAGATTATTCAGGAAAATATGGTAACATCAAAAAAGATTTTCGCTTTTACACCATAATAGAGGGCGGAAAAAGTCCTTGTTTTCTGTTGCATTAATATGTTGAATTATAAAAATATAAGGTCGAAATGTGATGTTAAAAAAATCTTTACCGCTTCTGGATGACCTATCATCTGGTCTTGAGTCCTGCCGTCAACTTTCCCATGAAACGCCCTTGGTTAATCCCTATCAACAATTATCATTTCGCATGTTGAATCAGATGAAGAGGGGTGAAATATCGGGGCAGGAGATCGAGGATGTCATTGGGGAATTGAGCGCCCAGAGTATTCTAAGCCGGGGGCGTCGGGCGAAGCAATATTTGCAGGAAACTGACCCGGAAAAGAACAGTCAACGGTTAAAAGAGTGCCTTAGAGCCCGTGTTGACGGTAAATCATTCAAGGATTTTCAGGAATTTGTAAATCGGGAATTGGTGGGGGTCGTGATCACGGGCCATCCTACATTTGGGCTAAGTTACGGCCAATATGATATTGTTGCTGGCCTTGTGGATGGGGGATTGTCTGAAACGGATGCGCTGGCCCGGATTAAAGATTGCCCAAGTCGTCCTGATGAGGGATTGACGCTGGAGTATGAATTTGAACAGTCGCAAAAGGTATTATTGAATTTCCAGCAAGCCATGATACGTCTGTATGAGGTCGTTATTTCTCTGGCACAGGATCTTTATCCTGAACAATGGTCATCTTTGGATATGACGTTGGCCACGGCGGCAAGTTGGGTCGGGTTTGATGTGGATGGCCGGGATGATATTACCTGGGTGGATAGCGTAAAGTTCCGTACTAAAATGGCTCTGCGCCAATGTGAATCCTATCAGGAATATTGGCAGAAAATATCTGGTGCAGAGGTCATCGCAGCCCTTATTCATCAGTTAGGCCAGATCTTCGCCGAAGATCTGTTGCACCTACCGCAGGACGCCCATGACGAGGCCGCTGTGCGGGACTTTGGCCGATATATGGCAACGGAGCGTCCGAATGGGGCAGCCTTGCTGCCGCAGATATTATCCGCAATTGATCGGGAAATATCGATAAGTAAAGACGCCCATGCGGTGGGCCAGATGCTGGTTTTTCGGGCCATTTTTACTAATTTTAAGGTGGGTTTCTCCCATATTCATTTCCGGTTGAATGCGGTGCAGTTACATAATGCGATCCGCCCAATGGTGGCGATGGAAAAGGACCCGGATGAGGCCTCCAGCCGCAGACGTTATATGATTGCGGCCAGCAAATTAATGGATAATTTGGAAAGTCAAACCGTCGGCTATGAAACGATCCTGCATGAACAAACCACAGCCAGACGCCTGTTCATGATTGTTGCCCAATTTTTAAAATATATTGATGGGGATACGCCGATACGGTTTCTGATTGCGGAATCCGAAACGCCCTTTACCGTTCTGGCGGCGCTTTGTTATGCCAAATTATTTGGCGTTGAGGACAAGGTCGATATATCTCCCTTGTTTGAGACGGATCAGGCTTTGGTGCGCGGCGCCGAAGTGATCGAGGAGCTTTTGGAAAATCCGCATTATTTTGCCTATATTAAAAAACGGCGGCGATTGTGTATTCAGGCAGGCTATTCCGACGCAGGCCGTTATCTTGGCCAGGTGGCGGCGGGGCTGGCTATTGAGCGGCTGCGCATCAAACTGGCTAAGTTATGGACCAAATTTGACCTGAGTGATGTGGAACTGGTCATTTTCGATACGGGCGGCGAAGGTTTGGGCCGCGGGGGGCATCCGGCAGGCTTCGGCGGACGGCTTGATTATATGCATTCCCCGGAAGCCCGGCGTTTGGTGCAGAAGAACAACATCCGCTATAAACAGGAATTCAGCCTGCAGGGCGGGGATGGTTATCTGTGGCTGCATACGCCGGACCTGGCCTATGCGACCCTAAGCCGAGTTATGGAAAATATTTTGGCCCCGGTGCCGGCTGCTGCGGACCCTTTTTATGAAAACACGGACTGGTCGTTAGACTTCTTTCTGACGGTAAAGGGCTACAACAGCCAGATTGCCGACAATAGTGACTTTATGCAGCTGATTTCGGTTTTGGGAACGGATATTTCCTACCCGTCCGGCTCACGGATGACCATTCGGCAGGATGAGGGCGTGGTCGGTGGCCCGTTGAAGAAACTCTCTCAAATTCGGGCGATTCCCAATAATATGTTGCTGCATCAGTTGGGTTATTTGGCGAATAGTCTGGGTGGGGTTGGTATTGCACTGACACAGGATGGTCATGATTTCTGGAAGATGTATGATAAATCACCTCGGCTGCGTCATATCATGATGGGCGTCGTAGCCGCATTGGATGTGACGGATGAGGATTTTCTGGGGGCCTATACATCGTTATTCCGGCCGCGCTATTGGATGCATTCCGCGCGGTATGAGGAAGAAACTCATGATCATAACCGTATGCTGCGGCTGGCGAAAATGATGGAAAAACATGGGGTGTATGAGGGGCTGAACAGGATCGAGCTGACGCTTCGGGAAGATCTGATGTATTTACGGGATGCCTTGAAGGCGCGGGACGTGGGGACAGCACCCTATTGCCTGAGCGATGAGGAGCGGGAGCATTATACTCTATTGCATGTGATAAGAATGGCGTTGGTTCAAAAGATATTTTTGTTGATCACGCGTATCCCGCGTTTCCGGGATCACAAAGGCCTGAGCGTGGATGATTTGGTCATGCGTATCCTGCGGTTTCAGATATCGCCGACGCTCCTGCTGTTGCGGGAAATTTTCCCCCTTGAAGGAGCCTATGAGCTAGATCCGGCAGATCCAGAGGAAATTACTTTCAAAAGTGACGATTCTCATGGCTATCAGTATGAAAATAAAGAAATATTTGATGCAATAGAAGTGACCTATGATCAGACCAGACAGATTTCACAGGCAATTTCCGCTTTTATCGGGGCCATAGGCTGAATATCAAATAAGTTTTTAGCCCATTGTTGAGATGTTGCCCAAAAATGCCAGCGGAGAAATATTAAAACGGGAATTAAAAATCAGTTTGAAAAAATAGCAAAAAAAAAATAAGATACGCGCCATATTGAATTGCCTAAATCATTAGTGGAAAAATTTATGTCTAAATTAATTGTGATTACGCGTGACGGGGAAGAAAATATTTTGAACGGTAAGGCCGGGACCTCTTTGTTGGAGATCATTCAGGATGCCGGAATTGATGATCTGATGGCTTTATGCGGAGGATGTTGTTCCTGTGCCACATGCCATGTTTATGTGGATGATGCATGGCTTGCTGCGGTGGGCGATGGAAATGAAGATGAGGTAAGTCTTCTGGAAGATTCGGAACATCACCAAAAAGGATCACGCCTTGCTTGTCAGATTAATATGACAGCGGAACTGGATGGTTTGCGAGTGATGGTTGCGCCAGAAGAGTAAAACCGTAAATTAAAGTCTCGGATTAAATTATCAATATCAGGCCAAATCGTTACGGATGCGCCACAGAAAGAAAAATATGCATATAAATACAGATATTCTTATTGTTGGTGCCGGTCAGGGCGGTGCGCAGGTTGCTATTAGTTTGCGGCAGGGGGGATTCGAAGGAACCATCGCCATGGTTGGCGATGAGCCAGATGCTCCCTATGACCGTCCGCCTTTATCAAAAGATTATTTGGCGGGTGAGAAGGAGGTCGAACGGCTGCTTCTTCGAAAGGCAGACTATTGGGAAAAAAGTAACGTTGGTCTTTATGTGGGCAAGCGTGTCACTTCTATTGATGCAGAGGCGCATCTTGCGACAACGGATGGGGAAGAAATATTCCACTATAAATATCTTATATGGGCGGCTGGGGGGCATGCCCGTCCTCTGCCTGTTCCAGGTGGTGACCTTGCTGGAATTCATGTTATCAGAACAAGAGAGCAAGTGGACCTCCTGCGTTCAGAAGTAGAAGAAGCCAATGAAATCATTGTGATCGGCGGCGGCTATATCGGGTTAGAGGCCGCTGCGGTCCTGATCAAACAGGGTAAGAAAGTAACGGTTCTTGAGGCAGAAGACAGAGTCCTCGCCCGTGTTGCCGCGGCACCTATTTCTGCATTTTACGAGGCGGAACATCGCGCGCAAGGGGTGGATATCCGAACAGGCGTTGGTGTGACAGAGGTAAATGGCGAAAAAGGCCGGGTGACGTCAGTCGTTCTGGCCAATGGTGATGAACTGGCCGCTGATCTTGTGATCGCCGGCATTGGGCTTATTCCCAATCAGGATGTGATCGAAGCCGCCGGGGCAAAATGTTCCAATGGAGTAGACGTCGATGACCTATGTCGTACGTCATTGCCGGATATTTTCAGCATTGGTGACTGCGCTCGTCATGCCAATAAATTTGCCCGTGGGGCATCCCTTCGCGTGGAGAGTGTGCCCAATGCGGTGGGGCAGGCAAAGGCCGTTGTCAGCGTCATTCTGGGCGCGCCTAAACCCTTTACGGATGTGCCGTGGTTCTGGTCCAATCAATATGATCTAAAATTACAGACAGCAGGACTTAATCATGGGTATGATGAAACGATTGTACGGGGCGATCCAGCGACCCGGAGCTTTAGTCTGATTTATCTGCGTGAAGGACAGGTCATTGCCGTTGATGCAGTTAATATGATCAAGGACTTTATGGCAGGCAAAAAATTAGTTGAGAATGCAATCTGCCCGGATAGAGAAAAATTAGCGGACCCTGAGGTTCCCTTGAAGTCACTTGTGATATAAGCCTTGCCAGAAATATCCCATTAGTTACAGGCCCTAAATATCAGAGGGCCTGTGGCTTTTTTCTAAACTATAATGGCGGGTAGATAAGGTTTCTTGAGCCTATGGCGTGTTCCCAACAATAGAAAAAAAACGTTTAGTCGTCCACTGATTTTCAGAGTGGCATAGTGCTGATGTTCACGTTTGTTGTAATCATTATTCCGTTCAGTCTCGATGTGTGACGGAGGCTATCAAATTATCCAGCCAACCATAGGCCTATGCAAAAGAAAGATCAGCTACGGTGTAGGTTATGCGATCATTGCCGTCCTCAAGGATGGGAATTGTCACAAACTATAAATGGACACTATTGGCTTCGCACTAGATAAAATTTTTTCCATTTCATCTTCAAATCGAGATGCGACAGGGTGTCTGAATGGATATGTTTTCGGCTTATTAGTCCAGAAACAACTAGCATCTTTCCAGGAGTATTTGGTCGCCAATTTCCAATTGTTATTGGGTGAATACCGCTATGCTCTGTTGCAAATTATGCAACTTGCCCGCCAATATCAGCGCAGACGGCGGGTGATGGAGGAATGAGATTCTTCGGGGTTTAAGTTTTCTCCTTCAATAGCTGAAAATTTCACAACATGATTGTTCGGCCATAGAGATGGGGGGCGTAATATTAAATGCTTATTGGCATATAATATTACAGGACTGCCTGTAACACGCATGCTTTCGATAAATTTTCTAGACTCTCACTTAATCATAATATACGTTAAGTCTATTATGTAAATTATGTTCACCAAGGTGCTGATTTACACTGTTTTTAACGACGGACATTGGACAAAAGTTGGCAAGATGAGCGGTGCCGCACAGGCCGTTCGGGTCTGCGGCAGCACTATCAGCGCCAGTATTTGGGCCTGCTAAGCGTCAGCTACAACGCAACAAAATAAGAGAGAGGTCAGACATGACAATGACGAAGAATATTCCGGCTTATGATTTTGATTTATTCAGTGATGAGGGAATCTTGAACCCCTACGAGCACTATGCAAAGATGCGCAAATTGGGGCCGGTGGTCTATCTGCCAGAGACGAAATGCTACGCCATAACTCGGTTTGAAGAATGTTATATAGCGCTCCGCAATTCTGACAAATTTATTTCCGGTCGCGGTGTGTCATTCAACCCTTTGATGAATGACACGCCAGAGATGACCGATTCAGTCATAACGAGCGATGCTGAGAAGCATAAGTTTTTGCGCAAGATCGAGTCCGAGCCACTGGCACCGAAAGCGTTGTCTTTACTTCGTGAACGGATCTTAGAAGCGGCTAAAGGTCTGATAGATGATCTCGCTGAGCGGGAAGGCGAATTGCATGATGGAGTGAGAGATATAGCTTGTTACCTACCTTTCAATATCGTGATGGAACTGGGCGGACTTCCGCCGGTTGGGCGGGCGCAGATGCTGCGCTGGGCTGCCGCCGCGTTCGACCTGCTTGGCCCTATGAATGCGCGAGCTCAGGCGGCGCTGCCGGTGGTTCAGGAGCTTCTGACATATGTAACGAAAGATATCGACCGTAATACCATAACACCTGGTAGTTGGGCCGACCGGGCTTTCCGGCTCGCTGATGAAGGTGTCATAACTCAAGAAAGAGCTGGCAAGGTTATTGCCGATTTTATCGCACCCAGTCTCGATACGACCATCGCGGCAACATCCAATTTACTGATGCTGCTCGGCCAAAACCGCGATCAGTGGGAGCTGCTCAAGAAAAACCGTTCGAAAACAGCGAATGCCATCAACGAATCTCTGCGCCTTGGGTCACCGGCCCGCTGTTTTAGCCGATTTGTCCCTGAAGAAACCACGCTTGACGGCGTGACTTTGCCTGCCAACAGTCGGGTCGCTATCTTTTTTGCATCGGCTAATCGGGATGAGCGCAAGTTTGAAAATCCAGATCTCTTCGACATCAACCGATCTAATGCCTCGGAACATCTCGCATTTGGAACAGGGGCGCACCAATGCATGGGCAATAATCTTGCGCGTCTCGAGATGACTGCGATCTTGACATCTTTGCTCGACCGCATCGATTATTTTGAGGTTGGGGAGCCAGTCTATGCGCTTAGTAACCTCCTACGTACGCTGGAAACGTTGCCTATTCGTCTCCACGCGAAAGGCTAGAGCCATTGATGGACTCATTTCGTAAGAATGGAGAGACTTTCAGATTAGGTTTCACTTGAGAACTAGTGGGTTTATAGGCGCTAGGAGTATAAATAATATGTCTCGGCAACTTCAAAATTGGAGTTGCCGTTTCTAGTTTTTCCGTTTTGATGTGTATATTAATGCGCCGTAATTTTTGATTGTTTTCAAATATTGAATAACTCAAATAATTGGATCGCTTTGACTTTACTTTACTCAAGGCGCTTGATGACTAGTTGATTGTGAATTGGCTCACACGAGTTATGGGGTAATTTTTATAGGATAATTTACCATTGTGTGTCTCAGAGGACGACGCTTAAACTTTGCTAAATAATCGATATGATTGTTTAAATAAAGTGAGAATGGTGCGCTCGAAGGGATTCGAACCCCTGACCCCTAGATTCGTAGTCTAGTGCTCTATCCAGCTGAGCTACGAGCGCACATTGTGCCATTCATCGCAGGAAGAATTTATCTGTCCTGTGGCGCGCAAGCTACTGGTATCCAGAGGGGATTGCAAGACCTTTTCTTGATGGCTATGATTTTTTTTCTGAAATCGCTCTGGCACGGACTTGTTATGGTCACGATCATGGCCTACACTCGCCGAAAATACAGGCGATAAAAGCCGGATATGAAAAGGAAGCAGCAGAAAAAATGTATGTGTACAATAATTTAGAAAAACTTTTTCTGATTATCCCTTGTATCGTTCTTGCGTCCTGCACTGATCATGACCCGAGTAGTCGACCATCGTTGGAGGCAGGTGCCGAATGGGACCGGATGGCGGTGGAAAGAGAAAACCCCATGCCTGTGGGCGGATATGGAAAAGAAACTGATTCCCGCGAAAACTTGAGTGACATGCTCCCTGTAAAGCGGACTGCGCCGCTTTCCATTACGGAGGCGGAAGCCTATCGTACGACGCTGCAAACCGCGGCTCAGAAGTATAAAAACATTTCCAGATCCCTTGAGTCGGATTTCGTCGCCATAGCAAAGAGGCACGACGGGGATCAGAAGAATGAATGGCGGGCGCTGCAGCTTCAATTGTCCCGCTTGACCAATTTGCACAGGATGGTGGATCAGGCCATCAATGCACTTGGAAATATGGGGGCGGGTTTTGTTGAGGATATGAAACCTCAAACAAATTCGCTTAATCAGAATCGTGAGCTTTTGGCAGATATTGCGGAATATGTTATCCACACGCGCCGCCGCCTTGATGGCTTGACACCTTCCTATGAATAAATACTCGGAACCCGTTACATGATGATGTCATTGTTGAGAAGTTTTTGCCTGCTCGTTGTTTTTTGCATTCCGGCCCATGGGGCAGAGGAGGCCCCCTCTCGGCAAATGGTGGTTGCGGCCAACCCTCATGCTGCACAGGCGGGATTAGAAATTTTAAAGGCGGGGGGAAGTGCGGTTGATGCGGCCATCGCGGTGGAATTTGTCCTTGGCCTTGTGGAACCACAATCTTCTGGTATCGGAGGCGGGGCCTTTATGATGCATTATGACCCGACCGGGGATAAGCAACAGCGGGTGACGGCCTATGATGGCCGGGAAATGGCTCCGGCGGCCTCGACACCGGATATGTTTAAGGATGTGATTGAGCAGAAAAAGGGTTTCTATGCGGCGGTCTTGGGCGGCCGTTCCGTTGGGACACCCAGCGTGATTGCCATGATGTATATGGCTCACCAAGAGCATGGAAAATTGCCGTGGAAAGATTTATTCGGTCCGGCGCTGAAATTGGCGGATGGGGGCTTTCAGGTGTCACCTCGTTTGTTTTATTTGGTTGCTCGGGATCGCTTGCTGTCGAAAATGTCGGCCACGCGAAATTATTTCTTTGATGCTGACGGTGCGCCGTGGCCTGTGGGGCATCTGCTGAAAAATCCGGCCTATGCTAAAAGTTTGCGGTTGATTGCAGCAGAGGGACTGGACGGTTTCTATAAGGGGGAACTGGCCCGTAAAATCGTTGCGGCGGTACAGGGCTCGGAATTCAATCCGGGCAGATTGACGTTGGAAGATATGGCGAATTATGTACCAAAACGGCGGGAAGCTATTTGTGGTGCTTATCGACTGTGGAGCATTTGCGGAATGCCGCCGCCGTCTTCCGGGGGCGGGGCAGTGGCTTCTATTTTGGGGATATTACAGTCTTTTGATTTGAAATCCATGACGCCTAATTCGGAACAGGCGGTTCATATCATTTTGGAAGCGGAACGGTTGGCCTATGCGGACCGGGACATGTATATCGCTGATAATGATTATGTGAAAGTGCCGCTGGGCATGTTCACGGACCCGGTTTACCTTGCGGAACGGGCGCGGAAAATTGACCAGACAAAATCCATGGGACGACCATCTGCGGGAACGCCGCCGTCGGATAATAAAATTGCCTATGCCCTGGGCCTGACCCCGGAATTACCCTGTACTACGCATTTTGTAATCGTTGACCAGTGGGGTAGTATGGTCAGTATGACCGCCACGGTCGAGAGTGCTTTTGGTAGTCGGTTGATGGTTGGCGGCTTTATCCTGAATAATGAAATGACGGATTTTTCCCTGATTGCGGAAAAGGATGGCCTTCTCGTGGCGAACCGTATTGAGCCGGGTAAACGCCCGCGCAGTTCCATGTCGCCGACTTTTGTTCTGGATAAGGATCAGCGGGTGGTTATGGCTATTGGTTCTTCTGGGGGCAATAATATCATTGCCTATGTGACCCAAGCGATCATTAATGTGCTGGATTGGGATATGGGGATGCAGCAGGCTCTTGATCAACCGCATTTTCTGACCCGGGGCGGGGCTGTGTATTTGGAGCGGGACACGGATATTGTATCTCTTGCCAGTGGCTTGAGTGAAAGAGGCCACGAAGTGCAATCAAGAACCATCAACAGCGGCCTTCATGGAATTCTCATCCATTATGATGAGGAGGCCCCCCGCTACGAAGGCGGTGCGGACATACGCCGCGAAGGTGTCGTGGCGGAGTAGGGGTATTTTTGGTCAGCGCC
>JAESRB010000257.1 GCA_016764855.1 Emcibacter sp.
GCCGTCTACCAGCCAGCCGATGGTGCCCATATCAGCCCAGCTCACGGCCGGATAGTTGAAAATGGAGGAATATTTGGCTTTACCGCTTTGAAGCTGTTCATTCATTTCTGCGCGGGAGGTGCCAAGAGTTTCGGCGGCAGAATAGATATAGAGGCCATGACCGCCTTCGTCTTGAATTTTTGCCAGCAAGATCACTTTACGGCGCAGGCTGGGCGCCCGGGTGAGCCAGTTGCCTTCCGGCTGCATGCCGATGACTTCGGAGTGGGCATGTTGGGACATTTGCCGAACCAGAGTCTTGCGGTAAGCCGCAGGCATCCAGTCCTGAGGCTCAATTTTGATGTTGTCGTCGATTTTTTGCTGAAATATCTCTTCCAGTCTTGCTTGTTCCTCAGACGTAGGTTCCGCAATTTCGATCGGCTTTTGTATTGATGTATCTCCGTACATGGTAGGCCTCTCCTGTCCATAAACCGGGTAAAATTCCCGAATAAATCATGATGAAAACTATTTAATATCTGTAATAACATTCAATATGTAACATAAATTTTAAAAAATCAATAAAAAATGTATCATATTAGAATAATTTTAGGGATAGCTACACAAGCAGTAAGAAAAAACCGCATAGTATGAAAATTATTTTTTTACTTTAAGCCATTGAAGCGTTGAAAGAATTCTTTATCCGGTTGAGGTAGAGGACCTTCTTCGGTCTCCATAATATTGTCGAGGCAGTCTTCCGATTTTTTCAACAGAAGCTGATAAATATCCCGACAAAGTTCATAGGCCGCATTACCTTCCCAATGGGCGGGCATCAGCATATCCGGCAGGCGCGGGTCTCTCAACAGGATTTTGCGGTATTTATGAACCATCAAAATTCTGATCAACAGACATTCCATTTCTCCTGGAATATCGCCCGTGGATAATTGCTGTAATATGGGGCGGTATTTTTCCAGAAACTTCCGGTATTTGGTGCTCAATTCTTCCAGCTTCCAACAGTCTTGCACCATTATATCCAATGCGGAGGAAGAGGTCAATTCATGGGAGGCCTGATGCAGGATGATAACCTCATCCCGGATGTTCAGGCCATCCAGAGTACGTTCCAATGGGCGCATGTCGGGCATGGGGTGGGCCAATATGCCTTTGGCAATTTTACCAAAGCCAAGCCAGCCAAGTTCTTTAATGGCAAGATCTTTATTGATGTTTTTATGGTCTGGTAGGATGACCAAAGTCCAGCTTTGATCCCAATCGCTAGGGGGACCAGCATAGATTTGTGGTGTGGCATTGCGGAATTTCCGCCATCCAGAATCGGTCAGGCTGTAATAGCTTTTGCGCCCGACCTGATGGGGGCTGATCCAATTGTCCTTGTTCAGACGAGAAACGGCGGTACGCACATGGCGGGCATTGATGCCCAGAGGCTCCAACAGTTTTATCACACTGCCGAGCCAAACTGTACCGCCACGAAGGGCCAGCAAGTCACCATATACTGTGATAATCAATGACCCGACCCTGAGAGGTTGCTGGTCCTGAAAATCCTGTATCAGCTTTTCTAAATGTTGTGCAATCGTCATTTTTATTATTATCGCATGCTTTTTATTGTTGAATGCGTAACTTTGTATCATTTTGGAAGGCTGGATAAAAGGATATTTTTTGTAATCATTAAAGGGATGCCAGATGAATTAATGTAATAATTTATGTGGCGGGAAGGTGAGGAATACGGTTGTACCGCGTCCGACTTTGCTTTTGATGTTTATTTCTCCGCCATGAAGGTCCATGAGTGATTTTACCAGCGGCAGTCCAAGTCCGGTGCCTTCAAATTCACGGCTCAGGCTAGAGTCGGCTTGCCGAAAGGGCTCCATCATGGGGGCGATATCTTTTTCGGCAATTCCGATTCCGGTATCGGCTATGCTGATGATGGTTTGCTCGTTGTCGTTGATATTATGGGAAAGATGAATCTTGCCACCCTTGGGGGTGAATTTTACGGCATTTGACAGAAGATTGACCATGATTTGCTTGAACATTCTTCGATCAGCAAGAATTTGATCATCCATATCTTTCATGTCATTGATGATGGATATGCCGGCTTCGGCGGCGCGAAGTTCAATGAAAGTCACAGATTCCTTGATAATTTCATCTAGATGTATGGGTTCTAAATCCACGTCGGCCTTGCCAGCCTCAATTTTGGACAGATCCAGAATATCATTGATGATCTGTAATAGATGGCAGCCGCTCATATGAATATCATGGCTATATTCTCGGACTTTATCAGCGGATGTGTCCGCGAAATTTTCTTTTGTCATTATTTCGGAGAAGCCGATGATCGCATTAAGCGGGGTGCGCAGCTCATGGGACATATTAGCAAGGAAATCAGTTTTAGCTTTGTTGGCTTGTTGCGCTTCTAGAAGGGCTACCTGGCTGTCGTTTTCCGCCTTCAGCCGTTCGGTGATTTCATGATAAATGATGATGATTTCATCGTTATTTGTGTGGTTTTGAAAATATTCATAGGCCCGTCCGCCCGGGGGGGTGTTTTGCCCGTGAATGGTTTTTTCCTCTTCCAGCTCGGCCATTCTTTTCTTGTATAACTCAGTTGGGTCGCCGGGGCCGAAATCTCCGCGGTCTGCCCGGAACTTCAGCACATGTTTAACATGTGCACCCAGTTGACAGATTTCATAAGGGAGGTCAAATTTCTCCCGTAGGCCGAGCGAGAGAACCTTGAAACGTCTTTCTTGATCCAGAAGGTAGAGGCCACCAGACATATGGTTAATGGCAATTTGGAACCATTCTTCTCTTCTGGTCAGGTCTTGTTTTGCCTGTTTCTCGTCCGAAACAACGATGGCAAGGATCAGGGCAGTCACATTCAGGGCAATCAATCCCACGTTCAAGGCGGAGATCTGTTCGTAGGGTGATAGGTCAATGGCTCCAAAAGGGAAATAGCCAAGGGAGGCGAAATATTTGGTGAACAGGCTGCTGATAAGAGAGCAGGTTACGGTGACATGTATGCCAAGGCGGAGCGCAGACCAGACCAAAAGCGGGAAGGTCATATAGGGGAAAATATAATGAATTGGGGTATGACTGTTCAGGCTGACCCACGTGGTTGCGATGAAAAGGGATAGTGCGAGCCACATGAGGCCCCATTGGGTGAGATATCCTCTGGAAATCATTTTGAACGCTGATCGGTCAAAGAAAATATGACAAAGTATGGCGGGTATGAACAGGACCTGTCCAAGAAAGGCACTGGAGAATATTTTTAACGTGGTTTGGAGGAAGTTAATGTCCGGTGCAGAGATGGAGAATAAGAAAACAGACAGGATAGAAGTGGCCATTATCACCGCCGGTGCCGCCCACATATTCGCTATTATGATAGATTTCAGTTTCTTTTTTGTAAGGCCGGTGCCGGTTATTTCCTTGATCACGGTTGCCAATAGCGTAATTTCCAGCAGGTTTGTCCCACTGAGCATGAGGTAGAGACTCATTTCGTGGGCTGTTGTGGGAGCTCTGTTGATCAATAAGGCAATGGCGCAGAAAAATATTATGATAGGCCATTGTCTACTGCGGTTGAAAAGTAGGACAACAACAGGAAGAGCATTGGCAGACCATAAGACAGGGACGTCCGCAACTGGAAAAATAAGGACGGTCGATAAATGAACCAATAAACCATACAGTAGACCGGTTAATAGGCCTTTTATGAGGATGTTCGCGCTGGTAAAGTGAAAGTACTTTGCCGTATTCTCTATGGTACTCACACATGTCTCCTGATCTATCGGTCAAATTTTTATCGAGTCTATTTGATAAATCTTAAAGATTTGAATAGAGGCTAGAAAAAATTGAAATACTATTATAACTAAGGTTTTTTGTTAAAGATTTTTTTCTCGAGGGCAAGCCGTAAATTCTGCACAGCCTTGGGAGAGGGAGAGTTTCGGGCAATCATAAGATAGGCAACCGGCACGACGAATAAAGTAAAAAATGTTGCGATGGATACGCCGAAAATAATGACAATGCCAAGAACGAAACGGGTTTCCGCCCCCGCGCCGGTGCCAACGACCAAAGCAATAGACCCCATGATGGTCGTAAAGGAGGTCATGACAATAGGCCGTAGCCTTTTGCGGGCGGCATCAATCAGGGCCTCTGTAAATTCCACGCCTTGATCCCGGAGCTGATTGGCAAACTCAACGATTAAAATACCGTTTTTGGTGGCGAGGCCCACAAGCATGATCAGGCCAATCTGGCTGTAGATATTGATGGTCTGTCCTGTGAGATATAACCCGAGCAATGCCCCGACCATGGCAAAGGGGACGGTTAACAGGATCACAAAGGGGTGGCGAAAACTCTCAAACTGGGCGGCCAGTACCAGAAATATGGTGACCAAGGCCAGAATAAAGACAAAATAGATGGAATTTCCGGCCTCTTTAAAGTTCCGTGATTCACCGCTAAAATCAATGCGGGCCTTGGAAGGGAGTATTTTTTGACTTGTTTCTTCCATGAAGTCCAGCGCTTGTCCCAAGCTGAAACCAGGTTTAAGATTTGCTGTAAGTGTGATAGAGCGCATGCGGTTGAAGCGTTTTAGATCAGGCGGGCTTGCCGTTTCTTTTAATTTTACCAGATTAGACAGGGGGATCAATATGCCTGTTCTGCCGGAACGGACATAAATATTGGTCAAATCGCTTGGTGTTTTAGTTTCGGCTTTTATACCCTCAAGAATAACCGGATATTCTTCGCCGGACTTGATATAGGTGGTCACATGACGGGAGCCTAACATGGTTTCCAACGTCCGGCCAATGGTGGCCACGGATACCCCAAGGTCAGCGGCCCGTGTCAGATCAATATCAATCAGCAACTGTGGCTTTGTTGCCTTATAATCGCTGTCCAGACCGACAAACCCGGGATAGAGCTTGGCCTCCGCGATCATCAGGTCTCGCCACCGGGCAAGTTCGGTGTAATCGGTACCTTGAAGGACGAATTGTATGGGACTACCAGAGCCACCGGCAAGGCCCCTTGGCATGGCGACAAAAGCTCTGACACCAGTGTGTTGAGAGAGTTTGCTGATAAGTTCAACGCGAATTTCCTGAGCAGATTGACTCCGGTTGCCCCAAGTTTCAAGGCTGACCAATCCAAAGCCTGAATTGACCGATGCAGCAGAACCAAAACTGGGAACGCGTGACAGAACGGTTGTGGCTTTACCTTCCTTGCGGAGGGACATCATGTCCTCTTCCACTTTATACATCTGCTGCTTCATAGCTTCATAGCCGGTCCCTTCCGGGCCCTTGACGATTACAAAAAATTTGCCCTGATCCTCCAGTGGGATAAATTCAGAGGGTAATATAGTGAACAGGCTATAACTGATTCCTAAAACCGGGATCAGGCTTAAAAGAGTAAGGGCGGGGCGTTTGAACAGGAAGTTTAAGGCTTTGACATAGGCGCTCTCAAGAATTCGGAGGATGCTCATGGCTTTACCGTGAAGTTGGTTTTCACTGCCTTCCTTTTTCAGGATACGAGAGCACAACATAGGCGTTAGCGTTAGGGCAACGACGGAGGAGCAGACAACGGCAGCGGCCATTGCCATGGCAAATTCAGTGAAGAGTCTGCCGGTCTGTCCCTCAATGAAAATGATGGGGACGAATACGGCGATCAGAACCAGAGTTGTCGCGATTACGGCAAATCCCACATCCCGCGCCCCGTAATAGGCGGCAAAAAGCGGGGGCTCCCCCCGGTCAATACGTCGATAAATATTTTCAAGCACAAGAATAGCATCATCTACAACCAACCCAATGGAAAGTATCAGAGCCAATAACGTCAGAAGGTTTATGGAATAGCCGGCCATATTCAGAAAAATGAAGGATGCTGTGATTGATACAGGCACCGTTATCGCGGGAATGAGCATGGCCCGTACACTGCCCAGAAACAGGAAAATTATCAACATCACCAGCGACATTGCGATTGCAAATGTAATATAAACTTCGTTTATGGCGGCTTCGATGAAGATGGACTGGTCCATGATAACTTCGAGTGAAATGCCGGGGGGTAGGGTTTTGTTGATTTCTCCGACTTCTACTTTTATGGCACGGGACACGCTTAAGGTATTTCCCTTGGACTGCTTGATGATACCTATTCCGGTCATCAGTTCTTGATTGCCCCGCATCTCACTGCGGTAATCCTCTGCCCCTAATTCAACATTAGCCACATCACCAAGGCGTGTAAGATGACCATCCTTTGATTGGCGGATAACCAGTTTCTCAAAGTCTTGTGCGGTTTTGTATTTGCGGTCAATGCGGACGGTAAATTCACGGTTCGTAGATTCAATGCGCCCGGCTGGGAGTTCAATGTTTTCTGAGCGGAGGGCTGTTTCGACGTCATTTATGGTGACATCCCGTGCGGCCAGTTGTTGACGGTCCAGCCAGATACGCATGGCATAGCTTCGGGCGCTAACGCGGATGCGGGCGACCCCATCAATAGAGGACAGGCGGTCAATGAGAAAACGTTTGCTATAATCCCCCAACTCCAATTGTGACATGTGGGCTGATTTTAACATCAACCACATAATGGGTCTGTCATTGGTGTCGACCTTGGAAATTTCCGGTGGATCGGTTTCTTCGGGCAGGTTATTTAATAATCGGGAAACACGTTGGCGGACATCATTGGCTGCGGCGTCAATGTCGCGGTTAATTTTAAATTCAATGGTGATACTTGACCGTCCGTCCTGACTTCTGGAGGATATGGTTTTAATGCCTTCTATGCCGCTAACCCGGTCTTCGATCAGACGGGTGACTTTGCTTTCTACGATTTCAGCAGAGGCCCCTCGGTAATTTGTGGAAACTGAGATGATAGGCGGATTTATATCTGGATATTGCCGTAGCGGCAGATCCAGAAAGCTCATCACCCCAAAGGCGACCAGTAGAAGACTTATAACAGTCGCAAAAACCGGACGATCAACCGATATGTCAGAGAGGATCATGGAGTATCCTCTGTTTTTACGGGGCTATTTTCTCGATTATTCTTGATAATAACTTTGCTGTTATTCTGAAGTTTTAAGGTGCCTTCAATCACAATTATCTGGCCAATGCTGAGGCCCTCGCGGATTTCAATGGAACCGGGACGCCGCCTGCCGATGACGACAGATTGCTGTATAACGTGATTATTGTCCTGAAGCAGGAAGACATATTTTCGGTCTGCGGATATGATCAGGGCTGTTTCGGGAATCATGATGGACATGCTTTTGTTTTTGATCAGCTTGACGCGCATGAGCATTCCGGGGCGCAGATTTCTATTGTCATTGGGCAGGATAGCCCGCACAGTGACCGCCCGGGAGATAGGGTCAATGCGGCTGCCGATATTGGTCACTTTTCCCGTGAAATCAAGCGTCGGATAGGCATCGCTCAGGGCGGTAATGGTTTGGCCTTTTTTCAGGGTGGCCAGAAAACCTTCCGCTACTGTAAAATCTAACTTGATAACAGACAGGTCATCTAATGTTGTAATGACGGTTCCGGGAGTTACCAGTGATCCGAGGCTGACCTGACGGAGACCAAGCTGTCCGTCAAAGGGCGCAATGATCTGTCGGTCACGGATACGGGCCTGGGCCACCTGTACGTCGGCGCGGGCTTTTTTATAGAGGGTCCTGTGATCTTCCAGACGGGTGGTGGGCAGGGTGCGGGCCTTGACCAGTCCTTCGATGCGTCTGAGGTCGCGTTTCTGTTGTTCCGCATTGGCCATAGCGGAATGCAGGTCTGCAATTTCTTCGTCATTAACCAGCTCAACCAGGATTTGACCTTTTTTGGCCAGCATGCCATCGGTAAAATTGATTTTGGCAATTTTGTCTGTCGTGGTGGCGGTCAGGTCAACGGATTCATTGGCTTTTGTTGTACCCAAGGCTTCAATCGTATCTGTAAAAATATCGGATATCACAGGGGCAACAAGAACAGCAACAACAGCCGGTCCGACGCGTCGGCCTTGGGAGGGTTGGTTGCGTTGGCCAATATAATAAAGGCCGACCGCTATGCCGATGATAATGAGGAGAACGAGAGTTTTTTTGATCATTTTACCTGCCGGCCTTACGTAAATTTCAAGGACATATCGTATGATACGTAATAGGACAGAATATCCTGTCCTATTTTATCACAATATCAATCTTGTTGTTCGGGAATTCAAGGGATATTAGTATTGCGTGTAAGGTTTTTTGCGGTCGATGTGACTTCCGGCAATTGCCGGGCGGCGGACGGCAAGGCGTTTCCTCACTTTTGGTCCTGTGGCATAGATTTGTTTCTCGGCCTCTATCACCAGCGTCCCAGCTAGATTATGCCACCATTTCTGACCTGTTCTCTCTAAGGTAGTCATAAGTGAGAGCAGATACCGACTGTGAAAAGGCGGCATATGCAGGGCGGAAACGGTTCGGGTTGGCGTCAACATATTGTCACTGAGCAGTTGCCGAACCTGCGTCACGGAAAAGGGTTTGCCATGACCAAAGGGGGTGCGGTCAGTGCGCGCCCAAAAACCCAACCGGTTTGGGACGATCACAATCACCCGTCCCCCGGGAGCCAAGGTGCGCCATATCTCGCGCAGAAGAGGACGGCTTTGTTCCGTATGTTCCAGAATATGAACCATGAGAATCCGGTCAATGGCCGCATCTTTTAAAGGCAGGCTCGCCTCATGAGTCAAGGCCGTTAAGTTGCCGCGATAATGATGGTTGTCGTTGTGGCCCGAGGTGCCATTATGGCGGGGCCAGCGAATGACGCCTTGTTGCGCGGGCATGATGCTGATGGCATGGCTGGCATGGGCGCGAAAAATATCAAGATAGGGAGTGGCATAGCCCAGCCCCAAAATATCCATGCCGCCGATGTCAGGCCAAAGGGCGACGATCTGCTGGCGGATAAGTCGGGCGGTGACCCGCCCAAGGGGGGTATCATAAAAAGCCCGTAATTCAACAACATCCTGATACATTTATACCCTGTCCTTAAATCATTAATTAAAGGACAGGGTAACGGATATTGATCAGTGTTTAAATACTATATTGGCTTTAAACATAAAATCGGTTTTAAGTGATATATTGACCACCATTGATGGTCAGGGTAGATCCGGTGATATATCCCGCATCATCAGAGGCAAGAAAGGCAACAGAACGCCCTATTTCTGATGCTTCGCCCAGACGACCTACGGGAATACCCTTGATAATTTTTGCCAGAATTTCTTCTGGTACAGCCATAACCATATCGGTGGAGACATACCCCGGTGCAATGGCATTGACGGTGATGCCATGGCGCGCGCCTTCCTGTGCCAGTGCTTTGACGAAGCCAATAACCCCGGCCTTGGCCGCTGAATAATTGACCTGTCCGATTTGACCTTTTTGCCCATTGATAGAGCTGATGCAGATAATCCGGCCAAATTTATTGGCCTTCATATCATCAAAGATCGCTTTGCACATATTGAAGTTGGACGTGAGGTTGGTATTCATCACCGCGTCCCACATGTCTTTTGTCATACGTCCAAAGCTGGTGTCGCGGGTAATACCGGCATTATTCACCAAAATATCCACTCTTCCCAGTTCCGCGACAACTTTAGCAACCCCGTCGGCACAGGCGTCAAAGTCGCCCACATCCCATTTATAAACATTGATGCCGGTGGTTTCCTTGAATTCCGCGGCGGCTTCGTCATTACCGGCATAGGTGGCGGCAACGGTGTAGCCTGCTTCTTTTAACGAGATGGAAATAGCGGCGCCGATACCACGGGTTCCGCCAGTGACGAGTGCGACTTTAGACATGTTTTCTTTCCTTATAAGGTTATGTAAAGCTGTTTTAGGGTCGTTCTACACACATGGCGACACCCATACCGCCGCCAATGCATAATGTGGCAAGTCCTTTTTGGACATTTCTGCGTTTCATTTCGTGAAGCAATGTGGTTAACACACGGGCTCCACTGGCACCAAGAGGATGGCCGATGGCTATGGCGCCACCATTGACATTCAACTTGTCTGCCGGAATACCAAGGTCCTGTCCCACGGCACAGGCCTGTGCGGCAAAGGCTTCGTTGGCTTCGATGAGATCAACATCATCGATGGTCCAGCCGGCTTTTTTCAGCGCCTTTTTACTGGCGGGCACCGGGCCAATGCCCATAATAGCAGGGTCAACACCGGCTGTGGCCCATGATTTGATAATGGCCAGAGGGTTCAGGCCGCGTTTTTTGGCTTCCTCTACGGACATCAACAGCAGGGCCGCAGCGCCGTCATTAATACCGCTGGCATTGGCGGCTGTGACCGTGCCGTCTTTTTTGAAGGCCGGGCGCATGCCGGACAGGCTTTCTACTGTGACGCCTTTGCGGATATATTCATCTTCGGATACCTCAATATCACCGCGACGGTTCTTGATGGTGACCGTAACAATCTCGTCTTTGAATTTTCCAGCGGCCTGTGCGGCTTCGGCTTTATTCTGTGACGTGGCGGCGAACTGGTCCTGAGTTTCCCGGCTGATTTTCCATTTTTCCGCAATATTCTCCGCTGTAATGCCCATATGAGTGTCATTGAAAATATCGGTTAACGCGTCCCAAACCATGGTATCTTTAAATTCGGCAGAGCCCATTTTGTAGCCACCGCGCAGATAGGCGGAATGCTGTGATTGGCTCATGCTTTCCTGTCCACCCGCGATGATCACGTCGGCATCGCCGCATTGAATGGCCTGAAACCCCATGGCAACAGCCCGAAGGCCCGATCCGCAGAGTTGATTGATCCCAAAGGCCGTTGTTTCATTGGGAAGTCCAGCATTGATAGAAGCTTGACGGGCGGGGTTCTGTCCGGCACCTGCGGTCAAAATCTGACCAAGGATGACTTCGTCTATGTCTTCTGCGGGGACGCCGGTTTCTGACAGCAAGCCTTTGATGACGACTTCGCCCAGATAATGGGCAGGTACTTTGCTCAATGATCCATTGAAAGATCCAACGGGGGTGCGCAGTGCAGCAATGATGGCAACTTCAGTCATGTCATTTTCCTTTAAATTATGATGTTCACGTATAATTTTATTTTCGGGCTGGTCTTTTGGTCCCGTATATTCTACCTATTATCGCACTGCAGCATCAAAATGCAAATTAAACTTTGTCATCGTTTTTTGACGTTTCCTGATACTGATGTTTTGTATAAGATAGAATAAAATATTTTGCAATAGTTACTTTAAGAACTTATATTTTGTAATATTATTTTAAATAACTGGCTATTTTATGCCATAAAGTTGTTTTTGAAGAGTTCCCCGCAATCATTGTAACATGACCACCACTGGCAACAGTATGGGTAAAGTTAGGCAATATTTTCTGGAGCGCCTTCGCAGATGCAGGAGGAACAATACGATCTGTTTTCGGCGTAATAATATGACCGGACAGGTCAAGGCAGCTCGGATCTATGATCTGATCTGCGATGCGCCAGCACTTATTATGAGGCTGATTTTCCTGATACCAATTCCGCAGGCAGTCTATGGCGACTTGCGGGGACAGGGGGCTGCCGTCATTTACCCAATCCTCTATGGCAACAAAATTACGGGCTTTGGAGGCTGTTGGGATCTGAGTAGAAAATTTCCGGAATTTTCGGTCAGATAACGTGGGGTCCAGACTGAAAAAGAAAAGCTGCATAATATTGGCAGGAATAGAGGAAAGACCGCTGTTGAAAATATCTTTCGCCAGAAAATTTGTTGTTAAGGCAGGGAGATGAGCGGGTTGGTCCACATGAAAATCCCACGGCGTCGCAATAAGGGTAAGGCCTTCAATCATATTTTCGGGTTGCAGAATTTGCGCGGCGGCCAGCGCTAAATTGCCGCCCATGCAATAGCCCAAAAGGTGAATTTTCTTATTATGATGGCGATGTAGTTCGCGGATAACGGGAAGCAGTCGTTTGATGATATAATCTTCCAGACCAAAGGCTAATTCTTCTGATTGTGGGGTGGTCCAATCCAAAAGGTAGGGATGAATGCCTTGTTCTGACAAGTTGCGCATAAAGCTGTGATTTTCGGCGAGGTCAAGGATATAGGCTGGATTAATCAGGGAGGGAACCGCAAGAACCACAGGGGCGTCATCGACGAGATCTCTGCCGTAGTCACGGACTTCTGTTGTGCCGATCTTATTAAACAGCGGCATCGGTGTGGTCTGTCGTGTGTAAGGGTGATGCTGATAGGCACGAATGCCGGCGAGCATATGGGACAAGCGGTTCTGGGCTTTTGTCATGATCCGCAGTTGCAACTGTTCCAGATCAGCATCCGCGATATTTTGTCGTAAATCTTCGGCCTGTTGTTTAAGGTCTGGATGTATTTGCAAGCCGCCTAGCTGAAACAACGGAAAAGCCGCGGCGGCAGCTGTCCAATTTTGTGTGCTGCTTGCCACATGAAGGGAGAGGGGATGAGGTCCGCTTCTGATCTGTTGTGTCTTGCTGTCTGACATTTCTTTCCACCCTAAAGAACAACTATAGGTGAAATGGGCCGAATATCAACAGCTGTTAGTCGTCTTGAAGTTTAAAACTGATTTTTTGTAACGGTAGGGGGCTAAAACATGTAATATCGTCTTTAATATCCTAGGGAATCTTCAGAGGAGTATCCTGAGAAAATGGATATTCTAGGATTGATTGTCATCTGATGGTTTTATATGCGGTACGGTTTCAGTCAGCCATTTATTCATGGCGTCAGGATCGGTGGCCCAATGACGCAGATTATCCTGCCAGAGGTCAAGATATTGTGCGGCAAGTTCGTCCATTCTATCGGCGGGGGGCTTGACGTTCTTTTGATATTTTTTTTGTTGAGGCATAATGAAAAATATACTCAGTTTGTGTCTTTTTAGAAGCAAAAAGTCACTTAAGGGTGTTTTTTTATTGTTGCGCAGCATTTTTACTTGCGCTCTGTAATATTATGGCGTGATATGGTGCGGTAACATAATCAGAAGGTAGTAAAATAGCGTGGCAAAAAAAAATCGGCAGGATGGCGAGCCAATTATCATTAAGAAATATGCTAACCGGCGGTTGTATAATACGGATAGCAGTTGCTATGTGACCCTTGATGATCTGGCAGAGATGGTCAAGAAAAATACAGACTTTGTGGTTAAAGATGCAAAAAGTGGTGAGAATATTACGCATTCAGTTTTGACCCAGATAATTTTCGAGGAAGAGAGTAAGGGTGAAACGCTCTTGCCAACTAAATTCTTGCGCCAGTTGATCGCTTTTTATGGTGACGGGTTGCAGCAGGTTGTTCCGGGTTATCTGGAAAGCAGTATGGCTGCTTTCGCGGAAAATCAGGAAAAATTCCGGGAGTTCTTTAAGGGTAACGCCGACAAGGGAGGCATTCCAACGCAGCCCACGCAGCCTATGCAGCCGTTTGAGGAAATGGCCAAACAGAATATGGCAATTTTCGAGAAGACAATGGCAATGTTCTCACCTTTTGCCGCGTCTGGTACGGGAAACAACGATCCAGAGACAGAAAATTCCGCAGCAGCTCAAAAAACACCTGATGATGTTCCGTCAGGTCAACAGGCAGAAGCCGGTCAAAGTACCAAACAAAGTCCGTCCAGCGGGGCAGATAATAACCAACTGTCAGAGCTTCAGGCGCAGTTGGCCGCAATGCAGGATCAGATTAATAACCTGCAAAAGAAGTAAAATATTATTCTTTTAGGAGACAGGAAAATGAGAGCCTACCAGAGCATAAAATATATTACGATGGTTGCAGCAGTGGCGTTGATGGGGGGCTGTTCCGCGGAGCAAGAGACGATAGCGCCGCCGGAGAAAAAACTCATTTCAGGTGTCATAACGGAAAATATGAATAGGACCGTCAAGCCGGGCAATGACTTTTTCGCCTATGTTAACGGGACATGGTATGACAGTTATATCATTCCCGATGACAAGGCCAGTTATGGCACATTTTTTATGTTGCATGAAAAGTCTCAGGCAGCGGTAAAGACCATCATTGAACAATCTGCAAAGGGTGTAAATCCGGCGGGGTCTAATGAGCAAAAGGTCGGGGATTTGTATAATTCCTATCTGGATATGGACAAACGAAATGCCATCGGGACGGCGCCATTAATGGCGGTTTTTGCC
>JAESRB010000020.1 GCA_016764855.1 Emcibacter sp.
AAGCCTTCAACCTTGGAGACTTCACCCAACTGGGTGTCCAGAGTGCGCAAACGTTTGATGGAGCCTGAAATCGTCTTCCAGTTGGTCATCATACCACCGAGCCAGCGGTGATTGACATAATACTGACCACAACGTTTAGCAGCTTCGGCGATAGGGCCGGATGCCTGACGTTTTGTACCAACGAACAATACACGACCACCTGAAGCCGTGATGTCACGAATAGTTTCCAGCGCACGCTGCAGCAAGGGAACCGTAATCGCGAGATTGATGATATGAACTTTGTTGCGCGCACCAAAGATATATTCTTTCATCTTTGGGTTCCAACGATGGGATTGATGTCCAAAATGGACTCCAGCTTCAAGAAGCTGACGCATAGTAAATGTAGGCACAGCCATACTATTTTCCTTTATTTTCCGGTTAATCCTCCGCAGGTTGTGGCCCCTTATGGGACACCGGAAAGTCTTCCTCAATATGTAGGAGGTTAACTTAAAACCCTGCGTGTGAAGTAGGCGCGTAATACCGCTCTTTTCCGTATAAATCAAGGAATATTTTCTTATCTGATAAGTTTAAGCCCTAAGCCTTATCAAGCTCGATCGCGGAACGGGTTCGGGTTTGATCCACATCCTCATACCCCGCATCATCAGGTATTTTACGAATGTTACCTTTATCCCCCACGACAAGCTCCGGCATTACCATAACAATTTTTCTTTCAGCCAATAGCACAAGCGCCTCTGACACTGTTTTTGCCTGTCCCAGTTTTTTCAAATTCATCATCGTTGGAAACATCAAATCACCATCAGATTCGTCCACCAACTGCATGGGATACATCCAATCTACTTCCGTGATTTCATGTCCGTCCGGACTCGGCACTTGTCCTTCCGGTGCTACACACAGGAAAAAACGGGTATCAAAGCGAATCGGGTAAGCTTCCGGCGTAATCCAATGGGCGAAAGGGAAACAATCACTCATATCAAATGTAACAGTGGACCGGTCCAGAAATTCTGCCAACTCTATAGTGCCCGACAAAAAATCAGCGCGGTAAGTTTCATCAATCGTTCTGCGCAACTCTTCCCCGATCGGCTTGCCGTCCAGTGCACCAATGACCAAGCCGGTTTCTTCAAAAACCTCCCGCAGTGCCGTATAACGTAGACCGTAAAAGCTTTCACCGACATCCACATTTCTCGTCAAACTCTCCTCGACACTACGGTCTCCGGCATCCAGCTTGCCTCCGGGAAAAACATAAGCCCCGCCTGCGAATTTGATATTACGATGACGCTTGACCATTAATATCTGCAAGCTGCCATAACGCTCATGTTCATCCGCATCCCGAATGATCAATACGGAAGCTGAATCTTTTGCTTTTACCGGTTTATCGGTCATAGAATCTCTCAAACAACTTTACTTATTACTTAAACAATATGCGTGAGCCTTCTCTATGCAAGAGATTCACAAGCCCCGTTTCCGCATATTCTATCGCTTTTACTTTTCATCACAAACACTATTATACAGAATGGTAAATAGGATGGATTAAGTTCAAATCCCTTAAATCTCCCGCGCATCTATGACGCCCTTCATAGTGACCAATGTCCGGCGAATTTCAGGCGACACCTTATATTTATCTTTTAGAACGATCTCAATGTCATACTCATCTTCGTCTTCTACCTTTAAATTAAAAGTAACATAGCCGCGACCGCCTTTAAATCTATCCAGAAGCGCCTGTATCTCTGGCAGAGAATCTGCATCACTCAAATATATTTCAAGCCGTTCTGCCGTGTTCGCTGCTACCACTTCAATGGCAGCAAAGCTTTTAGCCGTAACACGCAACCCTTTTTCCGGGTGAATACTGGCCTCCACAGTGGCGATGAGAGAACTTCCGGTCTGTAAAATTTCTTCACAGCTCTCTAACAACTCGGAAAAGACCATACATTCAAAACTGCCATGAGCATCGGACAGGCCAATGAAAGCAAAATTCTTACCGCGTTTGTTTTTCATCACCCGAATGCTCTGAATAGTCCCTGCCAAACGGACCGTCCCCCCACCCTGTGCCTTACGCTCCAGTTCGGTTGACGGGGTAATTCTCTGACGGTCCAAAATTGTCGTATAGGCATCCAGCGGGTGGGCCGAGAGATAAAAACCGAGGGCATCTTTTTCATAATTCAGACGCTCAATCAATTGCCAGTCGGTTTTATCCTCTAAAACCAAAGCCTGTTCTTCGACCGCATCATCGAACATACTGACCTGATTGCTGTTTCTTTGCTCTGTTGCTGCACTGGCTTGCTTTAACATTTTTTCAACAGAATTCAGCATTTGCGCCCGGTTGGGGTTAATACAATCAAAAGCCCCAGCCTTAGCCAGATTTTCCAAAGCCCGTTTATTCACATGTTTGGTATCAAGCCGATTACAAAAATCCGCGACATCCTTAAATGGGCCGTTTTTATCCCTTTCCGCAATCAAGCCTTCCATAGCCCCTGCCCCAACATTTTTTAACGCCGCCAGACCATAACGCACACCGCGCACAACACCATCGGACAGAGCGCCGCACCGCTTGTCGGTATCTTCTTTGCCTTTGATGACTTCTACGGAAAATTCCACTTGGGATTTATTAATATCAGGGGGAAGGATTTCGATCCCCATGGCAATAACATCCTGTTTGAATATGGCCAGCTTATCCGTATTAGTCAGGTCAAGCGACATAATCGCCGCCATAAACTCTACTGGATAATTGGCCTTCAAATAGGCTGTATGGAAGGACACCAGTGCATAGGCCGCCGCATGACTTTTGTTAAAACCATAACCGGCAAATTTCGCCACCTGATCAAAGATGCTTGCCGCCTGTTTCGGGTCAACACCCTTTTTATCTGCACCTTCCTGAAAACGGGTACGTTGTATATCCATTTCCGCCGCGATTTTCTTACCCATGGCCCGACGCAACAAATCCGCCTCACCCAGTGAGTAATCCGCCAAAATCTGCGCGATCTGCATGACCTGTTCCTGATAAATGATCACGCCGTTGGTTTCGGTTAGAATTCCCTCCAACAAAGGATGCAGGTAATCTGGCTTTTCTTCCCCATGTTTACAAGCAATATAACGGGGGATATTATCCATTGGTCCCGGACGATAGAGTGCCACCACCGCGATAATGTCTTCAAAACAGTCGGGCTTTAGCTGTAGCAGAACATTCTGCATGCCGCTACTTTCCAATTGGAACACGCCAGTGGTTTTACCACTACTGAAAAGATCATAGCTAGGCTTGTCGTCAAGGGCCACCTGCTCCAATTTAATTTCGATACCGCGAAGCGCAATATGCTCCACTGCCTTAGCCAAAACAGTAAGTGTTTTCAGACCCAAAAAATCGAATTTTACCAGTCCAGCCCGTTCAACAAACTTCATATTGAACTGTGTTACCGGCATATCGGATTTAGGGTCACGGTAGAGCGGCACCAGTTGGTCCAACGGCCGGTCACCAATCACCACCCCCGCCGCATGGGTCGAAGCATGACGGAAAAGCCCTTCCAACTGCAAAGCCAGCTCAATCAGGTGCGCAGTAGAAGGGTCATTATCCCGCTCATAACGCAGCTTTGGCTCACTCTCCAACGCCTCCCCCAATGTCATAGGGTTGGCAGGATTAACCGGAATCAATTTTGACAAGCGGTCCACTTGACCATAGGGTATCTGCAACACTCGACCTACATCACGGATCACCGCTTTGGCCTGAAGCTTTCCGAATGTGATGATCTGAGCCACTTGGGAATGCCCGTATTTATCCTGCACATATTTGATCACCCGATCCCGCTTATCCTGACAAAAGTCAATATCAAAATCGGGCATGGATACCCGTTCAGGATTAAGAAACCGTTCAAACAACAAGCCAAAACGTAAAGGGTCAAGGTCAGTAATCATCAAGGCCCAGGCCACCACTGAACCCGCACCTGACCCACGCCCCGGACCAACCGGAATATTATGGTTCTTTGACCATTGAATAAAGTCAGCAACAATCAAGAAATATCCCGGAAAACCCATTTTAATGATAATGCCCAGCTCAAAATCGAGGCGTTCCATATAAGGCTTTGCGATCTCTTCCTGCTTCTGAGCATCTTCTTCCCCCTCATAAACATGTTCTAACAGACGGATTTTCAACCCTTTAAGAGCCAATTCAGACAAGGAAACATCTTCGCTTTTATCGCTCTCCGCATAACTTGGCAGGATCGGATCAAGTTCCCGTACTTTAAAGGCACACCGTTGAGCAATCACCACCGTATTCCGAATTGCTTCGGGCAGGTCACTGAACAGCTCCGTCATTTCAGCGGGGGACTTAAAATAATGCTCTGGCGTTAATTTACGTCGATCATCCTGCTCCACATAATTTCCGCCTGCGATACACAGCAGCGCATCATGAGCCTGATACATTTTCTTATCCGGAAAAAATACCTGATTACTGGCGACAAGAGGGATATCATGGGCATAAGCCATCTCAATGAAAGCTGCCTCAGTCTGGGCTTCCTCTGGCATATTGTGGCGCATAATTTCCATATAAAGTCGCCCCGGAAACAAGACGATCATTTTTTTCAAAACGTCTTCTGCTTTATCCCGTGACGCTGCCCCGGCCACCTGAAGGTATTTTCCAATCGGACCGCCCGGACCACCCGTCAAACAAATGACATCATCTGTTTTACCTATAAGGTCAGAAAGAGAAATTTGAGGCGGTTCATGGGCCTCGCTCTCCAGATGAGCTTTACTGACCAGCTTCATCAAATTTTGATAGCCTGCTTCTGTTTGAGCCAAAAGGACCATCGTTCCCGGATCGGGGCTTTTAAAAGAGCGAGAATCCTGTTCAAGTTCATGACGGATGGCAATCGTACAGCCAATGATGGGCTGTATACCCGCCGCTGGCAACACGAGAGAGGCTTCCATAACACCAAACATATTATTGCTATCGGTTATGGCAACCGCAGGCATATTAAAATTGGTACATAATTTCGGCAAAGCTTTGACGTGAATAGCCCCTTCGGACAGAGAATAGGCCGAATGAAGCCGCAGATGAATAAAATTTGCCGTTGTCATACCTTACCCCCAGGCTCCTATAATTGCCGCCATAACAAAAAATTCTACTATATATTGACCCACATAGATCGCATACAGACGAAAGCTGCGATTCTCATACGCCATTTGAGGGCCGATCATACTGGCCATAATACCAATAGAAATCAAACCAGCCATCGCCAGAGACTGTATAAAATCAAGCCCCGCAACCATAATGATCACTGCCAGAGTATAAGCCGTCAACAGGCCAAGAGCTGCCGATAACATCATCGGCCTCAAGGGCGATCCCAAATCTTCACCTTTTTTGCCCACGTCCTGCAACCACGCGCGACCAAACAGAAATGGCATATACCAAAGTGCTCCAACCATAAATTTAGCCAAAGCAGCAAGAAGAACCGCGCTTAAATTAATCTGTGCAATATCCATGCTTCACTCCTGAGGAATTAAGATTTAACTCAAAATTCCATTATGTAGTGTAACACAGCGATCCATTTTTCTCGCCAGTTCTTTATTATGCGTGGCGATCAGGGCTGATACACCCTCTTCCCGTGACAAACGCAGCAATTCATTCATGACACCATTGCCGGTGGCTTCATCTAGGTTTCCCGTTGGCTCATCGGCCAAAAGAATTTTCGGTTTCCCGACCAAGGCCCGGGCAATGGCTACCCGCTGCTGCTCACCACCGGACAGTTCAGAGGGTCTGTGCTCCAGACGATTTCCCATGTTCATTTTTTCCAGAATCTCTGCCGCTTTTGTCCGGGCAGTACTTTTGGAGACACCTGCAATCACCTGAGGCAAAATAACATTTTCCAACGCGGTAAATTCTGGCAGCAAATGATGGAATTGATATATGAACCCCACATCGTAACGGCGGATTCTAGTACGTTTATTATCGGACAGTCCCGCACAGGCCCGGCCATCGATGGTCACTTCGCCTTCGCTTATACTATCCAACAAGCCTGCTATCTGAAGCAATGTTGTCTTGCCAGAGCCAGAGGTTCCCACCAAGGTGACAACCTCGCCCTTTTTCAAGGTAAAGTCAGCCCCTTTCAGGATATGCAAATCCTTGCCGCCCTGCATGAAATGACGGTGAATGCCTTTTAGTTCCAGAATGATGTCGCTCATCACACTCTCCTATTCATAGCGTAATGACTTGACCGGATCGACTTTTGCCGCCCGCCATGCCGGAAGAAGGGTTGCGAGGAAACTCAATCCCAATGCCACGACCACCACAACCAAGACTTCTTTTGTTTCGACGATTGAGGGGACTTCCGAGAGAAAACGTACCTCTCCTTCCCACAGGCTCATCCCCGTCATACGTTCGACAAAATCCAAGATCGGCTGCACATTATAGGCAATAGCCAAACCAGCCAAGGTCCCCAACAATGTGCCAAGCATTCCGATGCATGAGCCTACGATGAAAAATATTCTTAATATGGAGCCGCTGGAAACCCCCATAGTCCGCAAAATAGCCACATCCCGGGTTTTATTTTTCACCATCATAATCATGGTCGAAACGATATTAAAAACAGCCACCAGAATAATAAAGGACAGGATAATGAACATGACATTGCGTTCCACCTGCAACGCATTAAAGAAGCTGCTGTTCAGAACACGCCAGTCAATCAACCGTCCGCCACGGCTGATCTGTTTCGTGGCCTGTTCTACTTCTGCAAACATCTCGGTAATCATATCCGGGTGGGTCAAGCTGATCTCCAGCGCCCCGACCTGATCACCATATTGGAAATAGGTTTGGGCCTGTTTCAAGGGCATGAAAAAATAACTGGTATCATAATTATATTCCCCAACCTCAAAGACAGCAACAACCTGATAGCTGGCAATACGGGGGACCGTGCCAAAGGGGGTAATTCGACCCCGGGGCGTCACCAACGTCACAAGATCGCCGGGAGACAAATTATATTTCTCGGACAATCTCTGGCCAATGATAATGTCATTATCACCTTTACCAAAGTCCACCAACGTACCTTGTCTGATATTATCAGAGATAAGAGTCATTTGGGCCAAATCATCGGCCCGTACGCCACGCACCAATGCTGGAACACTATAACTGCCAAAAGTGGCAAGGGCATGCCCTTCGATTATGGGTAGCACCTTCTCCACATGATCAATTTTTTTCAAACGGGTAACGGCATCGTCATAACCGCTCATCTTGCCGCCTGCGGGCTGATACAACATATGTCCGTTAAAGCCGATGACCTTGCTCAGCAATTCTTCCCGAAAGCCATTCATCACCGACATAGTAACAATCAGAACCATGACGCCAATGGCAATACCAAGCAAAGAAAACAGCGCAACGAGGGTAACAAATCCCTCATTACTTCTGATTTTCAGATAGCGCAAGGCCAC
>JAESRB010000258.1 GCA_016764855.1 Emcibacter sp.
GACAGGGCAGTGCGGCCGTGGCGGAACTGGTAGACGCGCAGCGTTGAGGTCGCTGTGGGATTGTATCCCGTGGAAGTTCGAGTCTTCTCGGCCGCACCATTTGTGTTCAGTGATCAGATAAAATGATCAACGAAAAATTCCCTTTTTGATAAGATTAAGATCATACCGAAAAGAGAACTTTCACATTTAAGTTTTAGATAAAAAATAAGTTTAGATAAAACGCTGTCTTCTGAACAAAGCCATTGCCGACAGACCAAAACCCAACAAAGAAATTGTCCAAGGTTCGGGAACGGATACGCTCAGAACACGAACCACATCAAATTCATGACCGCTACTAGTTGTTGCGTTGAATAAATCTACTGGATTTCCATTTACGTCAAAGCCACTAACCGCCCCAATGGTTAGGGTGTTGTAAAAATCGGCGGTGCCTTCTAATACATCCATCCCTTGAAAACCAGTGCCTGTCAGGTTTCCCAGTATAACACCTACTTGTAATGATAAAAGTAAATCAGAATGACCAGAATTTACTTCAATCACGTTAGTAGTTATTGTTTGTTCGACCTCAACGTTGTTGTAGTTGGTTCCATCTGCAGAGTATATTAAGGTGTTTGGTCCTGAGGTACCTTGGTATAGATCAACAAAACTAAATAAATCACTATTTAAGAAGCCATCAAGATGTAGGGAAAAAGTAATATGGTCAAGGTCATCTGCGCCATTGATGCTCAACCTGTCCTCAAAGGATGTAAACGAAATAAGCATTAAAGCATCTGGCACACCATTTGGGTTAGTATCGAAATTTGAATTTATTGTATAGGGATCGTTTAGGCTAGAATTATAGAAAAAATTATCTATCCGTAGTGCTGCACGGGCCTTTAAAATACCGTCGGCCGTGGCCTCCGCTGCGCCATCATAAGTTATTGCCATGGACGCAGGATTTCCTTCGCCATTGAAGCCGGTAATGACTCCATTTCCGTGTGCCGCAAAAGATGGTTGTGGCGTAGTAAGCGGCATAAACAAAAGAGGGGAGGCATACAGGTTGTTAATGCCAAATAGTCCAACGTTAGCCTTTATAACAGGTGCTGCTTCGGCAAGTGGTGTCAAGACCACTATTGAGCAAGCCGCCATTAAGCTCATTTTTAATGTATTTTTCATGATAAAATCTTTTCTATATATACAAATAACAATATTCTACATATTGCCCCCAAATCATCCGTGTCCATAGAAGGAGATCTTTTATAGGCAACTCCATAAAACAAGCAACAATCGTGCCAGATAGAACATTGGCATAAACGCTTGTTTTATTGTCTGCATATTTTGATGAAAGTGTAAGATCACTCTAAAAACTGTCAAGATTCTTTACAGTTTGGTTGCGGACCTTTCTGCTTTTTCTCGTGCTTTGACCTGATCCCAGAGGGCGTCCATTTCCTCTAATGTCATATCTTCAAGGCACTTGCCCTGTTCTTCGGCGAGGCTTTCTACTTTTTTGAACCGTTTTTCAAATTTATAGTTGGCGGAACGGAGAGCGCTTTCCGGGTCAATTTTTAAATGACGGGCCAGATTAGCATAGACAAACATCATGTCGCCAAACTCCTCTGTGATTAGATCCATATTGTCTTCGCCCTTTTTGGCCTGTACCAATTCATGAGATAGTTCGGCCATTTCCTCATTCAATTTGTCCAGAACTTGCGAGGTGTCGGGCCAGTCAAAGCCAACTCTTGCGGCTCTATTTTGTAATTTTATGGCACGGGTCAAGGCGGGCAGGCCGGATGTTACACCGTCAAGGACGCTGCTCTGGCGGTCTTTATCTTTTCGTTCTTTGGCCTTCTGTATTTCCCAGGCTGCGGTTTGCTCCTCAGCATTTCGGTAACCAGCATCTCCAAAGACATGGGGGTGCCGCCGGATCATTTTGTCGCAAATACTGTTCGTGACATCGGTAAAAGTGAAATGGCCTTTCTCCTGCGCTATTTGGCTATGGAAGACCACTTGAAATAAAAGATCGCCTAATTCATCTTTCAGGTGAGGCATGTCATTTTTTTCGATGGCCTCGGCAACTTCATAGGCCTCTTCGATGGTATAGGGGGCAATGGAAGAGAAATCCTGCTCAATATCCCATGGGCATCCTCCATGGGGATCGCGGAGGGATTGCATTATATCAATAAGTTTTGAAATAGAGTCTTCAATTTCTGTCATGGCCTGTCCTGAAAATTAGTTTCTATCAGGATATATTCTATTGGCAAAAATGGGTACCGTAAAAAAATAAAAATATCTCTGTCACATAAGCTCTGTTTATTGAAATTAAGTAATTTTCTACAATGTTTCCGCCTCAAGAAATTTGCGTGTAAATATATGCTGTTGTACTTGCTATGGGTCACAGTATTTAGTATAAAATTTGGGTGCATTTTACCATATATAGTGGGTAGCAAAAAGCTCAGGTAAAATTAATGAATTTAGTATATTGTAAAGGGCCAAGTCATTGACCGAAAACAGTCTCCCCGATCATCAAGACCCGAGTATTTCAACAATTACCATCGAAGAGGAAATGAAGACCTCTTATCTCGATTATGCCATGAGCGTGATTGTGTCTCGGGCGTTGCCTGATGTAAGGGATGGGTTGAAGCCGGTGCATCGTCGTATACTTTATGCCATGTACGAAAATAACTATGACTGGACCAAGCCGTACCGTAAGTCTGCGCGTATCGTCGGGGAGGTCATGGGTAAATACCATCCTCATGGCGATAGTGCCATCTATGAGGCTATGGTTCGCATGTCGCAGAACTTTGCCCTTCGGTTGCCGTTAATTGATGGTCAGGGGAACTTTGGCTCCATGGACGGCGATAAAGCTGCGGCCATGCGTTATACGGAAGCCCGGATGGATAAAGCCGCGGGTGGGCTTTTGGAAGATATTGACAAAGGCACCGTCGATTTTCAGGCCAACTATGATGAATCAGAATTTGAGCCAACCGTATTGCCCGCACGTTTCCCAAATCTGTTGATTAATGGCGCTGGCGGTATTGCTGTTGGTATGGCGACCAATATTCCGCCTCATAACTTGGGCGAAGTGTTGGATGCCTGTTGTGCCTTTGTGGATAATCCGGAAATCACGTTGGAAGAATTGGTGGAAATTGTGCCGGGGCCAGACTTTCCTACCGGCGGCTTGATTATGGGATCTGCCGGCGCGCGTTTGGCGGAGATGACCGGACGGGGCTCTATCATCATGCGCGGCAAAACGCATTTTGAAGAAATTCGCCAAAACCGTGAAGCGATTGTTATCACGGAAGTTCCTTATCAAGTTAATAAAGCCCGTATGGTGGAGCAGATTGCTGACCTTGTACGCAGCAAGCGCATTGAGGGTATCTCTGATATTCGCGACGAATCTGACCGGACCGGTGTTCGGGTGGTTGTGGAATTAAAACGGGATGCGGTTGCCGATGTGGTGCTTAACCAATTGTTCCGCTACTCACCTTTGCAGACCAGCTTTGGCGCTAATGTTCTGGCGCTTAATGGCGGTCGGCCAGAGGTCATGAACCTGCATAAAATTCTTGAGTATTTCATCAAGTTTCGGGAAGAGGTTATTACGCGCCGAACTAAATACAAACTGACCAAGGCGCGGGATAGGGCACATATCTTGGTTGGGTTGGTGATTGCGGTCAATAATCTGGATAAAATTGTCGCCATGATCAGAAGCGCGCCAAATCCGGCAGAGGCCCGTGACAGGTTGATGACAGAAGCCTGGGATGCGTTGGATGTCCAGGAATATATAGAATTGATTAATGAGCCGGGTCGGGAAGTCGTTGACGGAAAATACATGCTTTCTGAGAAGCAGGTTCGGGCTATTCTTGAATTGCGCCTGCATCGTCTGACAGCGCTTGGCCGGGATGATATCGGCAAAGAATTAAAAGGTCTGTCCGTCGAGATTGAAGATTATATCGATATTTTGCGCAGTCGTGAACGCCTGTATGGCATTATGCGCGCAGAATTTGTAGAGTATCGTGAAGCCTTTGCTACACCGCGCCGTTCGGAATTCGCCCTTGATGCCTTTGGCTTTGAAGATGAAGACTTGATTCAGCGGGAAGATATGGTGGTAACGGTTACCAACACAGGATATATCAAGCGAGTGCCATTGGTAACATACCGCGCACAACGGCGTGGTGGCAAGGGGCGGTCCGGTATGAGCACCAAGGACGAGGATTTCCTCCGCAATGTCTTTGTGGCAAATACCCATACGCCTATCCTGTTCTTCAGTAATTTTGGACAGGTCTATAAAATAAAAGTATGGAAATTACCTGTTGGTTCACCGCAATCAAAAGGCAAGGCGTTGATCAATATTCTGCCTCTTGAGCAGGGAGAAAATATTTCGACCATTCTGCCTTTGCCGGAAGATGAGGACAGTTGGAGTGAATTACATGCCATCTTTGCCACGAAGAAGGGGAATGTAAGACGGAATTTACTTTCAGACTTCTCTAATGTGCGGGCGAATGGGAAAATCGCGATCCGTCTCTCAGAAGGAGATAGCTTGATAGGCGTTGCAGCCTGTGCCGAAATAGATGATGTTTTGATGGCGGCAAAGGGTGGCAAGTGCATCCGTTTTGAAGCTACGGCTGTGCGTTTGTTTAAAGGCCGCAATTCAGATGGTGTTCGTGGTATTCGTCTTGCAGATGGTGATGAAGTGGTATCCATGTCTATTTTACATAATGTAGACGCGAGTACGGATGAACGTAGTGCTTACCTTAAATATGTAGCCGCCGGTCGTCGGGGAGAAAGTCCCGAAATCCCGGAAGGTATGACCGTCGAACGGATAGAATATTTACGAGAGAATGAGCAATTTATCCTGAGTATTACGGTTAACGGATACGGAAAACGGACTTCTGCTTATGATTATCGCGTTATTGGACGTGGTGGTAAGGGGATGATTAATATCGAAACTTCCGACCGGAATGGCTCTGTTATTGGGGCTTTCCCCATCAATGATCAAGACCAATTGATGATGGTAACGGATCAGGGACGTTTGATTCGTGTTCCCGTGGGTGATGTTAGAGTCGCTGGCAGAAATACGCAGGGCGTTACTCTCTTTAAGGTCGGAGATGCAGAGAAAATTGTTTCCGTAGAACGTGTTGAGGAACCTGATGCTAACGAGGATGATGAAGTCGAGAATCTGGACAACGAAGGGACTTCTGATTCTCCATCAGAAGAAAATAATTCAGAAGGTTCAGAAGCGACTGCATTAGCAAATCCAGAAACAGAAACGTCAGAAAATGATGTGACAGACGAATAGTCTACCTGAGCAGGAAGAATGATTTATGATAAAAAAAAGACGTATCGGGTTATATCCAGGAACTTTTGATCCTGTAACCCTTGGGCATGTTGATATTATTTCCCGCAGCGCGAAACTAGTTGATCACCTGATTCTTGGGATATCAACGAATCCGTCAAAAACGGCTTTATTTGATCTAGATGAGCGGGTGGAGATGGTGCGCCGTGAAACGGCCTTTATTGAGCGCGATACTGGTGTCACTATAGAAGTAAGGCCCTTTAGCTGCTTATTGATGACATTTGCCGAAGAGGTTGGTGCGACCGCCATTATTCGGGGACTACGGGCGGTATCGGACTTTGAATATGAGTTTCAGATGACGGCTATGAATTACAAGCTGAACCCGGATATTGAAACTATTTTTCTGATGGCTGATCCGTCATTACAGGCAATTGCATCGCGCTTAGTCAAAGAAATTGCCCGTTTCGATGGGGAAATATCGGCATTTGTTCCCCAGATGGTAAGGGATGAAGTCATGGCTAAGCTTAATAAATGCCAAACTTAGTAAAAAAACGATCCGGAAAATGGAATTTACAATGAGATTGCTTTTAAAGACAGTTATCAGCTTTTTTTTAGCGGGCTATATTTTTCTGACAATGGCATTGGCCAATGATTTGGAAAATACCTTGTATCTTGATTTAAAAGATGGCCGGGTAACTATAGAAATGTATCCTGATGTGGCGCCAAAAACGGTGACTAGGATTAAAGAATTGGTTCGTCAGGGCTTTTACGATGGTTTAATATTTCATCGGGTTATCCCAGGATTTATGGCACAAGGTGGTGATCCATCCGGGAATGGCACCGGCGGTTCCGGTCAGAACATTCCTGCTGAATTCTCTGACCTTCCTCGCTTGAAAGGAACATTATCCATGGCCCGTTCCGATAGCCCCGATAGCGCGGACAGTCAATTTTTTATTGTTCTGGATGTCAGTTCACATCTTGACGGACTTTATACTATTTGGGGTCGGGTAATCGGCGGCATGAAATATGTTGACCACATCAAAGAAGGTGTTGTACCAGCATTGCAAGACCCGGATAAAATCATAAAAATGCAGGTTGCTGCAGACGTACAATTAAAGGAATAGATACAATGGATTTAGAAAACACCCTTTACCTTGAGCTTAAAGATGGTCGGGTGATACTTGAATTATACCCCGACGTTGCCCCCAAGCATGTGGCTCGTATTAAAGAGCTAGCCAGAGATGGCTTCTATGATGGTTTGAAATTCCATCGGGTAATTCCTGGTTTTATGGCTCAGGGTGGTGATCCATCCGGTAATGGTACTGGCGGCTCTGGTCAGAATATTCCCGCAGAATTCTCTGACAAGTCCCATGTGCGTGGTACGGCCTCTATGGCGCGTTCCGCTTCGCCGGATAGCGCAGACAGCCAATTCTTCATCTGTTTTGATGCAGCGCCTCATCTGGACGGACAATATTCCGTATGGGGCAAGGTCATTGAAGGCATGGAGCATGTGGACAATATAAGTACTGGGGCTGAGCCCGATCTGATCGTCAAGATGCAGGTTGCTGCTGACGCCGAATGAAAGTAGATCTTTTTGATTTTGAGCTTCCCAAAAAGCTCATAGCTCTTCGCCCCGTTCGCACTCGCGACGGGGCGCGGTTTCTTGTGGTCAAGGAAAATGACAGGCAAGACAAGGTCGTCACCGATTTGCCAGATTATGTTCAGGCTGGTGATGTTCTTGTTTTCAATGATACACGTGTTATTCCCGCGCGGTTGACGGGCAAGCGCCGTCTGGCAAAAATTGAAGTTACCCTTCATATGAACGATGGGGAAGGGTTATGGAAAGCCTTTGCCCGTCCGGCCAAAAAACTGAAAGTTGATGATATCATCAACTTTTCGGGAGGGCTTGAGGCAACGGTAACGCGTAAAGGCGAGGCCGGAGAAGTTTCATTACAGTTTAACTGTAAAGGTGACGACCTTAGGCAGGCTCTGGATGTGGCGGGCGTGATGCCTTTGCCCCCTTATATCGCCTCACAACGGCCCGTAGATGCCCAGGATTTGGAGGATTACCAGACTGTTTACGGTAAAAAAGAAGGTGCCGTTGCGGCTCCAACTGCTGGATTACATTTTACGAATCGTTTGTTAAAACAATTAACAGAAAAGAACGTAAAATTTGTCCATGTTACCCTGCATGTGGGCGCGGGAACTTTTCTTCCGGTTAAGGTAGATGATACCAATGACCATAAAATGCATTCTGAATGGGGTGAAATAGATGAGGAAGCTGCAAAAACCATTAATCAGGCCCATGAACAGGGCAAACGAGTTATTGCGGTTGGCACCACTTCTCTACGGTTATTGGAGTCGGCGGCGGATGAAGAGGGAATCGTTCACGCTTTTTCTGATTCTACGGATATTTTCATCACACCGGGATATAAGTTCCGAGCTGTAGATATGTTGATGACCAATTTTCACTTGCCCCGTTCCACCCTGTTCATGCTGGTGAGTGCCTTTGCTGGATATGATACTATGACGGCGGCTTATGCTCATGCAATTGATCAGGATTATCGTTTTTATTCCTATGGTGACAGCAGCCTGCTCTTTCGAGAAGACTTAACATGACGAAACATTTTTCTTATGACATCACCGCAACAGATGGTAATGCCCGTACCGGTGTTATTAAAACCTGTCGGGGAGAAATCAGAACCCCGGCCTTTATGCCGGTTGGGACCGCTGCAACGGTGAAGGCCATGATGCCGGAAACCGTTCGCAAAACTGGCGCGGATATTTTGCTTGGCAATACTTATCATTTGATGCTTCGTCCCACGGCGGAACGTATTGATCGTCTTGGCGGCCTGCATAAATTTATGAATTGGGAAGGGCCCATATTGACTGATTCTGGGGGATTTCAGGTTATGTCTCTTGCCAAATTGCGGAAGATTACTGAGGAGGGCGTGGCCTTTCAGTCGCATATCGACGGCAAAAAACATATGCTAAGTCCGGAAAGAAGTATGGAGATTCAGCGTTTTCTGGGATCTAATATTGTTATGGCATTCGATGAATGTACACCTTTCCCGGCAACAGAATCAGAAACCGAAGAATCAATGCTGTTGTCCATGCGTTGGGCAAAGCGATCTTATGATGCTTTTCATAATGGATCTGAGCATGCGGAAAAAAATGCCTTGTTTGGTATTATACAGGGCGGGGTTTTTGAAAGACTGCGCCGCCATTCGGTAAATGCTTTGAAGGAAATAGACTGTCAGGGCTATGCAGTCGGTGGTCTTGCCGTGGGAGAGGGGCAGGAGGTCATGTTTGACGTTCTTGACTTCACCATGCCTATGATGTTGAAACAAAAGCCACGATACCTTATGGGCGTCGGCAAACCAGATGATATTGTTGGTGCGGTGGAACGGGGGATTGATATGTTTGATTGCGTCCTGCCATCGCGCTCTGGACGCACTGGACAGGCCTTTACGCGACGAGGCACTGTCAATATGAAGAATGCTCGTCACGTGGACGATCCACGGCCCCTTGATGAGGATTGTTCCTGCTCTGCATGCAGTAGTTATAGCCGAGCATATTTGTCACATTTGTTCCGCAGTAATGAACTTTTAGGGCTGATGTTATTAACCGAACATAATTTAACTTATTATCAGGATTTAATGTCTGGTTTAAGGGCTGCAATTTCTGCTGGGGAGCTCAAAAAGTTTGTGAAAATATTTCACGAAAACAGGGCTGTGGGCGACATTGAGCCCCTATGATTTTTTTTTTTGAATTTAGTGCAAATTTCCTGTTGACCAATTGGAAATAGCGCACTATGTTCCGCTCATCTTTTCGGAGGGCCCGTAGCTCAGCTGGTAGAGCAACTGACTTTTAATCAGTAGGTCACAGGTTCGAACCCCGTCGGGCTCACCAAAAAGATCAAAAAGAAAGCCGCTGGTCTTTATGACCTAGCGGCTTTTTTTGTTCCTTTATTTCCCGTGGATTGTTTCCACAAATTCCATCCATTGTTAAAAATAATTTTTAATAAATCCAATGGTTCGTTTGGTTTTATTTTTATGAAAAATAAGAACGAATCATAAGTTAATTTGGATAAGAAATTGATTTTTCTTTGTGATCCAATTCCGTTACTTGGCATTTGAGTTAAATACGTATTTTGGGGCCAATTTTGATCTATTTTCGGTTATTAGTTAACAAATTGTGTCTTTAATAAGAAATGATCACGATTTCGCCACAAGCTCTAATTATAACCTCGTCATTTAAGGCAATTGTTGGTGCTTATACGGCTTGAGCGCATGCTAAGTAACAATAGATATAGCGATATATTTGGAAAATTTGAAGGCCCCTATAATGAATATGCATTTTGAACCCATATCAGGCAATTTAAGGTTGTTTGTAAATGGGGAATATGGTGATCGCTATGACTGGTCTTGCCGCGTTGATGTGATTGATAGCGTTGCTTACCTGTCTCTGGTTCGATCTATGGTGCCTGGTGTTCGTTGTGCGTTACTTAAGTGGGGGCAGGATCAAAACATATCCGAATTCCGCTGGACGCGCATTAAATCCGGTCAAAAGTGCATTAGACGATGTGATGTATTATATAAATTTAAAAAACCGCCTTACCTGACAGGTAAAAACGGTTTTTCTTAATCGGCATGTTGACCAAAGTTATCGGGAGCTATATGTTCCAAAAGTCCTTGGCTTAGGGCCCGTAGCTCAGTTGGTAGAGCAGCTGACTCTTAATCAGCTTGTCACAGGTTCGATCCCTGTCGGGCTCACCAATAACTTCAATATGACTATCTGACTATTATTTTTAGGGCGTTAATCCATTCTCTTTCGCTTCTGGAACGTCAAGAAAGTTGATATAGTCCAGTTTGCCGTCAACAGTAATGGCATAGCCCATGACACGGGACACTGAGGTTTCTGTAGCGCCCTTTTCCCGTGCCTTGATGATGTGATATGTGAATATCCGGTTGCCCTTTTCAAAGCCTTCTTCAAAAGGCAGGATGATTTCCACATAATCAGTATCGGCCTGTATACGGCTAAAATGCACCGCCATATTATCAATGCCTTTTACCGCCAGATGCCCGTTGACATTGATTTCCCCGCTATCTGTGAAGTAGCGGCCAAAAGCTTCGCGGGTGAAACCATTCTCGGTTTTGATGGCAGTATTCCACCAGGCGAACATATCAACCAGTATATTACTGTCCTTGTCTTTGCCATACAGGGGGCTGCTGATGAGCATGAAAACCGTCAGGCTTGAGAGGATTAATCGTTTCATTTTAGTCTCCTTATTTCTATTTTTATTTCCAGGATAAAGTATCGTAACGCACACCATTCTTGTAAACGAGGTGAACTTTATGCCATGACCAGCGGTCATTCAAAGGGTCTGCACGCAGGGAAATCAGGTCGGCATATTTGCCGGGCTCCAATGTGCCAATCCGGTCGCCGTAACCGATATTTTCTGCGGCAACTGCCGTGGCCGCCCGGATGGCGTCCATGGGTTTGAAACCGCCCTCAATCAGATATTCAATGGCATTGCCGATGCCGCCGTAATAAAGTGTATCAAGACCCAGGCTGATCTTTACACCGGCTTTGAAGGCCGCGAGGGCCTGTCCCTGCTGGGTCTTATTTGAAGGGAAGAAGTCCCGTTTGGCCCGATGAGATTCACCATCTTCATAAGGGCGGTCTTCGGTGCGGACTTCTGGATGATCTTTCATAAACCGGAAATAATGTTTGCGGCCATATTCGATCCAGTCTGCGGGTCCCGTTGCCACATTATCCAGATAATTCCATGTGCTGTCATCCGGGCGGAAACCCACATAGACAAGCGGGGTCAGGCTGACAGAAACATCATACTTGACCAGCATTTTGATAATTTCTTTGGTCATGGGCCGGGCGTGTTCGATATTATCAGCCCCGGCAAGAATGGCTTTTCTGATAGAAGAACCCCAACGGCCGGTGCAGTGAACGGTAACTTTCATGCCCCAGCGATGGGCTTCGGTAATGATCGCTTTTAATTCCTCATCCGTATACATGGTTTCGGTGGGGGATAGGTCAATGAGGAGTATTTTAAACCATTCGGCCCCGTCAAGGGCATCGCGGCGGACTTTCTTAATGGCGTTCCAGGGGCCATCCACCCAGATAGCGCTTGAACCATGACCCCCGGTTGGGGTAATTCCAGTGCCACCGTAGATAATACGAGGTCCGGGAACGATCCCTTTCTTGATCCCGGCGCGAATATAAAGGTCAACAGGATCGTCTAGAGAACCCTCGGATACCATGCGCATTGTTGTTACGCCTGATAAGAGCGAAGCGCGTGCATCCCGCACCATATAGAGCATCTGTTCCGCGCCGGGAGCCTGTTCCTGTGCATTCAGTCCGGATACCCCCTTTAAGCCCCCGGCACCATACCGCAGGCTTAGATGGCCATGGGTATCAATCAGGCCGGGCAGGATGGTCTCGCCCGTGGCATTAATGATGATTGCCCCATCAGGAATTGAAATTTTTGATTTTGGCCCAATGGCTTCTATCATCCTGCCCCGAAGAATGATAACGCCATCTTTAATGGGTTTGCCGCCGCGGCCATCAATAATCTGACCCGCGATGATTGCGGTCACTATTTCGGTTTTTCCCTCCGCATGGGCGGTAAAAACGGGAAAGGAAGAGGTTAAAGTGAACATAAATGTACAAAAGACTAAAAACTTTAATCCTGCCAGAGCATTTTTAACCGGTATTATGTTGTGTGTTTTTTGATTTTTATCCATGGTTCCATCTTCAGTTTTTATAGTGTTCAGGTAGGATTATTCAGGTGATTAGCGTATTTTGCCAATCCTATTGGGCAAAATATATTGAATTGTTTCAATAACAAATCATGTGGTTATCCATTGCATTAAAGGCAACGATACACAGCTTTTACAGATATAGAAAGCATTCGTTTGATACCGTTAAATGCAGCAAATATTTTTTCTTTGTTGCGTTAAAAGCAATAATAATAAGCGAATGCTGTTATTGAAACAACTTTCTAAATCCAGTCCTAATGGATACTACAAAAGTGATTAATCATTATTGCAGTGGTTCAGATATTGATTTTTTACTAATGAAGAATTTATCACGGGAGAGAAAAATGAAATTCACAGAAATGACAAGAAGACCGTACATATACGCAAATTTGCTCTTTATCTCTGCAGCTGTTTCCATGCCAGCCATCGCGGCTGAAGGAGACAGAGGCATTGAAGAAGTCGTTGTTACAGCCCAGCAGCGGGAACAGAATCTGCAGGAAGTTCCTATCAGCATATCTGCCTTCACCAGTGATGCTATTGAGAAAAATATGTTTTCGGACGTGACGGAATATATTACCAGAACGCCCAATGCCAGTTTTATTTCAAATGGCGCAAAATCCCGCAGACGCATCAGTATTCGTGGGATTACCAACTCATTGCCGGACAGTGATGCCATAAGAACATCAACTTTCGGATTTTATGTGGACGGATTTAATATTGCCGGAAGCAGCATTAATCCCCCCATTATGGATATCGAGCGTATTGAAGTTTTGCGCGGGCCACAGGCAACATATTTTGGTCGCAATGCCATTGGCGGCGGTATCAGCATCACATCCAAGAAACCGGAAAATGAATTGTCCGGTTCCGTAATGGCGGATTATTCAAGTTTCAATACCTGGGATTTGGAGGGGGTGATAAATCTGCCCATTGTTGAAGATGTTTTTGCCGCCCGCATCAACGGCAAATACTCTAAAACAGACGGCAATATTAAAAATATCAACCCTCTTGGTGGCGGGAATGATTCTGAATATAAATATATTAAAGTCTCTTTCCGTCTGACACCGTCGGAGAATCTCACCATAGACCTGACCGGAACCTATGCGGATGAACTGGCCGGTATGCGCGAGGGGGTTCCTTCGGGGGTATTTTCCGCCTTTGCCGGCGACGTACTTTTTGCCAGTTTTCCTGACCGTGACGGCGATGGCAAAGCTGACCCTGCTATTGATGGGATCGGGTTTTTTCCTGAAAACAGAAACCGGGCTAACTTTAATTCACCACAAGAAGTGGGAACAAACTTTAAATATGTGGTTGGTACTATTCAATATGATATGGAGAATATCTCCTTTAAGAGTATTACCGGCTATATCGAGTCTGATTTCTTCCTGCGCGGTGATATTGATGGCGGCAGCCGTGATTTCTTCAATGAATTCCGTACGGTGCCGCGTGATAGTTTCAGTCAGGAAATACGGGTGCAGAATACCGATGACGGGCCGCTGCTGTGGAATATCGGCTTTTTATATGCCAAAGATAACGGCAAAAGTGAAAACCGGACCTTTGTCGGTGATGAGGAGCCGTTTGGCATTCCCAGCGGCGGAGCCATTGACAGCAGTGATGAGAATGGTGAAAAAACCAACTGGTCGGTATTCGGTCAAGCCGACTGGAGCGTGACCGAAAAACTGACCCTGTCTGTCGGCGGCAGGTATAGTTCGGAAAAGGTGGAAACCATCATCTCAGGCTTTTCCGGTGCCACAATAACCAATGTGTCGCTTAATAAAACATTCAAGGATTTTTCCCCGCGCTTTGCCGCAAGTTATGCTGTCAGCGAAGACATGAATATCTATGCAACTGTATCCAAGGGCTTTAAGTCAGGCGGTGTTCAGGTCAGTCCGTTTCCCGGTGCTGAATCATTCGCCCCGGAAACACTTTGGAATTATGAGGTGGGTTTGAAAGCGGATTTCCTTGATAACCGGGTGCGGATGAACCTGTCGGCCTTTTATATGAACTGGACAGACCTGCAAACGGCATTCCAGCAGGCGGGAACGGATTCAGAAGGCAATCTGACCCTGTTTGGTGGTATCGATAATGCGGAAAAGGCGACATCAAAAGGGTTTGAGC
>JAESRB010000259.1 GCA_016764855.1 Emcibacter sp.
GCCCGCGCCGCGCCGCCTGCACCAATGATCACTGCCGAACCCGACTGTGCTGACCAATCCGGCGCATTTTCCATCAGGTTTGTCAAAAAACCATAACCATCCGTATTGGTGCCATAGAGACGACCTTCCCGCTGGATAACCGTATTTACCGCACCGATTTTCTGAGCCAAATCATCTACCTCATCCAAAAAAGGAAAGACGATCTCTTTATGAGGAACCGTCAGATTCACCCCGGCGATATTTCTTTCGGCCAAGGATTTTATAAAGTCTCCCAAATCTTCCGGTTTGACTTCATAGGCTTGATATTCCCCAGAGATGTCATATTTTTGTAACCAGAATCCATGTAATCGTGGCGACAGAGAATGGCTGATCGGCCATCCAACAACGCCAGCTTTTATGGGCATTAAATTTTTTAGTGATGATTTTATCATAATTTCAAAATATTCAGTTTTCTCAAATTTTCCATAACATTTAACAACGGCAGCCCCAGAATAGCAAAATAATCGCCGTTAATTTCGGAAAAAAGTTGCGGGCCAAGGTCTTCCAATAAGTAACAACCGACCGATCCCAATATTTTACCACCGGATTTTTGTAAATAATCCTGCAAATAATCCTCGCTGAAATCCCGCATGGTCAGGTTAGGGCATACTGTCTCACATAGCAGAATTTTCTGATCCCGTATCAGGGCATAGGACGTATAAAGAATATGACTTTTGCCCCGGAAAAAACGTAAATGCTCTGCGGCTTCTGCGCCATTTTCTGGCTTGTCAAATATACGGCCTTCACAGACCAATAATTGATCCGCACCCAAAATAACCTTACCCGGATGCTGAGGGCTAACGGCCAAGGCTTTATCAATGGCCAACTGTTCCGATATTTTTTCAGGCGCGGCCTTTTGCGCCATCATACGGGCCTTTACAGCCGCCTCATCAACATCTGCGGCCTGAAAGGAGCAAGGAATACCCGCACTCAAAAGCATGGCACGGCGAGACTTGCTAGCCGAGGCCAAGATCAGATCTGGAGATGTCTTTCCGGATTTTTCCCCCAATCTTTCCTCAAGTGTTTTCTCAGATGTTTTTTCAGATGGTTTTTCAGGCATCAGCAGATTTTTCTTTGTCATCATCAAATTTATATTTCAATTTCATGATCGCCCCGGCGGTTTCCTCAATAGACCTGCGCGTGACATTAATCACTGGCCAGCCCCGGTCGGACATAAGACGCTGGGCCTGTTGTACTTCTTTTTTGATAGATTCTTCATCCACATAAGTGGTTTCTTTTTCCTCATTAAGGGACAATAAACGGTTGCGACGAATTTGAACCAGACGATCAACACTATTAATCAGACCCACAACAAATTTACCCTTAATATCATTCAGCTCACGGGGTAGGGGTTGATTGGGAACAATGGGGACATTCGCCGTTTTCATGCCTTTGTTAGCCAGATATATACATGTTGGTGTTTTGGATGTGCGGGAGATACCCACCAAGATAATATCAGCGTCTTTCAACCCCTCCAAACATTGTCCGTCATCATGTATCATAGTATATTGCATGGCATCTATCCGCGCAAAATATTCGTCATTCATTTTATGCTGAAGACCGGGCCGGGCAATACTCTTTTGTCCCAAATGCAAGCCCAATTCCCGGATTATCCCGTGAAGAACCGAAATATAGGGCCAATTATTTTCCTCACAAGATTGGATCAAAACATCTTCAATATCCTGATTAACCAAGGTGAACATCACAATGCCCGGTTTTTCTTCAAATTCCGGGATAATTCTTTCCATATGACGGGCTGTTCGGATCATAGGCCAATAATGTTTTATAGTTTTAATCTCAGGAAACTGGGCTAAAGCGGCCTTTGCCACCTGCTCCAGAGTGTCCCCTGTGGCATCTGATACCAAATGAAGATGAATTTCTTTCATGATAGGTTCTACTTTGATTGAATTATGGGGATAACTGGCCTTATTTTACAAAAGGCATATTTTTACACACCCTATTCATTTTTTATAACGGCTTTTCCCACTTGGGGATAATATTTTTTTCGGCCTGTGGGAATCGCTGTAATTTTTCTTTTAATATCAGTCGATTTAAAGATATCCCCATTATCCCCATTTTTAAATGCGAGTTGTATTAGTCTTATCCATAGACTTATTCCCATAAAACCTTTATGTGATAAAAAAAAGATATGGTGAATGTTCTGTTTATTATTCTGTGGATAACTTTTAATCCTCTTTATTCACAGGCATCCACTACAACAACTACCTTTTATTTATATATAAATAATATAGTAGTTTCGTATCCAGTGTATAACTTTGGTCGAGATTTATGACAAATAACAAACGCTTCATTCAAGCTCTTCATTCTCAATCAACAGACAGAGTCCCTTTCTGGTATATGCGCCAAGCTGGCCGCTATTTACCAGAATATATGGAGCGGCGTAAAACCGCGGGCTCTTTCCTTGATCTATGTTTTTCACCAGAATTTGCTGTGGAGGTGACGTTACAACCACTTCGCCGTTATCAGATGGATGCAGCCATTCTTTTTTCAGATATTCTTTTGATACCGCAAGCTCTGGGTCAACATCTGGAATTTAGACAGGGTGAAGGACCGGTTTTAACGCCAGTAGATACCGCTGATAAAATAAATATGCTCAGCATGGATGGATTACATGAACATCTGGCGCCCGTGTATGAAACGGTAAAGAGATTACATCATGAAATTCCCGAAACTACAGCTTTAATTGGTTTTGCGGGGGCACCCTGGACTGTTGCCACTTATATGGTTGGGGGACATGGATCTTCTGATCAAGCTGTGACCAGGCAGTTTGCCTATCAGGAAGAAGAAGTATTTCAAAGTCTTATTGATCTTTTGGTTAAAGCAACATCGGAATATTTAATCAAACAAATACAGCAGGGTGCAGAAGTCATTCAGCTCTTTGATACCTGGGCCGGAAATTTGCCGGAAGATGAATTTCAAAAATGGGCCGTAGAACCGGTCAGGAAGATCATTTTAAACATTCGGGCACAATACCCTAAAATTCCCATCATTGGCTTTCCACGGGGCGCAGGAAGCCGCTACCCGGATTATATACGGGCTACGGGAGTCACAGCAGTCTCTATTGATACGACTATGCCGCTTGAGTGGGTACGCGACAATATTCAAACGTTATGCCCTGTGCAGGGTAATCTTGATCCGCTGCTTTTGGTTGCCGGAGGGGAAAAAATGGAAAACCGGGTGCGGGAAATACTCGATTGCTTAAGTGAAGGGCCGTTTATCTTTAATCTGGGGCATGGTATTGTACCGCAAACGCCACCTGAAAATGTTGCGCGGGTTTCGGAAATCATCAGGGAATATCAAAAAAAGTAATGTCAGAACCTCTTGAAAGAAAAGAGAAGGTCGCTGTGATTTTGTTTAATCTGGGCGGACCGGATTCTCTTAAGGCTATAAAACCTTTTTTGTTTAATTTATTTTATGATCCGGCGATCATGTCGCTGAAAAACCCTTTACGGTGGATAGTTGCTAAAATAATCTCCGGTAAAAGAGTTCCTATTGCACGGGAAATATACCAGAAAATTGGTGGAAAATCACCTATTCTGGAACATACTCAGGCACAGGCAAAGGCTTTGGAAAATAAGCTTAACGAAGAGGGGGATACAGAATATGCCTGTTTTATTTCCATGCGTTATTGGCATCCTTTTTCCCATGAAACCGTTAAGCAAGTTGGTAATTATAAACCAGACCGGATTATCTTGTTGCCGCTTTATCCGCATTATTCCATAACAACGGTGGGAACATCGCTGATTGACTGGAATAAAAATGCCCAATCAGCGGGATTGGATATGCCTTTCCGGGCGATCCGTGACTATGCTCAGGCAGAGGGCTATATTGAGGCTCATGTAAGTTTGATTGAACAGGCCCGTGAGAAGCTGGAACATCCGGAAAATTACCGTATTTTATATTCTGCTCATGGCTTGCCGAAAAAAATAATTGATGCGGGTGATCCCTATTGTGAACAGGTCGAATTAACCTGTCAGGCCATTCAGGAAAAACTGGGTCATCCAGATCATGTGGTTTGTTTTCAAAGTCGCTCCGGGCCGTTACAATGGGTAGAGCCCTATACCGACGATGAAATTAAACGCGCCGGAGAGCAGGGTAAATCGATTATCATTGTCCCGGTTGCTTTTGTGTCAGAGCATTCAGAGACTTTGGTGGAACTGGATATGGAATATCGGGAATTGGCGAAAGAGACCGGGGTAAAGGATTATATCAGAATTGCGGCTATTGGCTGCCATGACAGTTATATTTCCGCCTTGGCCAAATTAACAAGGGATGCCTTCAAGTGATCGCCTTTTTGTCAGAATATTACTACTGGTTTCTCAGTTTGCATATTATTTCCGTGATTAGCTGGATGGCAGGCATGTTTTATCTTCCCCGGTTATTTGTTTATCATTGCCGTTTGAAAGTGGGTTCTGATGCGTCCGAAATGTTTAAGGAAATGGAACGTAAGCTCATACGGATGATTATTAATCCGGCTATGATGTTGACGTGGGTATTTGGTATTTGTCTGGCCGTGGGACAGGATGTATGGGGGGATCATTGGTTCCATGCCAAACTGCTTCTTGTGGTGATAATGAGCGGATTTCATGGGTCTTTATCCAAATGGCGGCGTCAATTTGATCAGGATAAAAATACCCATAATGAGAAATTCTTTCGTCTGGTAAATGAAATTCCTACAGTGCTTATGATTGCTATTGTTTTTCTTGTTATTATGAAACCCTTTTAAGGCTTGACAGAATAGAATTTGGAAATTAGAAAACAGCCTTTCTTTATAAGATAATTTGCGTTATCATATTTTTATAAAGTCGTTCTAATGTAAATCTCATTTTCTCTATTTATTTTCTCTATATTGAATTTCATTATCATCATGCAAAATTCTGCAGAACCATCTGCTTTTTCCTCTTAACAATCCGACTTGGATATATCCTATGAATCTTTTGGAACTTAAAAAGAAAGCCTCCAGTGACTTGTTGCTGTTGGCAGAAGAACTTAATATTGAAAATGCTAGCAATATGCGTAAGCAAGATATTATGTTTGAAATTTCAAAGGAGTTGGCCGAAAAGGGCGAAGAAATTATTGGTGGAGGCACGATTGAGGTTCTTCAGGATGGTTTTGGTTTTCTGCGTTCATCAGAGGCAAATTACCTGCCGGGTCCCGATGATATCTATGTTAGCCCAAGTCAGATCCGTCGTTTTGGTCTACGTACTGGCGACACCGTAGAAGGTGAAATCCGCGCTCCAAAAGATGGTGAAAGATATTTTGCGCTATTGAAAGTATCCTTGATCAATTTCGAGGACCCCGAAGCAGGCCGTCATAAAATTCATTTCGACAGCCTTACACCTTTGCATCCGGATGATAAATTTAAACTTGACCGGGAAGGTAGAGGCGTAAAAGATAATTCTGCCCGTGTGATTGATCTTATTTCACCGATTGGTAAAGGACAGCGTGCGGTTATCGTTGCGCCGCCCAGAACTGGTAAGACAGTGTTACTGCAAAATATTGCCCATGCTATTACGGAAAATCACCCGGACGTATATTTGATTGTTTTGCTGATTGATGAGCGGCCGGAAGAAGTAACGGACATGCGCCGTTCGGTTAATGGTGAGGTTGTCAGTTCTACTTTTGATGAGCCTGCGACCCGTCATGTACAAGTCGCTGAAATGGTTATTCAAAAAGCCAAACGTCTTGTTGAACATAAAAGAGATGTGGTGATTTTGCTGGATAGTATCACCCGCTTGGCCCGTGCTTATAATACGGTAATTCCGAGTTCCGGTAAAGTTCTGACTGGTGGTGTGGATGCCAATGCTCTGCAAAAACCAAAAAGATTCTTCGGTGCGGCCCGTAATGTTGAAGAAGGCGGTTCCTTGACGATCATTGCAACAGCTCTGATCGATACCGGTAGTCGTATGGATGAGGTTATTTTCGAAGAATTTAAAGGAACGGGTAACTCTGAAATTGTTCTGGACCGTAAAGTCAGTGACAAACGTGTCTTCCCGGCCATTGATATCATCAAATCCGGTACCCGTAAGGAAGAATTGCTTATGGATAAGGCAACCTTGGCGAAAATGTATATGTTGCGCCGTATTTTGATGCCTATGGGCTCTGTGGATGCTATGGAATTCTTGCTGGGTAAGATTAAAGAAACCAAGAATAATGATGAATTCTACAATTCTATGAATAACTAAAATATGGCGTATAGAGCCGGGTCGTTTTGATCAAGGCTCTATACTTTTTCATATGGTGTGCTTATAGTTTATCCCGATAAAAATAATAATATCGGGATAAATAAACATGTCACAGCGTAATGAGCTGGATAATCATCACTCATTGAAAAATGTCAGCCTTCTGGAATCCCTGATTCCAGTGGTAGTACTGGTGGGGCTTTTGGCTCTGTCAGTCTTTCTTTATGGGGATGATTCTCAAGCAGGTGCCAGCCAAATGTCTTTATTGATGAGTGCCGGGGTGGCGCTGTTAATTGGCTGGAAAAATAATCATAATTGGCGAGATATTGAAAAAGCTATTGCTCATGGCATTGGTAATACGGTCAATGCCATAATGATATTGTTTATGGTTGGTTCATTGATCGGCAGCTGGATATTATCGGGTACGGTTCCGGCAATGATTTATTACGGGCTTCAGGTGATTAACCCGGACTTTTTCTACGTGACCGCCTGTATTCTTTGTGCCGTAACCGCGATTAGCATCGGTAGTAGCTGGTCCACAGCAGGTACGGTGGGGATTGGGCTGATCGGTATTGCTGCCGGGCTTGGTATGTCATTAGAAATTACCGCCGGAGCCATCATATCCGGTGCTTATTTTGGGGACAAAATGTCGCCTTTATCGGATACCACCAATCTGGCACCGGCCGTTGCGGGGTCCGAATTATTCAGTCATATCCGTCATATGGTTTGGACCACATTTCCATCGATTACGATTGCTTTGATATTATATCTTGTCATTGGATTGTCTGAGAATGGAGCAATTGCTGAAATTAATATTCAAGATCGTTTGGATTTGTTAGATCAGAATTTTAAAATTGGTCTACATCTTTTAATTCCTATGGGAATTGTATTTTATATGGCGTTTAAGAGGATGCCGGCATTTCCCACAATTATGATCGGGTCATTAATTGGGGCGCTATTTGCCGTTATTTTTCAACAGGATGCCATATTAAACTTTGTCAAAGCGGACCAAGTGACGGTTTTAAATATGTTTGATGGGGTTTGGCGATCCTTGTTCAGCGGCTATGTCTCGGAAACAGGTAATGGGGAATTGGATGGATTATTGTCTCGTGGCGGGATGAGCAGCATGCTGAATACAATCTGGTTAATCATATGTGCCATCACATTTGGATCTATCATTGAAAAACTGGGTATGCTGAAGCGGATTGTTAATAGTGTGATTCATATGGCTCATTCCACAGGGTCACTCATTTTAACAACGGCCTTAACCTGTATTGGTGTGAATATCCTGGCGGCGGATCAGTTTATTTCTATTGTATTGCCAGGGCGCATGTATCGGTTGGAATTTAAAAAACGTAACTTAGCTCCGAAAAATCTATCGCGGGTATTGGAGGATACGGGAACGGTGACCTCTGTTTTAATTCCGTGGAATACATGCGGGGCATTCATGGCCGGAACCCTTGGTGTTGCGACCTTTGCTTATCTGCCCTATTGTTTTTTTAATATTCTAAGCCCTATTGTTTCTGTTCTTTACGGATATTTTAATATCAAAATTGAGAAATTAGACGATGAAGAGGTTATCGCCGCCGCAGTAGAATAAGAAATGTAGAACAGGAAACGTAGAATAAATAAACTAGAACAATCAATAGGACAGTTTAAACGGTGGCTTTTTCTAGTTCGAGCAGGAATTTTCTGGTTTCAATACCTTCGCCACCGGAATATCCAGTTAATTTTCCACTCTGCCCCATAATACGGTGACAGGGGATTATAATCGGTATAGGGTTTAGACCACAAGCGGTGCCAATGGCACGAGGGTGGGAGTGTAAAATTTCCGAAATATCGCCATAAGTCTTTGTTTTACCGTAATAAATTTTTGACATTTCTAACCAAACTCGTTTTTGAAAATCAGTCCCGTGAGGGTTTAAGGGCAGGGTAAAGTCAGGTTTCAGACCATCAAAATAATCCTCAATCTGTTGTTTAGCTTTTTCCAGAAAAGATGTTTTTTCGGAAAAAGGCGACCAACCCCAATCAAGAGAGACAATCATATCATCTTCTTCGCTGAGTGTAAGATCACCAACTGGACTATGGAAAGAAAGCTGAGCCATACATATTAGCCTTAAATTTTGTGATTGGGATTTTTTTAATATATGATAGTCTGCGGTCATGCAAATATTTTGGCAAATATTTTGGTAAATATTTAGGTAAATCTTTTAGACAAATAAATATGGGAACAGCCGATGAAAATAACCGTTGATATTGACTGTACACCTGAAGAAGCCAGAAGTTTTCTCGGATTACCGGATGTTAAGCCTTTACAGGAGGCCTTTATGGCTACCATGAATGACAAGATATCATCAGGATTATCCAGCGAAGATATGGAAAAATTATTTGATCTCTGGATGACGCCGGGGCTTAAACAGGCTGGTCAAAATATGGAAATGTTTCAGAATATGTTCTGGAATGCCGCAAAATCCAAGTAATGTCCCGAAGGTATATCGTCTAGCTATATCCCCCCATCTATACTCAAAGTAAAACTAAGTAATATATATGGCAGATTTAATCGTATCAGAAACCATATTTGCCCTATCCAGTGGTAAGGGCAGGGCAGGAGTCTCTGTCATACGTGTGTCTGGACCACAAACGGCTGCGGCGATTTTAAAACTTACGGGTAAAAAAGATCTACCGGCCCCTCGAAAAGCACAACTTTGTTGGTTTACAGATCCGGAAAGCCAAATTCGGTTAGATCTTGGATTATTGCTTTATTTTCCGGCCCCTAACAGCTTTACGGGTGAAGAGGTTGCTGAATTTCATATTCATGGTGGTCGGGCTGTGGTTTCTGGTTTTCTGGAGTCTTTATCCAGAATTGAAGGTTTGAGAAGCGCGCAGCCGGGAGAATTCACCCGCCGGGCCTTTGATAATGGCAAGATGGACCTGACCGCGGCAGAGGGATTGGCCGATTTAATCAATTCGGAAACAGAAGCTCAACGACGGCAGGCCTTACGGTTGATGGATGGGCGTTTGGGCGACCTTTATGAGGCGTGGCGCAAGGAAATTATTACCGCACAGGCCTATCTGGAGGTGGATATAGACTTTGCCGATGAGGAAATTCCAGATGATATTTTTGATCGTGTTTTGCCTATCATAGAAAGTTTACGGCAAAAAATCATTGCGCATATGGGGGATGGCTTTAAGGGCGAACGGATCAGGGATGGTCTACAGGTGGTTATTCTGGGCAAACCAAATATTGGAAAATCCACATTATTGAATTTCCTGTCGAAAAGGGACGTTGCTATCGTGTCTCATATTGCGGGGACGACACGTGATTTGTTGGAAGTACATCTGGATATTGGTGGTTTTCCGGTTACGATTGTTGATACTGCCGGCATTCGGGACAGTAAGGACATTATCGAAGTAGAGGGTATTCGACGGGCAGAGGCCCGTGCAAAGGATGCAGATATCAAGATTCTGATGGTGGAAGCAGCTGACTGGCCTAATATTCCAGTGCGTCTAAAAGATCAGATAGATGAAAATGTCATAATTTTGATTAATAAAACCGATCTTCATGCGGTTAAGCCAGAAGATATGGCTTGTACAGAATATTCCTGTCTTGGGGTGATTGGAATTTCTGCCCGTGAGGAAAAAGGCATGGCAGGGTTTCTGTCTTGTCTTTCCGGGGCTGTTGAAAAATACATGGAACTGTCCGATGTGCCGAATTTAACACGTATCCGCCATAGAGAGGCCTTGAGCGATTGTCTGGATCATTTGAACCGTTTTCGGCAAACACCTGATAAGGAACTGGTATTACTAGCAGAAGATTTGCGTATGGCTGCCCGTAGCTTAGGCGTTATTACGGGGCGTGTTGATGTAGAAGATATACTGGACGTGATTTTCTCAGAATTTTGTATTGGTAAATAACCATATTCTATACATAAAATACTATATTTCCGTAATTATACCATTGTCCTTGTTTGATGTTTCACGTGAAACATATTAATAGGGGCGGTAATCGGTAAATCAGTCTTTGACATTGTTTTATATAAAAACTAGAGTTCCGAGCTTGGTTGGGCTCAACATTTCTGTTGGGCAGTCCGTTGAACTGTAAATGTTGGTATTATTTAATGTTTAATTATGATGTGATTGTAATCGGGGGCGGACATGCGGGCTGTGAGGCCGCTGCGGCATCGGCTCGTTTTGGTGCAAAAACCCTATTGATTACCCACAGACTGGAAACAATTGGTGAAATGTCCTGTAATCCAGCCATTGGGGGATTGGGTAAAGGTCATCTGGTACGGGAAATTGATGCACTTGATGGTGTTATGGGGCGTGTTATTGATGATGCGGGTATTCAGTTCCGTATGTTGAACAAGCGCAAAGGCCCGGCAGTTCGTGGGCCACGTGCGCAGGCGGACCGAAAATTATACCGTCAGTCCATGCAAAATCTGATTATGAATTATCCTAATCTTGATGTGAAATCTGCAGCGGTAGAAGATTTGATTTTAAGTAAGAATGGTGAAAAACAACGGGTTTCAGGTGTTATCACGGCAGATGGGCAGGAAATTTCTGCTGGCCGGGTCATTCTGACAACAGGAACATTTCTGCGTGGTATGATCCATATTGGGGATAAACAGATACCAGCGGGCCGTGTAGGCGATGCACCGTCATTGGGTCTGTCAGAAACATTGATGAGCGCAGGGTTTACACTAGATAGATTAAAAACCGGAACGCCGGCAAGACTTGACGGTAAAACCATTGATTGGTCAGTCTGTACGGTACAGCCGGGGGATACGCCACCTATTCCGTTCTCTTTCATGAATAAGAAGATCACGGTACCGCAAATTTCTTGTCATATAACCTATACCACGGAAAAGACTCATGCCATCATTCGGGAGAACCTTAGTAAATCTGCTATGTATAGCGGAAATATAGAAGGGGTAGGACCGCGCTATTGTCCGTCTATTGAGGATAAAGTGGTCCGTTTTGCCGATAAGTCTCAACATCAGATTTTCCTGGAGCCGGAAGGACTGGATGACGACACGGTCTATCCGAATGGGATTTCTACTTCTTTACCAGAGGATGTTCAGTTTGATTATATCAGGACGATCCCGGGTTTAGAGAATGTTACGATTAAACAATATGGCTATGCCATTGAATATGACTTTGTTGATCCACGTGAATTATCAGTAACTTTAGAAACTCGTAGAATTTCAGGACTATATTTTGCCGGACAGATCAATGGTACAACCGGATATGAAGAGGCGGCAGCACAGGGTCTTATCGCAGGCTTCAACGCTGCACGTTCTTCCGCAGGGTCATCAGCCTTTATATTGGACCGGGCAGATGCCTATATTGGTGTGATGGTTGATGACTTGGTGACCAAGGGCACAAGAGAGCTTACCGTATGTTTACCAGTCGTGCGGAATATCGGTTACGGTTACGTTCGGATAATGCAGATCAACGGTTAACTCCCATAGGTATTGACCATGATGTTATCGGTTCAGGGCGGGCAGTGGCTTTTAAGGAAAAGCTGTCGGTATTGGAAAAATACACTGCGCTGGTTGAGGATCGTGTGATTACCCCCAATAAAGCCATAGGCTTTGGTTTGAAGATAAATCAAGACGGCGTGAAACGGTCGGCGAAAACGTTACTGTCTTATCCGGAAATATCCATGATTGATCTGGTGAAGATATGGCCGGAATTCAGCGAAATACCAGCGGAAATAGTAGAACAGATTGAAATAGATGCGACATATAGCGCTTACCTGGTTCGGCAAGAGGCCGACATCCGGGCTTTTCGTAAAGATGAAAATTTGATGCTACCCAGTGATTTGGATTATTCTATCATTGGTGGCTTGTCAAATGAGGTGCGGGAAAAACTGACACAGGCACGGCCAGCAACCCTTGGTTCTGCCGCCCGCTTGTCTGGTGTTACACCGGCCGCATTGAACAGCCTCCTTCGTCACGTGAAGAGAAAAGAAAAGTAATTTCTATGAATAAAGACTTTAATAAGCAGGATTTCTTTAAAAAAACCAATGTTTCACGTGAAACAATGGAAAAAATAGAGATTTATGCGAATCTATTACAAAAATGGCAGAAGAAAATAAATCTGGTGAGCGGGACAACCATTCCAGACCTTTGGTGCCGCCATTTTTATGATAGTTTTCAGTTAAAAGACCATTTAGAGGGGGCTGCTTCCAGAAAATTGCGGATTCTTGATATTGGGAGTGGTGCAGGCTTTCCGGGTCTGTTACTGTCCATGTTGGGTTTGGGGGAATTTCACATGATCGAAAGCAATGGTAAGAAATGTGCTTTCATGCGTCAGGTGATTAGAAAGACGGGATGTAATGCGATTGTCCATAATGAACGGGTAGAAGATATGAAGCCTTTTCCCGTGGATTATATTATTTCCCGGGCTTGCGCGCCTTTGGATAAGTTACTTGATCTGGGGCGAAATTTTATGGGGGAAAATACGATTTGTCTATTTTTGAAAGGTCAAATCGTAGAGCAGGAAATTGTGGATGCCAGGGAAAATTGGCTCTTTGAACATGAAAAATTCACAAGCGTTAGTGAGGAAACTGGTGTGATACTGAAAGTCAGTCATATAAAGGGTTTGAGCAGGGTTTAATTCAGAAGGATTATATAATATGTCCACAAAGTTATCCACAGGTCGCCATAAGCCGGAAATTATTGCAATTGCTAATCAAAAGGGCGGTGTCGGCAAAACGACGACGACCATTAATCTTGCCACTGCTTTGGTCGCGGCAAAGAAAAAAGTCCTGCTGATTGATATGGATCCACAGGGAAATGCCAGTACGGGAATTGGGTCTGAACGAGAGAACCGTGACCGGAATATTTATGAAATTCTTATGGGTGAAATTGAGCTATCGGATGCGATTACTGATACCATCGTTCCCGGTCTGTTTTTAGTACCGTCA
>JAESRB010000260.1 GCA_016764855.1 Emcibacter sp.
GCTCTGGCTGACGGCAGTTTTGATATATGACTTCTAAGTTCTAGAACTTAGCGGTTGCGCCAAAGAAGAAATAACGGCCAAGTGTGTCATAGGTTCCAGGGAAGGTATTTCCGCTGTTTTCTGCTGTACCACCAAAATTATTGCCTGGTATTGGAGGCTGCTTATCGAACAGATTGTTAATACCAACCCGTAAACTCAAGTTTTCCATGACATCATACGTTCCGCTTAGGTCGAAATAGTCAACGGAAGGTATTGTTGGTAGAGCAAAGTCAGAAGCAGGAGCATCACCAAATGCAACCAGATCTTTGGTAAGGCTGCTTAAATGCTGCCAACGGAAGAATACTGTGAAGTCCTCATAGTTCCAAGTAACGGTCTGAGTCCAGCGCCATTTGGGATCGGGCCGCAGACATACGTTACCTATTACGCCAGCACAATCATCAATAGCAAGTATTTCAGCATCCTGATTAAGGTTTTTGATGACATGAGTGCCGTTGAAGGCAAGGTCAATGGTGCCCCATTCCCCTTCACTCAGGTCAAAGCTGTAGTGAATAGCCAAGTCGACGCCTTGTGTTTTTTGGAAAGCGGCATTGAGGAGAGATACGTCAACACCAGTTTCTGTGCCACCAATTAAGCGACCATTAAGGGGGTTTCTGTGAATGCGATCACAGAACAGGCTGTTACTAATACAGGCATTTAGAATATTCTGTTCTGAAATCTGTGAAACAGCATTGGTGATCTTGATGCTGTAATAATCGATTGAAACGGACAAACCAGGTACAGATTCGGGTTGAATTACAGCCCCGATGCTGAAGGTATCTGATTTTTCCGGTGTCAAACTGATATTCCCGCCAACAAAGTTGTTGATCTGGCCGGAAATAGGCCCACCTACAGAACCAATATTACCTGCTGGGACGCCCTGAGCAATACATTGGGCTGCCAGTGTAGTATTGCCAACCGGAAGTGCACCTTGGCATGGATCAGTTGTTAGGTCTCCTGTGCTTGGTGTATTGGGTAAGCCAATTTCATTCAGGTTTGGTGCCCGAACGGCCCGCTGATACATGCCACGGATGCGGAAACCTTCAACCGGTGTCCATTCGCCGCCAGCCTTATAAGTCCAATTGCTGAATGAATTTTCCGTAGAGGCACCAGATTTCACGGTTACGGTATTCGTATAATCGGAATAACGAATCGCGCCTTCAAAGGTGAGGGATTCAGCAAAGGCAACATCCTGTACCAAAGGAATTTGCGTTTCGAAGAAACCTTCCCATATTTTAATGTCTGAATCAATTAAACTATCAGATCCGAAACCAATGCTGTTGCCAGACTGAAGGTTGTCATCGGGCAGTCTTTCGCCTGAATCATTGCGATATTCAAAGCCAACGACAAATGCGCCAGGCACTGTTGCTGTGGGTAGTTGGAAGGGAGCATCGCCGCCAACAGAACCACCAACGATTAGCTGTTCTGTTTTGTCAATGGTCGCTAAGTCAAGGGCAATGAAAGCCGCCGCTTCAGGTGTTAGGTTTCCTAGTCCGAAGAAATTGGCGGGTACGCAGCCGCCGCTGGGATCCTGACAGACAATATCACCATCACCATTCGTCGTTGCCAACATGGCTTGTTGTGCCTTATTGAAATTCACATCATTTCTGTTGAAGGTAGTACGGCTTGTACGGCCATATTGCATGAACGTATCATAATGATAGCTTTCACCAAAATCACCCCGGAAGCCACCGACAAGTTGGTAAGCGGTATTTTCGTAAAAACTGTCGCGGGTTCCAACTTCCAGCAGACGACGACCAAAGGCTATTGTGGTTGTAGCACCGGCATCGACAATACCGTCCGTGTTGGTGTCAAAAACCGCATCTACATTTCCGTCTCCGTCCACATCGGCCAAAGCTGCTGCTGCTTGTGCTGATAGGAATGGATTGTCCAGATTAAGTTCGAAGGGGAAAAAGAAAGTTCCTGAGGGGGCAAGGATTGTATTGACCCGGCTGTTGGCAAAGGAAATTCTGCTATAGGCTTCGACAGTATCGTTAATTTCGTATGTCGCCAGAGCTGTTGCGGTGATTTTTTTCTGTGGCGTTTGATATAGATTGAACGGATTAAAGTTAAAGAAGCCTGCGAAAGGCACCAAGTTACCATTTGGATCAAATTGGGTAGCTTCAAATTCGCCGGAACCTGGTACGAGACCCAATTCACCGTCAACTACGCCTTCGAGTTTGGTAAAGCTGCCTTGCTCATTCAAAAGGTCATCAAGAGCAAATACACCATACTCACGTTGATTTTGTGTCAAAGCGTTCATATTCATATAACCAAAATTGATGACGGCATGGCCACGGTCATTACCGAATGCTCCACCGATTGTGGCATCAATGCTGAAGCGTTCCGCATCGCCTCTTTCTGAAAGACCGTATTGGGTGTCAATTTCAACACCTTCAAAGTCATCATTCAGGATAAAATTGACAACACCGGCAATCGCATCAGACCCATAAACGGCGGATGCTCCACCAGTAACCACCTCAATTCGTTTGATCAGGCTGGTCGGGATCATGTTCAGGTCAACATAACCATTACTGTCGTATGGCGTGAAGCGTTTGCCATCTACCAGAACCAATGTACGTTCTTCACCCAAATTACGCAGATCAACGGTGGAAACTCCGGGGTTGCCATTGTTTGTTGACGAGCCTAATGCGGCTACGGCTTGTGGAATGTCGCGCAGAAATTCCTCAATGTTGTTGGTGCCCAGCACTTTAATGCTCTCGGAATCAAATGTAGAAATTGGACTGTTGGCAACCAGATCTGCACGCTGGATACGGGATCCAGTAACTGTGACTTCTTCTAGTATAAGGTCATCATCAGCCGCATCTTCATCGGCGGCATATGATACTTGGATAGTTAAAGGTATGATGGCGGCAACAGCAATTGCTGAGATGCCATATTTGAGACGCGAGGTAAAATCGCTCTTCATTGTATTTCCTCCGTAGGAAGTTAAAATTGTGGGACAGTCTGTTTTTATTTTTTCGGCTCACAATCATTGCCGCTCTTTTTAATTGAACAAAAAAGCGGTGTAAAAAACAGCTAAATTTTGGCAGGCCTCCTTACGATCTTAATGCTGTAATTTTCTATCCCAATTACTAGAAGGGTTGTTTGACGTTTTTTTTAAAACCACACATTTAGAAAAACAACCCCAGATTTATATTGTCTTTTTGCTCTGTCCTAAACGGACCCACACATGACGAACATAAAGACAATGAAATTAGGCTAACACTCAGAAGAATAAGGGTCAATTTTTTAGAAATTGTAGTGTGGTATTTTTATCACACTCATGTGATGCATTCGTGCAACAGTTTATAAATACGTAATATACGTTAAAAATATATTCATTACACAGAAGAATATTTTGATTAAATGGTAAAAAAATGCCATTTATTCGGTAAAGAAAATGTCTGTGAAAATACAACCTTTGCTTGATTGTGGATATTTTTGAAATATTATTGCTCGGATTTGTTGGGATAAGAATAATAATTTCATCCTGAAAACGAATCAAATTTGACCGGCCTGTACTTGTTGGTGATGGGACCATAGGGAGCTTATCCGCGGGATAAAATCTTATAGATTTATGTGAAATGCATCTTATTTGACGTATGTCAATTTCGCGCCTTAAGAGAAACTCTATTACTTCATAAAGAAATTCAAATGGATTGTTCAGATGACTGTTCAGGCAGGTATTCTGGGGAGGATAAGTGTGTTTATGTCTTTTGTTATAAGAATATTATTTATCATGCTGGTCGGGCTCTATTGTTCGGCATTTGCTACGGCTGCTGACCTAGAGAAATATTTGGCAGAAGTTCCCGCAGATGAGCTTTTTCCTGAGGCAGATGGTTATGGTGTCCTGATGGATAAGGCCCCAATCGCACCAGTATTAAAGGCAGGAAACGTTGTGGGTTACGCTTTTTTGAATACTGGATTTGTTGGTGCCATTGGCTATTCCGGGAAGCCTATTGTTGTTTTGATTGGTATGGATGAGGATGGTCTGATCTCTGGCGCGCGTTTGGTGAAACATTCTGAACCTATTGTTCTTGCCGGTATCCCGGAAAAGAAGATTGCCGACTTTATTAATGGTTATAAGTCTATTGATATTTTGAAACTCGCCAAGGAAAAGGGGGGCGAGCCACCACCGGTGGATATTGTCTCGGGGGCGACTGTGACAATTATGGTTATTGATGACACCATAAAACGGGCCTCGGTGCGGGCGGCCCGTGTTCTGGGGCTTGGTGGGTTGACGACGAGAAGTCAGGCAGCCAAGGCGATCAAGACGGTTGTTCCCGGCGAAATGGAGATGCTGAATTGGAATACAATGCTGGGAGACGGATCAATTCGTCGTCTGAAGTTGACCAATGCAGATATCAATAAAGCCTTTATTAAACAGGGAAATGTCAAAGCCATAGCCCGGCCTGAAAAGGGCGCGGATGAGGATATCTTCATTGATATGTATGTGGCCTCTCTTGCGGTACCGTCCATTGCCAAAAGTCTTTTGGGAAAATGGGAATATCGCAATTATCTGAAACGGATCAAGCCGGGTGAGCAGGCCTTCATTGTCATGGGGCTGGGGAAATACTCTTTCCGGGGGTCTGGCTACGTCCGGGGTGGGATTTTTGACCGGATACAGGTCGTGCAGGGTGAGGAGGCTTTTCGCTTTAATGACCATGGGTATAAGAATATCGGAGAGGTTATGGTGGAGGGGACTCCGGACTTCCGGGAAGTCGCTTTATTCTATACACCAGATGGGGCAATTTATAATCCGGCGGACAGTTGGTTATTGCAATTGTTGGTGCAGAGGGCTACTGGCGCTCTGGAAAAAGTCTTTATAGCCTATGATTTGAACTACCAACTACCCAGCCAGTATGTCAAAGTTGAACAGCGCGCCCCCCTTCAAAATGCAGAGGATGAAGAGGCCGCAGCAGTCAATGCCTTATGGATGAAGATGTGGCAGATCAAAATGGGGGAAGTCATTCTGTTGCTGTTGGCGATTTTCCTACTGACCATATTGTTCTTTGCTCAAAATCAACTGGTGAAATACCGGGCCTTGACCGATAGGATCAGGCTGGGGTTCCTGATATTCACGCTGTTTTATATTGGCTATTATGCTCAGGCGCAGCTTTCGGTGGTTAATGTCTTTGTCTTTGTGAATGCCATGCTGTCGGGTTTCCGGTGGGAATTTTTCCTTATGGAGCCAATGATCTTTATCCTTTGGTGTTCTGTGGCTGTGTCTCTGTTGTTCTGGGGCCGGGGCGCTTATTGTGGTTGGTTATGTCCGTTTGGCGCCTTGCAGGAGTTGACCAACAAGATCGCCAAATATTTCAAAGTGCCACAAATCACAGTACCGTGGTGGTTGCACGAACGGCTGTGGCCCTTGAAATACATGATCTTTCTTGGGCTGTTGGGGATATCGGTTTATTCGTTGAATGCGGCAGAGCATCTGGCGGAAATAGAGCCTTTCAAAACTGCGATTGTCCTGAAATTCATGCGCAGTTGGCCTTATATTTTGTTTGTGGTTGTTTTGTTGACCGCAGGTCTGTTCATCGAGCGTTTCTATTGCCGTTATATATGTCCGCTTGGGGCAGCATTGGCCATACCGGGAAAGCTTGCCATGTTCAACTGGTTGAAGCGTTACCGGAACTGCGGGGACCCCTGCCACATATGTGCAAAGGAATGTATGGTTCAGGCCATTGATCCCAAAGGAAATATCAATCCCAATGAATGCCTGCATTGTATGGCTTGTCAGCAGACTTATTTTGACGAACATGTTTGCCCTGTGATGATCCACAAATTGACCAAAATCAGGAAAGATACATTGCACAAGACGCGCAAGTTAAATCAGGAACGCGCGATCGGGGAATAATACGGAAAATTTAAAGCAGAGATTAGAGGCAGTCGTCGCTGGGCTGAACAATATGTAAGAAGAATCGGGTCCGCATTAAACCGTTGGACCTAATTACAGCGAAGAACCAGAAGCTGGACGTAGGAAGTCGGTTATGGGGATATATTTTAAACAGGAGAAAGTTATGACAGACGAAACTAAAAAGGCTGGTTTTTCCAGACGTTCCGTACTTGGCGGGTCTGCACTAGCGGCAGGTATCGGTATGATGGGTGTAGGCACAATGTTGCCGCAAACAACGCATGCCAAAGGAAAAAATGAAGTGCGTCCAGGAGATTTGGACGAATATTACGGTTTCTGGAGTGGAGGTCAGTCCGGCGAAATACGGATCGTTGGCGTCCCATCTATGCGCGAAATGATGCGTATTCCGGTTTTCAACCGATGTAGTGCGACCGGTTGGGGCCGTACTAATGAAAGTATCAAGATACTGACGGAAAATATGCTGCCTCAGGAAAAAGAATTCTGGGCTGACAAAGGGGGTTTTCCGGGAAATGGTGATACCCACCATCCGCATATGTCCTTCACGGACGGCTCCTATGATGGTCGTTATATTTTTGTCAATGACAAGGCCAATACCCGTGTGGCTCGTATCCGTTGTGATATTATGAAGGTGGACAAGATTATCTCCATCCCTAATGCAGCGGATATTCACGGACTGCGGCCTCAAAAATACCCACGTACCGGTTATATCTTTGCCAATGGCGAACATCGTGTGCCGCTGCCCAATGATGGAACTGTTTTGGATGATCCCAGTAAATATCATGCTATCTTCACCGCCATTGACGGCGATACCATGAAAGTATCCTGGCAGGTGATCGTTGATGGTAACCTGGATAACACCGATGCGGATTATCAGGGAAAATACGCTTTTTCCACTTGTTATAATTCCGAAGAAGGTGTCACATTGGCCGAAATGACATCCAACGAACAGGATTGGGTTGTTGTCTTTGATATTAAAGCCATTGAGAAGGGCGTTAAAGCCGGAGACTTTAAAGTCTATGACGGCGGCGTGCCTGTTCTGGACGGGCGCAAGGGATCAAAATATACCCGTTATATTCCGATCTCCAACAGCCCACATGGGATTAACACCTGCCCGGATAAGCATCATGTGATGATCAATGGTAAATTGTCGCCCACGGTTTCTGTGATGGATGTGCGTAAATTGCCAGATGTGTTCAGTGACAAGATCAAGCCACGGGATGCCATCGTTGCCGAACCACAGTTGGGCCTTGGTCCGCTTCATACGGCGTTTGATAACCGGGGCAATGCCTATACCACTTTGTTCCTCGACAGTCAGATTTGTAAATGGGACATTAAAAAAGCCATTCAGCAATTTGCCGGCAAAGATGTTGATCCGATCATTCAAAAACTGGACGTGCATTATCAACCGGGTCATAACCATACCACTATGGGCGAAACCACAGATGCCGATGGTAAATGGTTGATCTCTCTGAATAAATTTTCCAAGGACCGCTTTATTAATGTGGGTCCATTGAAACCGGAAAATGATCAGTTGATTGATATTTCCGGGGATGAGATGAAGATTGTTCATGACGGACCGACTTTTGCAGAGCCTCATGATTGCATAATGGTTCATCGCTCTTTGGTTAATCCGTTGAATGCCTATGGTCATGATCATCCATATTTTGCCGATCTGGCGGCTCAGGCCAGAAAAGATGGTTTTGAGAGCCTTGATGAGGCAGATGGCGTCATTCGGGACGGCAATAAAGTTCGGGTTTACATGTATTCGCAGGCCCCAAGCTTCTCATTGGAAAAATTCACTGTTAAGCAGGGTGATGAAGTCACTGTGATTATCACTAATATTAATGATGTGGATGACCTGACTCATGGTTTCGCCCTGTCCAATTACGGGATTGCCATGGAAGTTCCGCCGCAAGGTAGCGCAAGCGTCACCTTCGTTGCGGATTCCCCCGGTGTTCATTGGTTCTATTGCCAGTGGTTCTGTCATGCGCTTCATATGGAAATGCGTGGCCGGATGTTGGTTGAGCCAAAATAAGGTATCGTATGATGTGGTACATACTATCACAGATAAAAGGGGGTGCGGCGGGGTTTTTCTTCGCCGCATCACTCATTCTGTGGGGCTGTCTTCCGGCGGTCGCCAAAGATATTGCCGTTACGGAAAAGCTTCAGCTTGCTATTGATGAGGCAGAGGCCGGGGATCGTCTTTTGCTGTCGGCGGGAACCTATGTCGGGCCGATTCTGTTGTTAAAACCGGTGATCATCATTGGCGGACAGGGCGTGATTATTAAAGGTCAGGGCGTGGGTAATGTCATTACGGTGAAATCTGCTGGTGTGAGCCTGTCAGGTTTGACCATCACCGGATCTGGGCTTTTGCTGGAAACGCAGGATTCCGGGATATTTCTGTCCAAGAAAGCGACGGGCGCGATCGTAGAAGAAAATGAAATCATCAATAATTTAATCGGGGTTTACATCTGGGGGGCTAAAGACGCCGTCGTGCGCAATAATATCATTCTGGGACGTCAGGACATGCGGGTCAATGAGCGGGGTAATGGCATTCAGGTATGGAATGCTCCGGGCGCCATTGTTGAGGGCAATGACATTCAGTTTGGCCGGGATGGGATTTTTGTCACCACCAGCAAGAAAAATATATTCCGGGGCAATAATATTCATGATGTGCGCTTTGCCATACATTATATGTATACGAATAAAAGTAAGGTCGTGGATAATATCTCGCGGGGAAATGACATTGGCTATGCCATTATGTTTTCCACCCATGTGGAGATTGCGGGTAATCAATCCATCGACGATCGGGAGCGGGGTATCCTGTTCAATTATGCCAATCGGGTTCGGGTGTTGGATAACCGGGTTACAGGCGGGCCGGAAAAATGTATATTCATCTATAATTCCAACCGAAATATAATTCGGGATAATCTGTTTTCAGGCTGTGATATCGGGGTGCAATTTACCGCTGGATCCGAAAAAAATGAGATCACGGGTAACGCTTTTATCGAGAATAAAACCCAAGTTAAATATGTTGGCACACGTTGGCTGGAATGGTCAAAGGATGGTCGGGGGAATTATTGGAGCGATAATTCGGCCTTTGATATGGATGGTGACGGCATCGCGGACAGTATATATCGGCCCAATGACCTGACAGACCAGATATTATGGCGTTATCCATCGGCAAAGCTGTTGGTCAACAGCCCGGCGGTGCAGGTTTTAAAATGGGCGCAGGGAGCCTTTCCGGCCTTGCATCCCGGTGGTGTGGTGGATAGTGCGCCGCTTATGAGAATACCAGAGAAGATGAGACGCAAGTAATGCAAGAAAATTCAAACATAGAACTTATATCTGTTTCAAAAGACTATGGCAAAACCAAAGCCGTGGACAACATAGACCTTATGGTTTCACCGGGGGAATGTCTTGCGTTGGTCGGTCATAACGGAGCGGGGAAAAGCACGCTGATAAAGATGATCCTCGGGCTGGTGCATCCTACGCGTGGTACGGTGCGGGTTATGGGACATGATCCTTTGGCATCGTCATTTAACCGGGTGAGGGGGAGGATTGGCTTTTTACCGGAACAGATGTTGTTTCAGAATAATATGACAGGCCGGGAAACATTGGAATTTTACAGTAGTCTTAAGGGGGTTTCACTGGCAGGAATTGATGATTTATTCCGGCGGGTGGATCTTATTCAGGCTGCGGACGACCGTATCTCTACCTATTCCAAAGGCATGCGTCAAAGACTAGGTATAGCACAGGCCTTAATCGGGACGCCGGAATTGCTTATTTTGGACGAACCCACATCGGGCCTTGATCCGGCCTCGCGTCAGAATGTGTACAGTATTATAAATGAGGCGAAAAATGCCGGAGCGACCGTATTGATCTCATCCCATGCGTTGACCGAACTGGACAGCCGTATTGACCGGGTGGCGATCCTGAACCGGGGCAAACTTGTGGCCTTAGGCACCATTGCGGATTTGCGCCGTAATATTGGGCTGCCGTCACAAATTAAAATACATGCTCCGGCCTCTGCCATGGAACGGCTGACCCAGCATTTCGGGGATAAATGTTTGATCAACGGGGTGGCACAGCTTTCCTGCCCGGTGGATGAAAAGGTGACTTTCTTGAAAGAAGTGATGGATTTGAATATTCCCTTGACCGATATTGAGGTCGATGACCCAACTCTGGAACAGGTTTTTCTAGCCTATGCTCAAAAGCATGAGCAGGATGAAAAACTGAGCGGAGGGTTGGACCATGAATAGAATTTGGACCTTGATCACCAAAGAAGCCCGTGATGGCTACCGCAATCGGTGGGTGGTTATGATAACGTTGGTGATGACCGGCCTTGCGCTTACGTTAAGTCTTTTGGGCAGCGCGCCAACAGGCACGACGAGCGTTAGTCCGCTGGCTGTGACGGTGGTTAGCCTGTCTTCTTTAAGCATATTTTTCATTCCTTTGATCGCACTTTTGCTGGCCTATGACAGTGTGGTTGGGGAGGCCGAGCGGGGAACTCTGATCCTGCTGCTCACGCACCCGGTCAGCCGAACCGAGGTTATATTGGGCAAATTTATTGGCCATCTGTTTTTGTTGACGGTCGCAATTGTGATTGGATACGGCGTTGCCGGGGCGGCCATTGCATTCACCGGAGAAGATGGCTTTGCGGATCAGGAATGGGAAAGCTTCCTGCGCTTGTTGCTGTCGTCTACCTTGCTTGGGGCCATATTTCTGAGCATTGGTTATGTGATCAGCACATGGGTGACAGAGCGGGGAACAGCCGCAGCGGTGGCCATTGGGATATGGCTGTTTTTTGTTTTGCTCTATGATATGGGGTTGTTGGCCTTGCTTGCTTCGGATGGGGGCAACATGATTGATGGGACGGTGGTGAAATGGGTGATGCTGCTCAATCCCACCGACAGTTACCGTATGTTTAACCTGACTTCCAGCAATGCGACGGCGCTGCTGTCCGGGATGGCGGGATTAAGCGCCGACCACCGGGCGTCCGATGCCAGTCTCATTCTGATTATGCTGTCATGGGTTGTTGTCCCCTTGGCGGCGGCTTGCGCCATATTCAAGAGGAGACAATTGTGAGAGTTTTTTTCAGTATGATGGTCCTTCTTTTGAGTGGGTGTCAGGAAGAGGTCCAGATACCGGACCCGGTACAGCTCACCCGTGATGCGGAGGGTTTTTATTGCAATATGATCGTCATTGATCATCCGGGGCCAAAGGCGCAAGTCTATGAAAAGGATCGGGACAGTGCCATTTGGTTCACATCGGTGCGGGATGCACTGGCCTATAATATCCTGCCCGGAGAGGCGCAACATGTGCAGGTTATCTATGTTCATGATATGGGGCAGGCCAACAATTGGGACAAACCGCAAGTAAGTGGCATCTGGATCAAGGCGCGGGAGGCTTTCTATGTTCTTGAAAGTCGGAAACGTGGGGGTATGGGGGCGCGGGAAACCATTCCTTTCCGGGATAAAGCCAGCGCCGATGATTTTTCCCGTGAATTTGGCGGTCACGTGGTGGCCTATGCGGATATCTCCCGGGATTATATTTTGGGGGATGAGAACGAATATGACGATGTGGAAGATTAACAGAAGACGCTTTATCACGATCAGTGCGGTGGCCGCAGGGTTGGCCGTTGGGGCGGGCTCCAATATTGGGGGGATATGTGAGGCCCAAGCAGGTATATTAGATTTAGGCGTTGGGGCTGATCTGATGCGGTGGCAAGGGGCGGCCCTTGGCGCAAAGGCGCAGATCATGCTCTATAGCGATGATCGAAATCGGGCGGATGAGATTTTTAAAAGATGCCAGAGGGAGATGACCCGTCTGGAAAAGATCATCAGCCTTTATGTGAAAGACTCCGCGATCAATCGGCTGAATGCTCATGGGATTTTGCATGACCCGGACTTTGAATTTTTAGAGCTTATGTCCCGTTGCCTGTCCTGTTACCAGATCACGGGTGGCGCGTTTGATGTGACAATTCAGCCGCTGTGGCAACTCTACGCCAATCATTTCGCCACGGTTGGCGCGGACCCGTCCGGCCCGTCACAGGAACAGGTAGAGAATATCTTACGCCTTGTAGGTTCTGATAAAATTATTCTGGAGGCGGGACGGATTTCTTTTACAAAACCGGGTATGGGAATTTCCCTGAACGGGGTGGCGCAAGGTTATATGACGGACCGGGTGGCTAAAATACTCAAGGAGGCCGGATTCGAGAATATTCTGGTACATATGGGAGAAACCATGGCCATGGGTCAGCATGGGGACGGGCGACCATGGACGGCTGGGATATCATCCCCGTTGAAGGATGATAAAATCCTGTTGACGATGCCGCTAAAGAATCAGGCTTTGGCCACATCTGGCGGTTATGGCAGTCCGTTTTCCGATCAAAGTCGGTTACATCATTTGCTTGATCCCAAAACTGGACAAAGTGCTCATCATCATGGCGCGGTGTCCGTGGTGGCGCAGGATGCAACAACAGCCGATATGCTGTCCACGGCATTTTATGTGATGGATTTTGATAAAGTACCAGAGGTCTGGGCCAAATATCCTGCTGCTGTGCGGGCTATATTCGTCGATCCGGCCGGAAAGATAACCAATTTTACTGGGTAATTGTGGCGGGGTGTTTTTGCCATATTATTTTTTCAGGGTTATTTTCGCAATATTGCTTTCGAAATATTACTGTCTAAGGGTATTCGGTGGAGATTCGCCGTAAACTTTTTTATAAGCTACGGAAAAACGACCAAGCTGCGTGAAGCCCCATTTTAGGGCGATATCGGTAACATTCCTGTCCGAACCGCTATCGCGCAATTCTTCCCGGACGTTCTCAAGCCGCAGCTGAAACACATATTTCATGGGGGAGGTTCCGCGGAACTGACGAAATCCTTCAAAAAGAGACCTTTGACTTACGCCTGTAACCGCCACCAGATCATCAATGGATATGGGCTCTTTCAAATGGCTAAGGATATAATCCTCGGCGCGTTTGACATGTTTCGGGGCGGCCTGACTTTCCTGTGCCAGCAAGTCATCCAAATAATTATGATTGAACGAATACAACAGGCTGGTCAATAGATGTCGTTCCAGATCTTCCAGAATATGCCGGGATCGCCAAGGGTCCATACCGTCCTCAAGTTCCGTGACAAGATGCTTGATCTGTTGCCACCAGCTGTGGGCTTGTTTGTTGGATGACCTTACCTGAGAATCAAACAGGATGGGTTTGTCTATGGGGCGCATCAGTAAGCGTGACAGTCGGCTTTCCATTGCCTCTGCCCGGACTTGGACCAGTAGTTTTTTGCACTCTTTGTTCCAGCGCATTTTGGTATAGTCGGTGGGGTTGATTGCCGATGACGTGCCGACGGTTGTCGTGAAGTCTTCCTTGCCGGTGATGATTTGGGCGCTGCCTTCCAAGGGGAGCTGGAATAGGAAAAATCTGTCGAGAAAACCGGGTTCCACATGGATGTCTGTCCCATATTGCATATAATTAACTGATACGGCTGACAGGTTTACCCGGTTATGACAGGCATCAATGGGCCCGGATTGATGTGGTTTCAGGATATGATCGCAATAAACTTTGCTGACCATTTCCCGCGCCTTATCTGCGTCGGTGGTTTGAAACAGGCTGTATCTTTGTAGCGGCTTGTTCATATATTCCCCATAATCAACAGGAATGGACTGTAACATAAATTAGAATCTTTCGCGAATCCGAAGAATATCAAGGCCTTGCGGGGATAAACGCAAAAAACTGTACAAGTGATAAAGGCCGTTTCATAATAGGCCAAATTTGTTTGATGAGAATAACCGTGAATAAAATGAATGATAATCCGGCTTCTGACAGGTCTTTTCTGTCCAATTTGTTTTCTGGTCCCTGGTTTTCTGGCCCATTGTGGCAGAGCGCCTTTCGGCCCTTTTATCTGTTCGGAGTGCTTTATGGTCTGGGGATCATGGCGATATGGATATTAACTACGCTCGGGATTTTTGAATTCACACCTTCGTTATATGGTTTGTCGCTCTGGCATGGTCATGAAATGGTCTTTGGTTTTTCCGGCGCGGTGGTGACAGGCTTTATCCTGACGGCTCTACCGGGGTGGGCGGGAACCAAGGAAATTGAGGGGTGGCGTCTGGCGCTGTTGGTGCTGTTATGGTTTTTGGGCAGGTTCGCGGTTTATAGTGGTGATTTTATACCGCCTTACGGGGTGTTGTTGTTGGACAGTAGTCTTTATTTTGTTGCGGCCCTTATGGTTTTGCCGGGATTGCTGGCCAATGACAATAAGCACTATCTGGCGTTGTTGCCGATCTTTCTGATGTTTGGCATCGGTAATGTTATCTTTCATCAGAGTGTCATGGCTGGGGATTTGATACGGGCCTCATGGGCGATTCAAATTGGTCTTATGGCGATAGTGGTTAAATTCATATTGGCTGGTGGTTTCCTCACCGTGATTTTTACCGGAAATGCGCTTCGTCAGAAAAACGGGCCTGAGCTAACCATCAATCCTCTGTTGGAATATGTCTCTGCGGCGTCACTGGTGCTGTTTGTCTATGGTGTGTTGGCGGACGTGCCAGAGAAAGCAGCGGGTATCTTTGCGCTGATAACGGCGGCGGTGCAGACGGTGCGATTCCTGCGATGGCGAACCACTCTAATTCTTGATGCGCCTTTGGTATTGATCATGCATTTGGCGTATCTGTGGTTTATTGCGGCTTTGATTTTATACGGTGCGGCCGCATTTACAGAGGTAATCGGTCCTCAGGTCTGGCTACATGCCTTTACCGTTGGGGCGTTGAGCTTGATGATGCTGTCGTTAATCACGCGGGTAGCCCTGCGTCATACGGGCCGTCCGATGGTGCCGGCGAAAGCCATGACCGGGGCCTTCGCGTTGATGTTCGTGGTGGCTTTCTTACGGGTGATGGTGGCGCTTGGACTTTTGTCCGAGGATTGGCTGCCCGTGACGGCGGTGATCTGGTGGGTGGCCTTTGCCTTATATCTGATTTTTCATGGCCTGTTCCTGATCCGTCCGGCCTTGCCAAAGAAGGCAGGCCAGCGGAAAAAGAAAGGACGCACGTCCGAATTGGGCGTGACGTCATAATTGGCTATTGCAGAAATTAAATAGTTGCAGCGGCCCCCTATGACTTGATGTGCGTTACCGATTGGCGCCGGGAATCCAGAGGACATCATCGGCCCCATTATTGTTGAGTGCGCGGCTCATAACAAAAGCATGGTCCGATAAACGGTTAAGATAACGGATCACGGCCGGATTGATTTCTTCTGTCTCGGCGACTTGAACCAATAACCGTTCGGCCCGCCGGACGATGGTGCGGCATTGATGGAGAAAGGCCGCTGCGGGGCTACCACCGGGCAGGATAAAGGAGTCGAGCGGGGAGAGGCTATCGTTCATAACGTCGATTTCCTGCTCTAGCCGGACGACTTGAGAATCCAAAATCCTTAATTCATATTCTGCTTTCACGGAACCCGCCGGCGTGGAGACATCGGCCCCGGCATCAAATAAGTCATTTTGAATACGGGATAACATCTGATCATATGAGCTATCTTTGAGGTCGGCCGTATGCAAGCGGGCAAGACCGTAAGCGGCATTGGCTTCGTCAATGGTGCCATAAGCCTCAATCCGGGGGCGTATTTGGGGTGACGGCTGCCATCTGTCAGGGACGTCTGCCCCTTATCGCCGCCTCTGGTATATATTTTGGTGAGTTTGACCATGATAGGAGGCTCTTATGTATAGAGGTATAGATAGAGGACGACGAGGGCCAGTGTGACAAATTGCGAGGCTATTCTGGCCTGCATTAATCGGTTGCTGTTTTTCTTGTTAAATGCCCCGCCCTGACTCATGGAGGCGATGCCCGTCATCATAATGCCGCCCGTGATAACTATGCCAATGATAATTAGGATAAGAAGCCAGTTCATATGCAGATATTCCTTTGTTGGTATGTTAATTCGAAGAGTATCGTTTTTTTCACCAAATATCTAATATTAATATGGCCTGTTATATATAGAGGACCGTATTGGCGGGATGGGTTTATTTCGCTTCCCCGTGTTTTCAGGCA
>JAESRB010000261.1 GCA_016764855.1 Emcibacter sp.
AGCAATGGCCAGCATCTCTTCCGTTGCGGCCATTTCCAGATTAAGCGGCACCGTCAATTCCGCCATTAACCGATCAATATCCCGGTCAGAGATATGACGTCGATCTTCCCGCAAATGGGCTGTGATACCATCCGCCCCTGCTTCAACCGCAAGAAGAGCCGCCCTTACGGGATCGGGATGTAGGCCACCACGGGCATTCCGTATTGTCGCCACGTGATCTATATTAACGCCAAGGCGTATTCTGCCATTTATCATTTTATTTCTTCTTCCGTTTTTTCTGGGCACCGGCAGCACGTTTTAAAAAACGCTTATGTTTATATTCCCGCACCAGCTTTTCTAAAACCCAGTAACATATAATCCAAACGACAGAGCCCATGAGCAAGCCGCCAATAAACATGGGAAGTATCGTTGAATGCAGAAACGGTCCCAGCGTCGTTAGCGGTGACCCCAGAATTTCCATTAAATTATACTTACCCAGCGTATCATTAATCTGCCCCAGAAAATCTTCTGTCCCCGGCATGCCAAGCAACCAACAACCCAGATAATATGTGCCCGGCAATATAACCGGAAATGTCCAGGGATTACCAACCACCGTCCCCATGGCAGAGGTCAGAATATTCCCGCCCATAATCCATGCCAAGAGAGCCGCCAGAAAAAAATGAAACCCGAGGAAAGGCATGAAAGATATCGCAGCACCACACGCGAAGCCCGCCGCAATGGCATAGGGCGTTCCCGGAATCCGTGCAACACGATGGCGCATATAGCTTAGCGCCCGCCGCCAACCCGCGGAAGGCCATATATATTCCCGGATTGCAGCCACAACATGTTTCTTTTTACGGCGCCTGAACAGATTTCTATCCTTTACCAGCTCATCAACATATGAGCCTTATTTCAATCCCCTACTGCCCGGTTTCCGCGCTGGAATAGCCGCCAGCTCTGGAGGCAAGTCGTCCGCGGCATAGGCCGGAATAGCCAACCCGGCCAACGATACCAGAGGCACCCCCACATCGGCAGCACCATCACTGCGGTCAATAAGACAACTGGCTGCCACCACCTGGCCACCATATTCATTAATGACCTTGATACATTCCCGCGATGACAAGCCTGTCGTCACAATGTCTTCCGCCATAAGAACTTTTGCTCCTTTGGGTATTTCGAATCCCCGGCGCAAAGTAAGTTCCCCATCAACTCTTTCAGTGAAGATCGCGTTAACGCCCAACTGACGACCCATTTCATAACCGACAACCACACCGCCCATAGCGGGGGAGACGACAAGATCTATTGTCACCCCTAAAGTTGTCATAATTTTGTCCGCAAGGCTCTTGCATAATGTTGCCGCCGCCACAGGGTCCATCATCACCCGCGCACATTGAAGATAACGGGCGGCATGAAGACCCGAAGAAAGGATAAAATGGCCCTCTAGTAAGGCATCCGCTCGCCTGAAATAATCTAAAACTTCTTCACGATCCATAATCTTACCCTTACTTATCACCTAAAGGCCCGCTCAACCGAGTTTACCTGCTCGCTTGCCCGCAAGGCCGCTATTATACTGGTGAGATGTTTAACATCTCTTACCTCAATATCAAGCGTTATCCTGAACAATTCCGTTGCCCGTTCAATAAATTTTATATTGCTGATATTTCCCTTTTCCCGGGCCACGACCGTTAACACCGCTGCCAGAGCGCCCGGCAAATGTTCCAACAAAATTTCTATCCGGCTGACAAAAACATTATTATCTTCTTCTTGCGCTTGCCAAGACAGATCCAGCCATGATTCTGGCGTATCGCTGTAAACATCCAGCGCCTCACAATCAATGGTATGTACCATGATGCCCTTACCGGTTGTAACGATCCCTACAATTCGGTCCCCCATGATCGGATGACAACAATCGGACATATGCACGGCAAGGCCCGGCGTCAATCCCCTGATGGGTACGGAATGGTCCCCGCCTTTGCTGTTCATATCTACATCAAGCATTCTAGCCGATGTCAGAGAATGACCCCCATTCAGTTTAATCCCCGGATATATAGTTTCCAGAATTTTTCGAGCAGGCAATTCCCCCTTGCCAACCAATTCATAAATCTCGCCGATGGTATTCAGCCGTAATTTAGACGCACAAAGAACAAGAGCCTTATCATTTATCTCCCGATCTTCTATGGCAAACGCCCGATCCAACAATGTTCGGCCCAAGGCCTGATATTCATCTTTTTTCTTATGGCTGATAAAACGGCGGATGGCCGCTTTGGCCTTACCAGTAATCACAAAGCTCAACCAATTCGGCGATGGCTGCTGCGCTGTAGAGCGCAGTATTTCTATCTGATCCCCATTCACCAACCGGCTACGAAGCTGTACCGGGTTACCATTCACCTTGCCCCCAACGCAACTGTCCCCCACGTCCGTATGCACCGCATAGGCAAAATCAACCACCGTCGAGCCTTGCGGCAAATTGACAAGCTGGCCCTTTGGCGTAAAGCAGAATACCTGGTTTTGATACATGGCAAGCTTGGTATGTTCCAGAAATTCATCCGGGCTTTCCGCATGCTCCATGATTTCCAGCAAATCCTTGAGCCATTTATATTGCGCTCCTTCATTGTCAGAAGAATGCTGCTTATAGAGCCAGTGAGCCGCGACCCCCTGCTCTGCCACCGCATCCATCTCCGATGACCGGATTTGAATTTCGATGCGCTTTTTCTGCGGTCCAAGAACGGCCGTATGAATTGACTGATAGCCATTGGGCTTTGGCATTGAGACATAATCCTTGATCAGCCCCGGAATTGCCTGCCACTTGCCATGCACCACGCCCAACGCCCGATAACAGGTTTCCGCATCATCCACGATAACCCGAAAGGCGATAATATCCGCCTGATCATCCAGACTCACATGACGATAGGTCATTTTCCGCCAAATTGAATAAAGCTTTTTCTCACGACCAAAAACCTCAGCCTCAATCCCTGCGGCCAACAGCAACCGTTCAAGCTCCGCGACTACGGTATCTTTTATACTATCCGTATTGGCATGAATCTGATTCATACGCTTTAGAATTGATTCGTGAGCCTCAGGATAAACATGGGGGAAAGCAAGAGCTTCTAATTCTTCCTTAATTTCCTGCATCCCGATACGTTCCGCAAGCGGCGCATATATATCCAGTGTCTCCCGGGCAATACGCAGCCTTTTTTCCGGTTTTTTAATATGGGTCAAGGTCCGCATATTGTGAAGCCGGTCCGCAAGCTTCACCAACAAGACACGAATATCATGGGACATGGCCAACAGAAATTTACGGAAATTTTCCGCCTGCTTTGCACTTTCCGATGAATAGGTGATTTCGGACATCTTGGTGACGCCATCAACCATTTTGGCAATATCCTCCCGAACAACTCCTCTATCTGTTCGTGGGTCGCAATGGTATCTTCGATGGTATCATGCAACAACGCC
>JAESRB010000262.1 GCA_016764855.1 Emcibacter sp.
ATCAAAAGACTTATGGCCCCATTCATGGCCCATTCTCGGCGATGATAATCTGCCACGGGAACCCAAGGGTCATTCTCCGCATGAACCAGTAACGTCGGAATATTTATCCGATCAATAAAATTTGTCGCTGAATGGAGCCGATAATATTCGTCTGCGCCCGCCATACCGTGCGCCGGAGCCGTAAATTGATCATCATATTCAAATAAAGATTTGCCGCCTGCGCCTTCTCTATCAACGCCTCATCATGCTGCCCCGTCATTTGTTTGGCATACTTCTTCATTCCGAGCAGAAGGTAATTATGATATAGCCTATTTCGAGACGCCATAATGCGACACTGAACCGCCTTTAGGCACAGCGGCGCACTAACCGCAATTGCGGCCTTAATAGGAGCCTCAGCCCCTCTCTCTCCCAAGTATTTCAACATCATGTTCCCGCCTAGAGAAATCCCGTACAGCACGACCCCGGCACCGTAATCACGGCATAACACCTGATCCACGACCCGCGCCAGATCCTCACTCAATCCACCATGATAGGGCCCGACACTCGTTTCTGCCGATGGTCCAGCCCCGCGCAGGTTAAGGCGCAGCACGGGAAAACCCAGAGAGCAGAAATGCGCTGCCGACGAAACCACATTGGGCGATTTTTCATCTCCCGACATGCCATGAATGATAATGATCAAGGGCAGACGCCCGGATTTGGAAGAGGGATGAAAGGCGGCTTGCAGACTTTGCCCTGTCCCCATATCGAAGCTGACCCGCTGAAAACCTGGCGTCAGAGCCATAGCCGGACCCACGATTGTATTACGCAGGGTTTGCAGGTCCGCCCCACGCCATTTTAATCCGGCATGGAAATCCGGAACTTGAAGGCCGGGAACATCACGGCCAAATTTTTGGAAACCTGCCTTATTTTTTGTCGGGAACATCCTCATCGCTCATATTATGATCATAGGTTATCCATTTGGTAAGCTTACCAAACTGATCGTAGAACCTGTGCGCGCCCCGGTTATTTTCCGCTGTCATCCACCGTATAACGGTACAATCCTGAACCTCTGCAATATGCTGGAGCCGTTCCAGCAGAGCATTCCCCACACCCTGACGGCGCACGGAGGAGCAAACAAAAATATCATCCATGAAAATACCAACCTCACCCGACATAGGACGTAGAAAGCGACGATAATGAATAATTCCCTTAGGTTCACCATCAAGAAGTGCGGCAATCCCACGCAACTCCGTCTCATGTCCGGAAAGCCAGGCCCAAGCGGTTTGCAACTGCTCTTCCGTCATGGATACCTGATAAAATTCTGCATAGGTCTTATAAAGATCAGCCCATTTTCTGAATCCTATTTGCCGGGTTTCAACGATTTCGATCATAAGTTCCCTGTCATGCTGAATATATTTTGTCATACTGAATGATTTTTATTGAGTATATCGTAAAAAAGCCGCACCTCAAAGTATTGAGGACGGCCTTTTAGAAAATTTAACGAAACGATGTTAGATAACGCCGTCGCGTTCCATACGTTTACGATCAAGCTTACGAGCTCGTCTAACGGCAGCAGCTGATTCACGGGCTCTCTTTTCAGAAGGCTTTTCAAAGAATCTACGCATCTTCATTTCACGATACACGCCTTCACGCTGCAATTTTTTCTTCAGCGCACGAAGAGCTTGGTCTACGTTATTGTCGCGGACAGAAACCTGCATTGGTCTGTCACACTCCTTTCTAGGGTTAGTTGTTAAAATAACCCTCTAAAAATCCCGAAAGACTCTTAAAGAGCAGTGAGTTCTAACAAAAGCCGACCCACTTGTGAAGTATTTTATGGTAATAATCCTAACAAGGCGTAAAATACATGTCAAATGATACAGATTTTGAGGCAAAAATGACATCACAACATAGCGATAGCTCCTCCGATATTCCTGATGAATTACGCATTCCTCTGCTTGAGGCGGCCCTGCCCCACGTTCCCTTTGATGGCTGGTCCGATCGGACTTTAACCCATGCGGCAAAGGATCTGGATATTGACCCCGGCCTGGGCAAGCTGGCTTTTCCTGGCGGTGCCAGCGACATGATCGACTTGCTCGCCAGCCAGCAAGATCAGAAAATGCGTGATGCCTGTTCGGAAAAAACAATGGCAGCCTTAAAAATACGTGAGAAAATAACCCGACTCGTTCGTACGCGCATCGAAGCAGAAGAAGATATCCGCGAAGCCACCCGCCGGGCCGTAACTTATCTCGCGCTACCTTCCCACGGCGCAACTGGCCTGAAAATTCTCTATCGAACCGTAGACGCCATGTGGAAAACCATCCACGATCCCTCCACGGATTTTAATTTCTATACCAAACGCATGACCCTGTCTGCGGTTTACACATCCACATTGCTTTACTGGCTGAATGACGAATCAGAAGACTATAAAGAAACATGGGATTTTCTTGATCGGCGTATCAATAACGTCATGCAATTTGAGAAAAGCAAGGCCCGAATCAAAGAACAAGCCGCCAATATGACCGCCAATTGCCCGGACATATGGAAAAAAATAAGCAATTTCAGATACCCTTAGACAGCCCGGACATAGACATAAGAGGAAACAGGATATCACGCCCCTTAAGCCATGGTTATTTTACCGTTGGTAATATCCGGGTAACATGCCCCATTTTCCGTCCGGGACGAGCCTGCATCTTGCCATAATGATGAAAATTGGCATCAGGATCTTTTAAATAAATATCCATATCAAAAATATCATCGCCAATCAGATTTTTCATCTCTGCCCGCCCATATAGGGTGGTATCGCCGAGAGGAAGGCCGCAAATAGCCCGAATATGCTGCTCAAACTGACTGGTCGGACAGGCCTCTATGGACCAATGACCACTATTATGAACGCGCGGTGCGATTTCATTCACCCGGAAAATTGGTGCCGTTGAGGACACGAAAAATTCCACGGCCAAAACCCCGACATATTCCAGTTCTGCCACAATATGACGGGCAATATCAACGGCCTCACGCCGCAAATCAGCATTAATACGGGCCGGCGCAATGGACAAGTCCAAAATATGATTTTTATGAATATTTTCTGCTGGATCAAAACATTTAATATCACCGTCCTGGCCCCGTGCCGCCAAAACCGATATTTCCATATCAAACGGAATAAAACCTTCCACGATCACATCATTGGATTTAAGCCCTGCCCAGGCATCGGCCAAATCTGCGACATCCTTGACAATAGCCTGCCCCTTACCGTCGTAGCCAAACCGCCGGGTTTTCAACACTACTGGCAAACCAATCTTTTTCAAGGCCTCTGCCGCCTCATCCATGGTCGCCACAGCCACATAAGGCGCTGTCGCAATACCAATATCATTCAAGAAGTCTTTTTCATGCAATCGATCCTGAGAAACCCGCAGCACCTGCGCACTAGGGAAAACCGGCACATGCTGACGTAATATCTCAACACTCTCCACTGGGATATTCTCAAATTCATATGTCACCACATCAACCGCTTTGGCAAATCTCACCAACGCCGCTTCGTCATTGTAGTCGTTACGACTCAAACGATCGGTAACTTGTTCTGCTGGATTGCGTTCATCAGGACAATATATATGTGTATGAAAACCAAGCTGTGCTGCTGCCATCGCCAGCATCCGGCCCAACTGCCCCCCGCCAAGAATACCGATGACGGCTCCAGGGGAAAGTTTCATTATTTCTGATGACGAACTCATTGATCAACCGGCTCTGATGCGACGGATTCCGTTTGCGCGGCCCGCCATGCTGTCAGTTTCTCCGCCACTTTCGGGTCCAGAAGAGCTATAATAGAGGCCGCCATAAGGCCTGCATTCTTAGCACCAGCCGGCCCAATAGCCAACGTCCCCACCGGAACACCGCCGGGCATTTGCACGATGGACAAAAGACTATCCATCCCCTTTAATGATTTACTTTCCACCGGCACCCCAAGAACAGGCAACACAGTTAAAGACGCCACCATTCCCGGAAGATGAGCGGCCCCACCAGCTCCGGCGATAACCACTTTCAATCCTCGTGAAATAGCCGTTTCAGCATATTCAACCAACCGTTTTGGCGTCCGGTGAGCGGATACAATCTTTGCCTCATAGGCTATACCAAGCTGATCCAGAACATCCGTCGCCTGCTTCATAACATGCCAATCAGACTGGCTGCCCATTATCACTCCGACAACAGCTTTTGTCTCGCTCATCATTTTATTCCCATCGTAAAATTCAGCAGAAAGGCGCGGATTATAACGATCCCCTGCCCAAGTGCAAGCTTTCTGTCGCCTTCTTTCCGGCGATAAATCGCCTGAGTTGCGTTCTCGCGCCACGCAGGCTGCATTCCCGCTTGGTCATTAGCACGCCATGCTCGAAGAACACTGAACGTCTTCGGCAATATTTTTGTAGAAATTATTCAGTCGATAACCTCGCCCCCCTTCAAAGCTCCCACTAGGCCGGCATGCATTTGACAAACGCGAGAAAGCTTTCTGGATAATATAATAAATCATGCTATTATATAACCAACTTAAAAAATGAATTCAGTTTATCAGGTTTAACCTATGAGAGTACCAACAACAGGACCAACCCGAAGGGCCGAACCCCTGCGCCGGAAAGCTGTCGGCACCGTTAAGGGATCTGCACAAACAAACGCGACAACAGCGGCCCGCAACATTCAGGATACCAGCAGCGTCATGGGCATCCCCCCGGAAGAAATGACGGAAAAGGTACGCACAGCCATTATGATGCTGATGTCAGAAGTTGACAATATGCGTAAAGACCTGGAACTGGCCCACCGCAAAATATCCGAACTGGAAAAACTTGCCGATCAGGACAGCCTACTCTCTATTTCCAACAGACGCGCTTTCGTGCGGGAAATGACCCGGATGATTTCCTATTCCCAGCGCTATGGTATCAACAGCTCACTCATTTATCTGGACATGAATGATTTAAAGAAAATCAACGACACCTATGGCCATAAAGCCGGGATGCGGCCCTTTCCCACATAGCCAATGTCATTGTACGAAACCTTCGTGATTCAGATATCATTGGTCGGTTAGGGGGAGACGAATTTGGGATTATTCTACCCAAGGCAAATGAAACTATGGCAAAGGGAAAAGCCCAGTCCCTGATCAACGCCATCACCAGCACCCCCCTGAATTGGAAAGGCAAACAGATCATACTCAAGGTTGCCTATGGCATTCATCCCCTTATGGGCCATGAAAGCGCAGACCAAGCCTTGGATCAGGCCGACCAAAACATGTATGCCCACAAAAAAGAATTGAAGAAACAATAGCGGCAATCGCCCCTGATATTAAAGATGCTATAATATAAGATATGACGCGCGTCTTTTGCCGTTAAGCGATGATGTCCGGCAACAAATCATCCTCCATCCGGGATATCTTATCCCGAAGAAACAGCTTTTGCTTTTTAAGCCGCCGAATCTGGAGTATGTCTGATTTTCCGCTATCGATCAAAGCCTGTATCGCCGTATCAAGATCCCTGTGCTGCACCACAAGTTGCTGAATTTTTTCAGCAATTTCACTTTCATCCATCATCATATCAATAATATAGCCTACGCAAAATTCAGAGTTGGTCAGGAACAGTCCTAAAAAATCCCTCAAGAGGTCTCGACGAATATTATAACATATTTCAAATGCCGTGACCTTAACATTCTTCGGATTTCCACCGCCGCACTTCTGGAATATCAATATCAAACAAATCAAGCATTCGACCCAAAGTATGGTCTATCATATCCTCAATCGTCTGTGGTTTTGCATACATTGCCGGAACCGGCGGTGCAATGATTGCTCCCATCTCTGACAATGACGTCATGGTGCGCAGATGCCCGGTATGAAACGGCGTTTCCCGAACCATCAATACCAGCTTGCGCCGCTCTTTTAATGTCACATCCGCCGCACGAGTCAACAAGCTTGACGTGACACCCGTCGCAATTTCCGACATTGACCTGATGGAACAGGGGGCAATGAGCATACCCAATGTTTTAACAGAACCACTGGCTATAGAGGCCCCAATATCATCCGGCTTATGAACATAGTCCGCCAACGCCTGCACCTCGGCAACCTTCATATCCATTTCATAGGCCAATGTAACTTTGGCCGAACGCGACATAACCAGATGCGTCTCCAAATCCAGCGGCCGCAAAAGTTCCAACAGACGCACGCCGTAACAAATCCCCGATGCACCGGAAATACCGATAATGATTTTATCTTTTGTCGCCGCCATGAACGCCTATCCTTAAAACTTTCAGAAAGTCACACGAAATATTAATAAATTTTTTCAAATAATATTTCCCATTATGCCAATATTTGAGGGAAAATCATAGATTTTCGTGACAATATCTCACTTTTATGGTCTAATCTCATGGCTAATCCTTCCAAACAGGAGAACTAAATATGCATGTAGAATCTCATCTTGCAACACTTTCAGAAAAACATCAAAAACTTGACAACATTATCCTTAAAGAGGAACATCGACCTTCCCCCGATAGCGTCATACTTCACGAATTAAAAAAAGAAAAACTGAAGCTTAAAGATGAGATCGAACGGTTCAAACAAGCCGGATAAAAAATGCACCCCTCACCTGTTTAACCGGCGGGGGTCCAATTACAGGAAAACACTCGCCGGAAAATAGAAAAATTTAAACGGAAATATTTCTTAGAGCTCACCATTTAAATCATCAAAGATAAATCCCCGAAGAATGACATTTGGAATTCGGTCAAAGAGTATAGCCACACCAATTACGCCTCTGGCTCCCGCCAGAGGTTATAATAAACTTTAAGATATGGCCTAAGATTCTACTTCTAGAATTCTACGTCTAGGACTCTGACGCAACGTCTTCGGCTTCCGTCACTTTTTCTGAAGCATCCAATTCTGCGCCATCGGTGCCAGAATCTGTTTCCTCAACCTCTTCTTCGACAACTGGCGGAGCAGATTTTTCAACAGCCTCATCCAATTCGCCCTGCTTACACAGACCAAGCAAGACCGGGTCAACGGGTTTGATTTCGCTCATATTCCAATGGCTACGTTCGCGAATTGCCAGAATGGTTGGTTTCGTTGTCCCCACCAAACGGCATATCTGAGCAATAGTAAGTTCTGGATGGAACTTCAACAGCCATGCAATCGCATCGGGCTTGTCCTGCCTTTTTGATACAGGCGTATAGCGCGCACCACCGGAGCGGATCTTGGCCGGAATTTCATCCTTAACCAATTCCAAACTGGCCGATGAATCTTTCTGACAACGTTCAATATCAGCCCAGGTCATCTGACCGTTCACAATCGGATCCAGTCCAACAATATTCTGCGCCACCTGTTCATCGGCAATGCCCTGCACTTCCAATTCGTGCAGACTACAAAGTTCACCAATCTGTCTAAAAGACAGGCTTGTATTGTCAACTAACCATACGGCTGTCGCCATTGGCATCAAAGGCTGAGTCATTTAACCTCCTACGGGGAATAATTCCGTTTTCCTAAAATATATATGATCATCAATGTCTATGATCATATTTTCCATAATCACAGGAGCATAACATAAAGGAATTCGCTCATATAGCAAAGCTTTATACGCCCCCCGGAAGTCTTATTTGTTTCTCGGCAAAAGGGCAAGCAAAAAAGACCCTTCAAGCCACTAGATGAAGCCATACCACCAACATAAATAAATGTGATGCGCCTCACCAAAAAAACAGGCATAATACTTATGCGTTAAGACCCAAAATGTATATGATTAAGACGCCAGATAATAACAAGGCCTGTTTCAAACCCAGAATAGATGAGAAACCAAAATGAAAATAATCGTCTCCGTCAGCATCAGCATATTTCTTTTTTTGGGCAGCCTCTCCGCCCTCCATGCCGAAACACATTTAAGCGGGAATGACATACAGCATTTCATGAATGCCATGAAACCGCTGCAAAAATTAGGCGACAAATATGATTTTGAAGAAAATAATAACAAATCAGCAGAAGACCAAGCCCCCATGGTGGCTCCTGACGATTTTACCAATTTCACGCCCATGTCCCAGTCACTAACAGAAATAACCGGTCATAAAGCCTATGGAGAATTCGAAGCAATCGTTCACAACGCCGGATTTTCCTCCCCCCAACAATGGGCTACTGTGGGCGACAGAGTCATGAAAGCCTATATGTCTTTAAAGATGATTGCAGAGCTAACACCCGAAAAATTACAGGAAATGCAAGTAAGTATTGAAGAAGTCAAAAAAAACGAATATTTATCACCGGAAATGAAAACACAAATTTTGGGCAGTTTGAATCAAATGATCGCAATGACAACAAATTTGTCAGAGCATGACAAAGCTGACCAAAAAACCCTAAAACCCTATCTGACCAAGCTGGAACGATTATTTGAGGAATGACTATGAACAGAACAGAAGTTATGCGCTTGCGTAAATATTTGAATGACAAATTCGAAACAACCAAATTCAAACTTGAGGGCGGCAACCAAAAAGATGGCAGCATGGAATTGCATTTTGACAGTGAATTCCTTGGCGTTATCTATCGGGACGAAGACGAAGGTGAAGTATCCTACGCCCTGAACATCGCCATCTTGGAAGAAGATCTACCCCCCGCTTCCGATGCGTCTTTAATATAAGCTGGAATTTAAGCCAGACTTTCTTTTAATTCCTCACGCGCCAGCCTTATAATTCGGTAACTAGCCGTTACCGAAAGGCTGGCCATGATGGACGCCACCACAAAATCCGGCCAACCAGCCCCGGTGGCAAAAACACCTGATGCAGCCACAATAATCGCCAGATTACCAATGGCGTCATTGCGCGAGCAAAGCCAGACAGATTGCATATTACTGTCCCCCACCCTGAAACGATACAGCAACACTGCACTGAACAGATTGGCAAAGAAAGCAATCACGCCCATCATCCCCATAATTTCAAAGGACGGCACCCGGCCCTGCATAAGATAATAGAGCATCTGGCCATAGACCCACAGACCCAACAGACCCAGACTAAGCCCCTTGAACATGGCTACCTTTGCCTTAACCTGCAAGGAAAAACCCAGCGCCATCAAGGTCAAAGCATAGGTCACCGTATCCCCGAGAAAGTCCAGCGCATCCGCCTGTAATGATACCGAGCCTGCAAAAAACGCACTACTGAATTCTGCGACGAACATGATTCCGTTAATCAACAAAACCACCCATAACACGATACGAAATGATTTTACCTGCAAGACAACTTCATCAATATCATCATGATCACAACATCCTGACATTATATTTCCCCCTGATCTTCCGTGATATGAATTGCCATATCCCTCAGCATATCCCGAATATGGTCATCCTGAGCCACATAAAAGATCTTCCGCCCCTGCCGGTCACTGGACAGAATACGCGCCGCTTTTAACAAGCGCAGATGATGGCTGACCAACGACGGACTCATACCAAGCCCCTCCGCCAGCGTCCCAGCGCTCACCGGAGCATCCAAACAGGCATAGACAATCCTTAATCTGCTGGCATCGCCCAACAAATGAAATATCCCGGCCAACTCCAAAGCCTCGTCTTCATGCATTTTTTCCATATGTTATTAATACCAATACTTAAACAATTATTCAACTATTTAAATATTAGCAAAATAGTTCGCTCCACCCCGATTTTTTCGAGGACATTTCCGGCAGCATTATGTAAACTCCTGCTTATGAATAAATTATATCATTATTGGTTTTCACCCTGCTCAAGAGCAATCCGTATTCTGCTCATGGAAAAAGGCATTGAATTTGAAATGGTCCTTGAACTGCCATGGACCCGGCGGCATGATTTTCTTGTACTAAACCCGGCGGGAACTGTTCCCGTCCTGATGCTGGATGACGGACCGATCCTGACGGGCAGCTATGCCATCCGTGAATATCTGGAAGAAACCTGTACCGACGACCCATTATTGGGCAACACACCGGAAGAGCGGGCCGAAGTCCGGCGGTTGACCGATTGGTTTGACGTCAAGTTCAACGAAGAAGTCACCTCCTTACTCATTACCGAGAAGGTTCTGAAACGTTTTCTCAAGCTCGGCGTAACGGAGGCCAGCAATATCCGCTGCGCCGCCAGCAACATTAAACAACATTTAAAATATATTGAATATCTGGCGGAACGCCGCAACTGGCTGGGCGGAGACAATATCTCCTATGCTGACATTGCGGCAGCGGCCCATTTATCCTGCATTGATTATCTGGGCGACGTCCCTTGGGATAATTTTAGCGGCGCAAAGGATTGGTATGCCCGGATCAAATCCCGCCCCTCTTTCCGGCCCCTATTGCAAGACCTCATAGCCGGACTGCCGCCCGTTCCCCATTATAAAAATCTTGACTTTTGATATCATGTCGAACAAACACGCCGTCAAGGATCACATCCTAAGGACCGCACGGGAAGCGGGTTTTGATCTGGTCAGAATCACAGCCCCCGATGGACTACACAGCCAAGCCGCCCATTTTCAGGAATTTCTGAATAAGCAGCGCCATGGTGATATGGCCTGGATGAAGGAAAAGGCCGACCGCCGCGCCGACCCGCGCACCCTGTGGCCAGAGGTCAACAGCATTGTCTTGCTCGCCATGAATTATGGCCCGGCCCATGATCCGCTTGAAAATCTAAAACTGACGGACAGGGGTAATATCTCGGTCTATGCCCGAGGTAAAGATTATCATGACGTGGTCAAGAAAAAGCTTAAACAGGTGGCCCGCGATATTCACCGGCAATTTCAGGCAGAGGTCAAAGTCTTTGTGGATACCGCTCCTGTCATGGAAAAGCCACTGGCGGAAAAAGCCGGACTTGGTTGGCAGGGGAAACATACTAATCTGGTCAGCCGTGAATATGGCTCATGGCTTTTTCTGGGTAGCATCTTCACCACCCTTGACCTCGAACCGGACCAGCCCGAAGAGGACCATTGCGGCAGCTGTCAGAAATGCCTCGACATCTGCCCGACAAAGGCCTTTCCCGCCCCTAATCAGCTGGATGCCCGGCGCTGCATATCTTATCTCACCATCGAATATAAGGGCCATATCGCCGAAGAATTCCGCACCCCCATAGGCAACCGCATCTATGGCTGTGATGATTGTCTGGCCGTCTGTCCGTGGAACAAATATGCTAAAAAGCTGGATGAGCCCGCGTATCTGCCCCGTGTCGAGCTGGCCTTCCCCGCTTTGGCCGACCTTGTGGAGCTGGACGACAGCACTTTCCGGCAAGTCTTTTCCGGGTCACCTATCAAACGTATTGGCCGGGATTATTTCATTCGAAATGTGTTGATCGCCATCGGCAATAGCGGAAATCCGGCCCTACTCTCTAAGGTAACGGACAAGCTTGACGACCCTTCCCCCTTCATACAGGCCATGGCCGTATGGGCCGCCGGTCAGCTATGCGATGAAAGTGACTGGCACAGGCTGAGGGATATACATCTTACCGACGATCTGGACGAAGATGTCCGCCGGGAATGGAAATAAAAAGAGGAGGTCCGAAAACCTCCTCTTTAAAAAATGAATTAAGTATGGATTAATGATCCATTTTCTTTTTCATATCTTTATGCTCTTTTTTCATGGCTTTATGATCATCTTTGTGATCCTTTTTCATCGCCTTATGCGCTTCTTTATCAGCCATTTTCTCAGCTTTATGAGCCTCATGATCCGCTTTTTTAGCGTCCTTTTTCATCATCATTTCGGCTTTTTTCTGCTGGCCTTTTTCACCGGCATGGGTGATCGCAGGGGCAAAGGCAAAAGAAGCAGCAGCTATAATAGCAACCATCAATTTAGGTGAAACAGTTTTTGCAGTAAATTTACGCATAGAGAAGTCTCCTCGTGTCAAATGTTGATCTCGTCAACCATAATTTAAGTTCGAGCAGACTGTCTTCCAAATATGTCATAATTGAGGCTATTGCCCCCGTTCGAGCATTTCAACGTTTGTGATCGCCATATTTGCCTCTTCAGATTTCGGATAAAGGTCAATCACATTCTGCCACGCTAATCGGGCTTCTGACTTTTTCCCTTGCTCCCGAAAAATGATCCCGCGCTCCAGCAAAATTCCCGGGTGTCCACCGGATAATTTTGTCGCTACTTTTAAATCCAGTTGCGCTTTCAAATAGATACGACGCTTGCGATAAGCCTTGGCCCGCTGTAGAAATACTTCGAACTGCCGACTGTCTTTTTCAATGGCGAGCGTAAAATCTTCCACCGCCGCCTTATACTGGCCGCGCAGGATCTGTAGCGTTCCCCGCCCTAAAAATAATTCGTAAAATATTGTCCGGTCACTTGACAGTTTTTCCTCCCCAATAGCAACCAGTGCCGAACTATAGGCCACATAGGCTTTATCAAATTTGGATTTATCCTTATATCCAGCCTCTTTCCAAGCCAACGCCGCCTGAGCATAGAGTTGCACCCTTAGCCCCGCATTCTTTCGAACATCCGCTTGGTTAGCATCCCCTTTAATAACTAAATCTTCCGCCAGCTTCTCCAAAAGAATAGCCGAATCTATGACTTCCCCCCTAGCCAGCAGGGCAAGCGCCTTACAATGACCTGCGGGAATACGCCCTCCGCCACCAAATATCCAGTCATTGGCATATATAACCGCCTCTGGCGCATTATTTTCCACCAAACCCATGCATTTCTGGTACTTTCCGGCGTCGGACTCTGTAGCATATGCCACAGAGAACAAAAGGCCCATCGCGGTGATCGTTAAAAATAAATATTTCATTTGTGGGAATATGTCCTTAAAACTAAATAAGATCAAACCAATATAATAATCATTAAGGCTAAAATTAGGGACAAAGGACATTAAATGCAAAAAAAGCTATTCTGTTTTGGTTTAGGCTATAGTGCGCGAAACCTTATCCAGCGGTTAAAAGAACAGAATAGCGACTGGCTGTTTTCCGGCTGCTGCCGCACATTACCTGACAAGCCTATAGCGGATGTTGATACCCATATCTTTGATGGCAAAGAACCTATGGCCTCCATAGACAATATATTATCAGAAGTGACACATATATTGATTTCCATCGCTCCACAGGATGATATAGGAGATCCGGTCCTGCATCTTCACCATGCGGCAATATTAAAACTTAAAAACCTGAAATGGCTAGGCTATCTGTCTACCACCGGCGTTTACGGCGACCGCAAGGGCGATTGGGTTGATGACGAAACTGTCCCGGCTCCGACCTCATCCAAGGGCCGGACAAGATGGGACGCTGAACAAGACTGGCTCCAGCTTTATCGCACCCATCAGATGCCCGTACATATATTTCGGCTCGGCAGTATCTATGGGCCGGAACGTGGCCAGCTTTCCAACTTGAAGGCTGGACGTCTTCAGAAAATCATCAAGCAAGGCCAATATTTTTCCCGCATTCATGTGGAGGATATTTCACAGATACTGACCGCCTCTATGGATAGGCCAAATCCGGGACAAAGCTATAATGTGGTCGATGACCTGCCTGCCTCGTCCCCGGATGTCATTGATTATATCTGCGACCTGCTGAACCGCCCGCCTTTACCGGCCATAGATATAAATGACGCTGCAATATCTCCCATGATGCGAATATTCTATTCAGAAAACAAACGCGTTCGAAATGACCGCATCAAACAGGAATTGGGCGTCACGCTGAAATACCCCAGCTACAAAGAAGGCTTCACCGCATTGGTCCGGAAATCTCCTTAACCACCTGACACAACCGTTTCAGGTCCGCATCCGTGGACAGGCGGTGATCGCCGTTCTTCACATAAGTCACCACCACATCGTCTGAGGTCAAACGGTCCGCGATCCGTTGTGCCGTGATCGGCGGCACATCCGGGTCACGCCCCCCCTGAATCAAGCGCACAGGACAGGTCAGATCGATCTCCTTATCCAGCAACAAATGGTCATTACCTTCCTGCAATAGCTTCAACGTCATGGCATAGGGCTCATCGCCGTAATCACAGTCCTCATAATAAACCCCGTCCTGTTCCAATGTGGCCTTGATCTCATCAGAATATTTATCCCAACAAAGCTCCTTGGTGAAGTCCGGCGCCGCCGCCAATCCAACAAACCCCTTCACTCTATCGCCCAGTTTAAGCGCACAAAGCAACCCAATCCAACCGCCCATGCTCGACCCGACCAGAATCAAGTCCCCGCCGGTCACCTGATTAAGGATCGCCATGGCATCCTCGGCCCATGCCCCGATCGTGCCATCGGTAAATTCACCGGACGATTTCCCGTGACCTGAATAATCAAAGCGCACGAATGCCTGTCCACGGGATGCACAAAAAGCGGCCAGTGCCACGGCCTTTGCACCTTCCATATCCGACATAAGCCCCGGAAAAAAGACAACTGTCGGCCCGTCTCCCTGCAGAGAGATATAGGCCAGCTTGCGGTCCTTATGATTAATGTAATCCATATGCGGTCCTTGAATTGACTATAAATACTGTTTTTTATGGCAAAGCCGCCGCAAAAACGCAACTGCTACTTGACACTGAAACATTTCCTTATAATGTCACGCTGAAACAATATATGCTTTTGCGTATATAAAAACTACATCGATAAAAAAATGAGTGATCAGATGAATAAAAGTGAAAATGTCGCCTTAACCCTGCCTGATGGCAGCATCCGCACCTATCCTGGTCCGGTGACTGGCAGCACGCTAGCATCTGATATTGGACCGGGACTTGCCAAGGCGGCTATTGCCATCGTGGTTAAGGGTGAGCAATGGGATCTCAGTCGGGAAATAACGCAGGATTCAAGCGTCTCCATCATCACCAACCGGGATGAAGCTGCTCTTGAGATTTTCCGCCATGACGCGGCCCATATTCTGGCCGAAGCCGTGAAAGAGCTTTACCCTGACACTCAAGTCACCATCGGCCCCTCTATCGAGAATGGCTTTTATTACGATTTTGCCCGGAAAGACCCCTTCACCACAGAAGATCTTGTGGTCATCGAAAAGCGTATGGTGGAAATTATTGAGCGGGACGAAGTCATCACGCGCACGGAAATGGACCGGGATGAGGCCATCCAGTTCTTCCGTGACATGGGCGAGGAATATAAAGCCGAACTGATCTCCGCGATCCCCGAAGGCCAGACCATCACATTATATCGTCAGGGTGACTTCATTGACCTATGCCGTGGCCCCCATTTGCCCAGCACTGGAAAGCTTGGCAAAGATTGTTTCAAGCTGATGAAAGTGGCCGGGGCCTATTGGCGCGGGGACAGCAACAATGAAATGCTGCAACGGATTTACGGCACAGCTTGGCGCACCAAGAAAGAACTGAAAGCCTATCTTACCCGTTTGGAAGAAGCTGAAAAGCGTGACCACCGAAAGCTTGGCAAAGAAATGGGCCTGTTCCATTTTCAAGAAGAAGCTGCGGGCATGCCTTTCTGGCACCCCAATGGCTGGACTATATATCAACAGATCGAAGATTATATTCGCCGCAAGCAAAAACAATATGGTTATCAGGAAATCAAAACGCCACAGGTGGTGGATTATAAATTATGGGAAAAATCCGGTCATGCGGATAAATTCCATGAGCATATGTATACCATAGAAGCCGACAACCGGACTTTTGCGTTAAAACCCATGAATTGCCCCTGCCATGTTCAGGTCTTTAATCAGGGAATCGTCAGTTACCGCGATTTACCGCTGCGTCTGGCAGAATTCGGTTCCTGCCATCGTTATGAACCCTCGGGCGCATTGCATGGCCTGATGCGGGTCCGCTCCTTCACACAGGATGATGCTCATATTTTCTGTACAGAAGATCAGATTACCGAGGAATGCATAAGCTTTTGTAAAATGCTCCTCGAAGTCTATAAAGATTTCGGTTTTGACAATGTTCGGGTGAAATTCTCTGACAGACCAGACGTGCGCGCGGGCAGTGATGAGATTTGGGACAAAGCAGAATCTGCTCTGAAAGCCGCGGTGGATAGCGCAGGTATCGAATATACTCTGAATCCCGGCGAAGGCGCCTTTTATGGCCCGAAACTTGAATTTGTCCTGACCGATGCTATCGGCCGGGATTGGCAGTGCGGCACGTTTCAGGCAGACTTTATCCTGCCCGAAAGACTAGACGCTCATTACATCGGCGCCGACAATGACAAACATCGTCCTGTTATGCTTCACCGGGCGATCCTAGGCTCCTTTGAACGCTTCATCGGTATCCTGATCGAAGAACACGCCGGACGCTTCCCTTTATGGCTTGCCCCGACACAGGTGGTCGTCACTGGCATTACATCCGATCAGGACGATCATGTGCGCACCGTATACGAACAATTAAAGGCCCACGGCCTTCGTGCTCAAATCGACCTGCGCAGTGAGAAGATCAATTACAAGATCAGAGAACATTCCCATGCTAAGACACCGGCCATTTTTGTAATCGGCGGACGAGAAGCAGAAGAAAATACCGTAACGGTCAGGCGGCTGGGATCAAAACAACAAAAAACCCTTGATTTAAGCGCCGCAATTGAGGCATTAAAAGAGGAATCTTTAGCGCCAGATTTAAGAAAAAATTAAAAAATACCTTAGATAAATCGAAAATAGATTCAAGATCGGCCAGAGATTAAATCAATGGTCATTGCATTTTTCCTATTTTTTAAGTAATAAAGAGTATCACTACACCGATTCTAACAGCTAAGCGGGATTTTACCAGAATATGGTCCCCCGCAGGAGGAAATTAAATAGCCAGACGACCAATGCAAGGCCCCCCATCCAAAAAAGGATTACGGGTTAATAAAGAGATCAGCGCTGACGAAATCAGATTGATAGACGACAGCGGTGAAAATCATGGCACTGTGAACATCGAAAAAGGACTGACTATGGCCAAAGCTGCCGGGTTAGACCTCGTCGAGATTTCACCCAATGCCGAACCGCCTGTGTGCAAAATTCTGGATTATGGCCGGTTCCGCTATGCCGCCCAGAAAAAAGCCAGCCTTGCCAAAAAGAAACAGAAAACGGTTGAGGTCAAGGAAATCAAGCTACGTCCTGGTATTGAAAAGCATGATTATGATGTAAAAATGCGCGCTGTAGAAAAATTCCTTGGTGTAGGCGATAAAGTTAAAGTCACCTTACGCTTTCGTGGCCGGGAAATGGCCCATCAGGAATTGGGCATGGACCTTTTGAAACGGGTTCAGGTAGATTTCAATGAAACAGCCAAAGTCGAACAGGCCCCGAAAATGGAAGGCCGTCAGATCATCATGGTTCTGTCGCCCAAATAATAGAACCTGCCGTTAATTTAAGCGTGCATCTGGGTTCTTATCCTGATCAATAGGCATAGTTAGCCTTCATCTGGACTTCCCGAGTCGTGTCTGAATTAATTTAGAATAATTTTAAAAAGTCCCATAAGTTCAACGCCCATCACCGGCATTGATTTTGGGGCTTTTTTCACGTATAATCCCCGCATATTGTGCGCCCAAAGGTTAAGCACATCTAGGCACGCTGGAAAATATCAGCTGAATTTCCTAACGTAGCCAGAGCAAGAACCCGCCAGTGATGGTCCAACGCTAATTCAATGTTGGCCGCTCCGACGGGTTTTTCAATGGTATCATAAAATCACTGGATTTTGGCCACATCATAGCCTTTGTTCTGCAACATAATGACAAGCCCATCCGGCCCCACCAAATGCGCGGCCCCAACCACTATGAAGATTGTTTTGCCGCTATTGATATGAGCTTCGATCGCGGGCAGCCATTTCTTATTACGGTCAACCAACACGGCCTGATACATTTCTTGCTGCTCTGCCATATCCTCGACCATGGTTTTTGCCAACCGAGCAGCATCCCCGGATGCCCATGCCTCAAGATACTTCTTTATATAGCTCTGAAAATCTTCGAGTCTGTCCAGCGTATCTGACAACATGGCGGACTGAACCGTTAACGGATGATCTATCAACGCCATCATGGCATCCTGTGGCGTTTCAAGGCCGGATATGGTTTTCTGTCCTTGTTGCGCGGCCTTTTCCAAAAACTTATCCACCCCGCTATTGGGGTCCATACCACTGGACATGAATGAAATAAGAGACATTTGAATGGCCATGAACCAAGGTTTCGATTTCCTTGCCCCCGCTTCATCCAATCCCATCAGTTTATTGGCATAGCTCAGCATCTTATCATAATGAACCTCGTCCAAATGATTTTTCAGGTTATCATCACCCTCGAAAAAAGCATTTTTGATGACCATGGCCTGAATTGATGCTATGGCTTCTGGCGTCATCTCTGCCTCCATCACCAATTCCTGCGAATCTTCAAATGAGCGACGAAGAATGCCGTTAAACCATTTATAATTCGCGGGCAGAATATGAAAGGACCCCAGCAAATATACTTTACCTTCTCCCTGCTGCACTTGCCACAATGCCGGATGGGCATTAACCACAGCTGTCTCATCAGCCCTAACCGGACTGGACAGCGCGGCGAAACCCACAAATAATAATATCGCAAGACGCAGCTTTACCTGTCCAAACATATTAAAAAACATAAAAAATCCTTCATTTTCTTTTGTTCAACAGGATGTCCTCCTCGTGCTGAAAGGCCATCTTTCACCTCATCATTAGCTA
>JAESRB010000021.1 GCA_016764855.1 Emcibacter sp.
ATAGAAAGCGATCAAAGTTCCTGATCCTGCTCTTTACGATTAAACTTATAAAAAGTCTTCTTAGTAAACAACAGTCCAGGAATTAATCAGACCGCTGCCTACATCTCTCTTTCAATCTACAATGTCAAAGAACAAAATCGCCGTTCAGCTTAGCGCTTAATTGCGACCCAACACCCTGCAAAACCCTTACTCTCAGCGCCTCCGAAGAAGCAGTCTCAGTGGCTTGCGCCGTGTTGGTGAAGCGGGTTATAGGGCCAGTTCCCAATCTTGTAAATAGCTAATTTCACTTTTCTTGAAGTTTTTATGAAAAAGCCTGAATACGCTTGGTTTCCAGGGGTAAACTATTTTCATAACGACCCTTGGTATTGAGCCAGCTATATTAGCACATATTGATGTTAAATCATAAAAAAGCCGCATTAACCCACCGCATTACATAATAATATCTAATAATTGCAATGGGTTAATGTAAAATAGTCGTTTTTTGAATCTATTTTGAATAAGTATGAGTTTCACAAACTGAATACGACTCAGCCGATTCAGTATATTGATTCTGAATTAGGCCGACGTAATATATGTCATCATTGCTTCTGACTCTGCTTCTGTTTCGGCCATACGCTGTTTGACCACATCACCAATACTGATTATGCCAACCACTTTACCCTCATCGACCACGGGTAGATGACGAACGCGCTTGTTTGTCATCTGTTCCATGACCACTTTCATTTCGTCTTCGAGAGAACAGGTATAGACGCCCTCGGTCATGAAGTCGGAAACTTTGCCTTCAAGGATCGTGCTGCCGTGCTTGGCGATAGCGATAATGATATCCCGTTCAGAGATCACGCCACACATGCGCCCTTCTCCTTCACAGACCAGAACGGCACCGATTTTATTTTCCCGCAAGGTTTTTGCGACTTCCAACAAACTTTTATCCGGTGATACGGATATGATCTGATAGCCTTTATATTGAAGAACGTTTTTAACGTGCATAGAGCCTCCTGTTGGTTAAGATATAATCTTCCTGAACCGTACGGCAGATACTCCGTATTTGCTGTACAACAACAAGTCTGAGACAATTATATACGAAAACTACACTTTCTACGACTAAAAAGACAATTTACCTCTCGGCAGTCCCTTGATAGGGTGACCTATACAAAGGCCAAACTTGTCAAAGTTACAGACTGGAATCATAACCAGAATCTGAGGACAGAATCATAGGGTACTTCCGTTTATTTGCTATTATTATGACAAAGGCCTTGTTTTTGCCTAAAAAAAATCAGAAAACAAATGTTATGACAAAAGCACCACACTTCATATTCAAGTCCTGTCGGTTTGAGCCAGAAGAGCAAACCGTTTTTCTGGACTATGCCTATTCATCAGGACAGACCTTTACCGAAATCATTTCCTTTCCCGACGCAAAGACCGTATTTACCCCTACGGAACGGGATATTCTGGACAGGATTTTACATAGTCTGCATCTGGCCGCCGGAATCAGCTACTATAAAGCCTATTGTTCCCCGCACATCATTATAGAGACCCAAGCGATCAGCCGCGCAGAAGCAGACTTCTTTTACAAGTTCTATCTCTTGGGGCTTGGTGAGTTTTCTGTGGAGAATGATTTGGACCTTAGAGAGGTCATTAATTTCCCGGCAGACCGTACCGAGACGCCCCATCCCCGCCCTCTGACCCTGAAGCCAATGAATGCGGTTCCCATTGGTGGCGGTAAGGATTCGCTGGTCAGCTTGGAGATCCTCCGCAAATCACCACAGCCCTTCAGGCCCATCGCCATAAATGCCGGTCCACCAATATTGGATGTGATCGCAAGGGCGGACTGTGCGTCTCCCATATTGATCCGTCGGAAACTTGATCCCGCGTTATTCCAGCTTAATGAACAGGGCGCTTATAACGGTCATGTTCCCATCACGGGCATTCTATCCTTCATTATGGCCTTTGCCGCGATCCTCTATGACTATGACACGGTGGTCATGTCCAATGAGCAATCGGCCAATGAAGGCAATATGGTAAAGAATGGCCTCGCTATAAATCATCAATATAGCAAGTCTCTGGAATTTGAGCAGGACTTCAGCCATTTCATACAGAAGCACATCACACCGGATTTCAAGTATTTCTCTCTGCTGCGTCCCCTGTCGGAAAGTGGCATTGCCGCGTTATTCTCCCGTACGGAGAAATACTTCCCTACCTTTAAAAGCTGTAACCGTAATTTTCACATTTCCGAAGGCATGCGGCAATATGGCTGGTGCTGCGACTGTCCGAAATGCCGGTTTGTCTATCTGGCCCTTGCGCCTTTCATTGGCAAATCCGGGATCATTGAGATTTTTGGCCGGGATATGTTGAATGATAATGCTCAGGAAGAGGGCTTTCGGGAGCTACTGGGCTTGAAAGGCCATAAGCCCTTTGAATGCGTGGGCGAGATCGGAGAATGCCGTCTCTTGTTGAAAAGCTTGTCTCTGATGCCCGAATGGCAAGACAGCCGACTTGTGCCCTTGCTCGCGGCGGAGATTAAGGAAAGTGGCTTGAGCCTACCTGACCTGACCGCCGCCTCTTTAAAGAAATACCCCGACCATAACCTGCCTGTTGAATTTGAAAGAATGCTGGATGACTTTATCGGATCTTGAAACGAAAAGAATCGCCATTTGGGGATTGGGTAAAGAGGGGCTGGAAAGTTATCGTACTTTGCGCCGCCGTTTCCCGACAAAGCCTATCCTGCTGATCAATCAGAAACGACCCGTTGACCTACCAGAAGATGACAATAGCTCTTTCCTGCTGGAAGAGGATATGGAGCAGCATATCAAAGACATTGATGTGGTTGTTAAAGCCCCTGGCATCAGCCTCTATCATCCGCTGGTCACTCGACTGAAGCAACAGGGCGTCCATGTCACCTCTGCCACCAACCTGTGGTTTGCTCAGGCCGTTGCGGGAATCGTCATCGCCATCACAGGCAGCAACGGCAAAAGCACCACCAGCGCCCTACTGGCTCATATCTTAACCGGGCTGGGCCATAGAACGGCATTTGGCGGCAATATTGGCACGCCGTTATTGAGCCTTGATCCACAGGCGGACTATTATGTCGTTGAATTGAGCAGTTATCAAACGGCGGACCTTACGTATGCGCCGGATATTGCGGTTCTGCTTAATCTGTTCCCAGAGCATATTCAATGGCATCACAGCCACGACCAATATTTTACCGACAAATGCAATCTGATCCGAACCGGCGCCAAAACCGTCCTTCTGAACCGCACCGATCCCCTGACGCGTAAAATTTTGACGAGCGAAATGCTCAAAGATATCCCGGCAACCGTCCTGTGGTTTAATGATCCCCAAGGTCTGCATATTCAGGGCGACTTTATAGTGTCCGGGAATGCAGCCTCCGGCAATGACATCATCGGCCCCATCAAAGACATCACCCTGCCCGGCAGCCATAATCAGGAAAACATCTGCGCGGCCTTAACCCTATGCCGGGCGTTAAAGCTTGACCTGAAGGCCTGTTTTAAACTGGCGGCCAGCTATGGCGGGCTTCCCCACCGTTTGGAAACACTGGGCCGTCATGACGCCATTACTTATATCAACGACAGCATTTCTACCACACCGGAAGCCGCCATCGCAGCCCTGAAAAGTTTTGAGGGGCGCAGCATTACCCTTATTGCCGGGGGAGAGGACCGCGCGCAAGATTATACCGGTCTGGCAAAATATGCGGCGGATCATCCAAAGATAACAGTCATCACGCTTTATGAAACCGGGGATAGAATCTCTACTGCCCTGCGTGATGCCGGAGCCATGTCCGTGCTCACGGTCCATGATTTGACCGATGCCGTAAGAAAATCTCAGGAGGTCACACCGGACGGCGGAATTATCCTGCTCAGTCCTGCGGCGCCCAGCTATGACGCCTTCCAGAATTTTGAGGCCAGAGGGGAAAAATTCCGGGCATTATATAAAGACACATGTTGAGATATTAAAACACCGGACTAAACACCCTGTAATAGATACGCTCACTCTATTTTCCCGCCCGCAATCTGACTATTCTTTATGGTCAGACTTTATACCCTGTTTTATATCCTATTTCTGGGACATATGGTGCTGTCACAATTTCTTAACTTGATTTATTTCCATATTTCTGGAAATATAGAATTATGATAGAAGAAACCACCATAAAAACCACCGTAGCCATGTTATCTGCATTGGCTCAGGAAACGCGACTGAGCCTGTTTCGGCTTTTGGTCAAGCAAGGTCCGGACGGTATGAAGGCCGGAGATATCGCCCGCAGCCTCCATATCCCCAATTCCACCCTATCCTATCATTTGACGGAATTGGAACGGGCCGGACTGATCACATCACAGAAACAACAGCGGCATATTATCTATGCCCCCGATCTGAAACGGCTGGATGGTTTTCTGTCCTTTCTGATTGAGGATTGTTGCCAAGGCAGTTCTCAGGGTAGCCCTCAGGGCAGTGGCGGCCTCTGTTTCTCATTTCAAAATAATAATGTTCAAAATAATAAAGGATGCAAAGAATGACCATTAAGGTCGCCATCAATGGTTTTGGTCGCATGGGCCGATTGGTATTACGGGCGGCATTTCATTGCCCCCAGTTTGAATTTGTCCTGATCAATGAAAAAGCCGGCACGGCGGAAACGGCGGCACATCTTCTGGAATTTGACAGCATCCACGGACGCTGGCACAAACATATTGAGCATGGGGCCAACAGCCTGTCCATCGAAGGTCATGAAATCCCGGTCAGCCATACAGATACCATCGCAGACCTTGACCTCTCTTCTGTGGATCTGGTGCTGGAATGCAGCGGCGCCTACCGCACTATGGAACAGCTCAGTACTTATATAGACCGGGGTGTCGCCAAAGTGATTGTTGCGGCTCCGGTAAAAGAGGGCGCCCTGAATATTGTCATGGGCGTTAATGATCATAAATATGATCCGGCGCAGCATCATATTGTCACCAATGCCTCCTGCACCACAAACTGTCTGGCCCCGGTGGTCAAGGTCATTCATGAACAGCTTGGCATCAAACACGGCGTCATCACAACAATCCATGATGTGACCAATACACAGGTAGTCGTCGATGCCCCTCATAAGGATTTGCGGCGGGCGCGTTCGGCGTTAACCTCTCTGATTCCCACCAGTACAGGATCAGCCACGGCCATAACGCTGATTTATCCTGAACTGAAAGGCAAGTTGAACGGGCTTGCCGTTCGGGTGCCGCTGCTGAATGCTTCCCTCACCGATTGTGTGTTCGAGGTGTCTCGGGAAACCACGGCAGAGGAAGTCAACGCGCTCTTTGCCGAGGCGGCAACCAGCTACCTCAAGGATATTCTGGGCTATGAAACCCGCCCACTGGTCTCCGTGGATTATACCAATGACCCACGCTCCGCGATCATTGATGCCCCGTCCACCATGGTCGTTGATGGCACACAGGTCAAAATTCTAGCTTGGTATGACAATGAATGGGGCTATGTCTGCCGCATGACAGACCTCGCCCTGAAAATCGCCCAAACTTTATAGATCTCTGAGACTTTATAACCGGAACAGCATGACATGACGCCCCGCCAAAATATCCCCCAATATGCACTGGTCACCGCGGCCTATTGGGGCTTTACCCTGACCGATGGGGCTTTACGTATGCTTGTGCTGTTGCATTTTCATACGCTGGGTTATGCCCCGTTGCAGTTAGCATCCCTGTTTCTGCTCTATGAAATATGCGGGATCGTCACCAATATTACTGGCGGCTGGCTGGGCAGTCGGGTTGGGCTGAAAACAACCCTCCTCCTTGGTCTTGCCTTACAAGTCATCGCACTGTTAGCCCTGTCTTATCTCAACGAAGACTGGCCCTTGGTTCTGGCGGTGCCCTTTGTCGTTGCGGTGCAGGGCCTGTCCGGCATTGCCAAAGACCTGACTAAGATGAGCGCAAAAAGCTCGCTCAAGCTGATCGTACCCGAAGACCAGAATTCCACGCTGTTCAAATGGGTCGCTCTGTTGACCGGATCAAAGAACACCCTGAAAGGCGTTGGTTTCTTTCTGGGCGGTGTGATGCTAAATATGCTGGGTTTTGTGGTGGCCTTGTGGGTCATGGCCGGGATGTTGGTACTGATCCTCCTACCGACCGCCCTTTTTCTGTCAGGCGATCTGGGGCAGACCAAGGTCAAAGTCACCTTCTCCGAGATTTTCTCCAAAGACCGGGCGATCAACCTATTGTCAGCGGCCCGTTTTTTCCTGTTCGGCGCGCGGGATATCTGGTTTGTTGTGGCCCTGCCTCTGTTTCTCTATGACACCATGACGTTGACTTTCACACAGGTCGGCGGCCTCATGGCCCTCTGGGTGGTGGGATACGGACTTGTGCAGTCGCTGGCCCCCATCATCATCCGCAAATCCCCTGATGGCCAAAGTATGGAGATCAAGGAAAACAAATTGTGGATTTTCATCCTGAGTCTGGTACCTTTCCTGATAGTCGCGGCGGTAAAGTCCGGCCTGCCGCCCACCTATGCCATCGGAGCCGGACTAGCCCTATTCGGCATTGTCTTTGCCATTAATTCCGCCCTTCATTCCTATTTGATCTTGGCCTTTACCTCCAAGGACCAAGTCGCAATCACGGTCGGGTTTTATTATTCTGCCAATGCGGGCGGACGGCTGGCCGGAACAATTCTGTCAGGACTGATATATCAGTACGGCGGGATAGAGGCCTGTTTGCTGGGCTCTGGACTGATGCTGGTAGCCGCCTTTTTCTTTAGCTTTTTAATCCCCGTTCAAAAGATAAATTAAAACGGTCGTTTTATATTTATGTTTATCTTTATCCATTTTTATGGCACACTCCTCGTCAAATAATAACGGGAGACAAAATACATGCTTGGACTTATGCAAGACCGGCCTCTACTGATTTCGACCATGATGGAACATGCCGCACATTATCATCCTGACGGTGAAGTCATCACCAAAGCAGTAGAAGGCGGCATTCACCGCACCACTTACGGTGAAATAATCCAACGGTCCGGCAAACTGGCCAACGCCCTGAGCCGCTTGAACATTAAACAGGGGGATTGTGTCAGCACACTGGCTTGGAATACCTACCGCCATATGGAACTTTATCTGGCGGTTCCCTGCATGGGGTCCATATTAAATACTGTAAATCCTCGGCTTTTCCCGGAGCAGATTACCTATATCCTTAATCATTCAGAGGCAAAATTTCTATTTCTGGATTTAAGCTTTGTCAGCTCCATTGAAAAACTGGCCGATAGTTTTCCTCATGTGGAACATTTTATCATCATGACTGACCGCGCCCACATGCCGGAAACGTCCCTGCCCAATGTTCTGTGTTACGAGGACTTGATTGCCCCGGAAAATGACCAGTATGACTGGCCGGAACTTGATGAGAATACCGCAGCGGGCCTATGTTATACCTCTGGCACCACAGGTGATCCAAAAGGAGCACTATATAGCCACCGCAGCACCGTCCTCCATAGCTATAGCACCTGCACCAAAGACAGCTTGGGCATTTCCAATGCCGACACGGTGATGCCCATTGTCCCCATGTTTCATGTCAACGCCTGGGGCATCCCCTATGCGGCCTTGATGACCGGAAGCAAGCTGGTTCTGCCCGGTGCGGATATGACCGGGGAGAATTTCTTTAACCTGATCAAAGACGAAGGCTGCACCATTGCACTCGGCGTTCCCACCATTTGGCTCGCACTATTACAGCATGTGGCCACGCTGGAAGAACAAGACTTATCCGGCCTGCCCATCGAAAGCTTTATCATTGGGGGGTCCGCCGCCGCGCCCAGCCTGATTGAGAAAATCGAAGAAACCTTTGGCGCAAATGTTTTGCACGCTTGGGGCATGACGGAAAGCAGTCCGCTGGGTTCCGTGAACAGATTAATGGCCAAACATGCTCATTTGAGCGAGGCCGAAAAACTGGTCCTCAAAACCAAGCAAGGCCGCCCGCCGTTTGGTGTGGAAATGAAAATTGTCGATGACGACGGCCATGAACTTGCCCGTGATGGTGTCGCCTTTGGCCGTCTCCTTATTCGAGGGCCGTGGGTTGCCAAGGCGTATTTCAAGCAGCCGGAGCTGAAGATTCTGGATGAAAACGGCTATTTTGATACCGGGGATGTCTCCACATTGGACGCGGATGGCTATATGACCATCGTCGACCGTTCCAAGGATGTCATCAAATCCGGCGGCGAATGGATTTCTTCTATTGATCTGGAGAATGTTGCCCTTGGTCATGACCAAGTGGCCGAAGCCGCCGTAATTGGCATCGCCCATCCCAAATGGCAAGAACGCCCGCTGCTGCTTATTCTCCCCATCGCTGGGGAAACACCGACCAAAGAAAGCATTCTGGATTATCTGGAAGGCAAGATTGCGAAATGGTGGACACCGGATGATGTCGTCTTTATTTCCGAAATGCCCCATACCGCCACCGGGAAAATTCAGAAACGTGACCTGCGGGAAATGTTCAAGGACTTTAAATTTAAGGAATAGAAAAACACGCACAGAAGAGGAAAGCCAGATGGCTGTCATTTCAAACGTCTTTATACGATTTTTTATGGCCGCTGTCGGCTTATACATCCTCTCCTGCCCGGCGGTGGCGGCGCCCTATCATATCTTGATCACCAACGATGATGGCATTGATAATCCCGGCCTGATCGCGTTGGCCCATAGCCTGTCCAAAGATTTTCATATAACCGTCTCCGCCCCGGCTAAAAACATGTCCGGCAACAGCCACGCGACAAATCTTTTCAAAGGCCCGGTAAAGGTTGATGAAAAGAAAACCGAAAGATATATGAGCTTTGCGGTCCATGGCACCCCTGCTGATGCCGCCCGTTTTGGCATTATCCGCATGCGCAACAGCGGCACGCCCGTTGACCTTGTGATTTCAGGTATTAATCCGGGGTCCAACATCGGCGCCCTATCCCACCTTTCCGGTACAATCGGCGCCGCTATGGAGGCCTTATATTATGACATTCCCGCCATTGCCCTGAATCTTGACCGCAAGGCCCAAAAAGCCAACGGCTATGGCGCAGCCACCAATCTGGTTAAAAAACTGATCGGCAAAATCCGGAAAAACGGCCTGCCCCACGGGGTCATGCTCAATGTCAATATTCCCCACAACGCCAAAGGGCGACTCATCGTCCCCATGGGGCCGAACATTATAACGGTGAAATCCTTTATCAAAACGGAAACCGGATATAAGCCTGACATCACCTTTGCCACAGCGGAAAAGGACAAACGCGGCAATGATGTTGCCGCCTATCTCAATGGCTATACCACCATCACGCCCTTGAAAATCGACTGGACAGCACAGGACATCCTGCCCCAGTTAAGAAGTTGGCACTTAGAATAATTTCTTTGGCCGAGCAAAAGCCCCTAAAAAACGCACCAGAAACAAACCATAGGCCACAATCCACAGGCTTCCTGCCCCCTCCAGTATTCCGGCATAGCTGGCGTCTGTCACCAGCGGCAATATGGCTCTGCTGAGGGCGGCGATATTCACCGACAGAAAGATAACCGTCAGAATTTTTTCATTATCCAACGGTAAACCGGAATGGCCCAAGGTCGCCCGCGACATCACCCCAAGGGTAAGAGAGCCAATGGCCCCCACGGTAAAGGCATGCATGGCATGGCTAAGCGGCGCGCCAGTAAAACTGCAATAGGCCATGAGGAAGAAGCCCACGGGAATCCAGAAATAGCCCACATGCAAAATGAAGAGTAACGGATCATGAGCAACTTTCCAGCCCTTCCAACTCAGGGACCGCAACAGTGTTACCGTTCCGGCAAAGGCGGCGATGCTGCCGATGACCATATCCTCTGCGGTCAACAACAACGCCACAGCCAAGCTGAATATGGACAACACCGATAGGGGCAGTAGCACCGCCGGTGTCGAAGTTGTCATCTCCGGATATTTTCCCTTGGTAAAATTCGGGATAATCCGCCCACCAATCACATTCATCAAAAAGACAATGAACAGAGTGGCTGGCAGGAACAGGCTGCGCGTATCAAAGTCGATGATTTCCAGAACCGCCAAATGGCTGGCAATATTCAAGACGGCAAAAAACATCAGAACCACCGGCAGAAAATAATTCCGCTTGTTCTTGCTGCCCAACAAAGCGCTGATAATTCCCACAATAGCCAGAGGCAGAAACATACCATCCACAATCAACGGCACCCATCCGGGCAACAGCGCGCTAAAAAAAACAGCGGCCCGGCCCAATAGCCATATCAGCCCCAAAACGGCCAGCTTACCGCCCGTCGGCGTCGGTCGTCCGGTCCAATTGGGCACAGCGGTATATAAAAAGCCAATGATCACCGCCACAACTGTACCAAAGATCATTTCATGCTGATGCCAGCTTACCGGGGCAAAGCGCGAGGGCAGATACTCAACCCGGCCCGTCACCAGTAAAACCCAATAGCTCAACAGCAGGACCGCCGATAGAGCTGCCAAAGGGAAAAACACGCGGAAACCCGCTGAAAATAGAATATGTCGTAAGCTCATATTGAAATCTTTTCCGTTCATTACCGCTTTGCCCTTACCGAGCATCTTCCTCATTCATAACCAACCAAAGGGCCTTGAGCAAGACATTCGCAAAGCAAAATATTCTCAGGGGTCAGCTATTCAAAAATTCAAGAAATAATCAGATCATTTTCCCCGTCACAAAACGATCAACCCCCCTATAGTCAATTTTCCCCGTTGCTAGAATCGGCATTTGGTCCACCGTCATAATGCTTCTGGGCAGCATCAAATCCGGCAAGCCTTCGGTCTTTATTTTCTGTGAAATGGCCTCCCGCCCCGCATCTGGGAAATCCGTCACCAGAATAATCCGCTCGCCTTTCTTGCCATCAGGCAGAGCCACCGCCGCATGAAGGTTATCCGGCCACAGGCCAGACACCAATGCCTCAACAGCTGTCAAGGACACCATTTCCCCGGCGATTTTAGCAAACCGTTTGGCCCGGCCAATGATGGTGACATAGCCCTTATCATCAATTTCAACAATATCGCCTGTATCGTACCAGCCCCCCTCCGGTGGCAATAATTCCCCCGGATGATCCACCAACAGATAGCCCTTCATCACATTAGGCCCCCGCACCACAAGCTGCCCGCCCGTATGTATCCCCGGCACTTTTTTCAGCCGATACACCACATCCGGCAGCAGCTTTCCCACCGATCCTATTTTATTATGCATGGGCGTATTCACCGCCAGAACCGGAGCGGTCTCCGTCGCGCCATAACCCTCAAACACCCGAACACCGAATTTTTCCGCCCAAGCGAGCTTAGTCTCCGGCTTCAATCGCTCTGCCCCGGCAAAGATATAACGCATGCTGTAAAAGTCATAGACGTTGGCATGCCGCGCATAGCCGCTCAAAAATGTATCCGTGCCAAACATTATCGTAGCATTGGTATCATAGACCAATTCCGGCACAATTTTATAATGCAATGGTGATGGATAGAGAAACGTCCGCAGCCCCGATAACAAAGGCAACAGCAAACCGCCCGTCATCCCGAAACAATGGAATATGGGCAGTGCATTAAACACAATATCAGAGGGATTGAAATCGACCCGCGCCGCAAGCTGATAACGGTTGGATTGCAGGTTCACATGGCTGAGCGCCACGCCCTTTGGCACACCTTCTGATCCAGATGTAAACAGCACCACCGCCGTATCCTCCGGCGCTCTTTTGGGCATCACATTACGGTAGAAGACCCCCGGAAAAAGCCCCGCGATCAGACCATAGGCCTTGGATAAAGCCCCAATTTCCGCCTTTATATCCTCCAGATAAACAAACTCTACGTGGGCCTCAAGTCCGGCAATCACCGCCTCCAACCCCGCCGCCTCTATAAAGCGGCGACTGGTCAGAACCTTTGAGACTTTCGCCGCCGTACAAGCGGTTCTGATATTGGCCAACCCGGCGGAAAAATTCAACATAGCCGGAATACGCCCGTATAGCTGAAGCGCGAAAAAGGTCACCACACAGCCATTGCTATTGGGCAACAACAGGCCCACTGTTTCTCCGGCCTCTGTTCTTCGGGAGATATGACGTCCCAACACATAACTACCCGTGATCAGCTTGTTATAACTTATGGGATTACGGTCCACATCTTCCAGGATCAGATGCCGCCCCCCGTGAGTAATCCGGCAATCCAATAGGGACTGAAACAACGTCTTATGGCGATCACTGGTCTGAAACATCATATCCGACATGACCGTATAAAGCTTGTCCCCCAAAATTCGCCGCCGCTCCTTACCCGTCACATTCACATATTGCTGCTCCGACAACGACATATCCACTGGCGGCAAGATAGAAATGGTGATTTTCGGGAACCAGCGAATCCTCAATTTCCCCCGCAGCCGGGAAAAGGGCGAGAATTGTGCGCCCTCTATCTTAATGGGCAAGATCGGTGCGCCCGATAAATTAGCAATGGTTCCCGGCCCTTCGTAAATCTTCATCAAGGAGCCAGTGACGGTCAGGCGGCCTTCGGGAAAGATGACAACCTTGCGGCCTTTCTTAACTTCCCCAATCATACTTTTCGCCGCCATGGGATTGGCCGGATCAAGGGGCAACAGGTTAATGAAGGCATAAGCGGGCCGGATCCACCATTTATCCGCAATATGAGTATTGATGGCAAAGGTCATTTTATGAGGCAGGAAAGCGCCGAGCAATGCCCCATCCAGATAGGAAGTATGATTGGCCACGATCACGACTTTTTTCCCGGCCTTGTCATAATTATCCAGCCCCTGAACCTCCACCCGATATAACAGGCGGAACAGGGTTCGCGTAATGGAGCGCACTAGTTCTTCTGGTAAAAGCCGACAAATATACAAGGCCACAAAGGCATTCATGATTGCCACGGTCAGGAAGACTTGCGGAATTGTAAAACCGCTGCTGATCAAAAATGCACTGCCGCCCGCGGATACGGTCATAAACAGAGAATTGATAATATTGGTGCTGGCGATCATGCGGGAGCGTTGCGCCGGAGCACTTCGGTCCTGTACAATGGCATATAGCGGCACAATATATATACCGCCGAACACCGCAATCATCACCATATCCACCAGAATTCGAATATTGACCAGATGAGACATGAATTGCATCACATTCATCAATTCACCACCACTACTGCCAACAAAATTCTGGCTGGCAAAATAGATGTCCACACCAAACAGAGTCATTAATATGGCTGCTCCCGGTACATAGGTCGCATTCACATGGCCCCTTAACAACCGGTCGCATATAAAGGAACCAATGCCAATCCCAACAGAAAAGGCACAATTGAACAGCGTCCCAACCCCTTCGTCCCCGCCGATGACTTCCCGACTAAAGGTCGGAAACTGCGCCAGAAACGTCAGCCCAAAAAACCAGAACCACGAAATGCCCATGATCGACATAAAAATACGCCAATCCTTGCGCGATTCCCTCACAATATTCATCGTTTCCTGAATAATATTGAAATTGATTTTAAGATCCGGCGCCGTGGGAATGGTCTTCGGAATGGAAAAACTAGCGATAAAGCCACAGATAGCCACCGTAATCACCGTGGCCGAGATAATCACCGGACCACTTTCGGTCAGAATCAGAACCCCGCCGACAATAAGCCCCAAAATAATCGACAGGAACGTGCCCATCTCGATCAAAGCATTGCCGCCGATCAATTCATCATGTCTTAAATGTTCCGGCAGAATGCTATATTTCAAGGGACCGAAAAAGGCCGACTGGCTGCCCATCAGGAAAAGCGTCACCATCATCACCGTGACATTTTGGCTGTAAAAGCCATAAGACGCCAAAGCCATCAACAGAATTTCCGCAAATTTTATAATCTGGATCAGCCGGGATTTCTCCAACCGATCCGACAATTGCCCGGCCAGAGAAGAAAACAGAAAGAAAGGCGCAATGAATATCCCCCCCGCCAACGGCACAATCACCTGAACATTATCCCAGCCCTGATCAATGGCAATTTTATAAGTGATCAGGAAAACCAGAGCATTCTTGAACACATTATCATTAAAGGCCCCCAAAAACTGCGTGACAAACAAAGGCGCAAACCTTTTGGTCTTCAATAACCCGAACAGATTCCCAGACAAAACCCAACCCCTTTTTATGACTTATCCTCACAGTCTAAGGACTTTAAGGGCCATAAGACAAGCATATTTATCATAAGGAAATATGCTGTAGAATATAATGCTGTTAAAAGGGAAAATAATCAGAAGAGAAATTCTTATAAACTGTAATCTTCTGGGAAGAGTTTTGCCAAAAAGGCCTTATTCCTCGCCTTTGCATCTGTGAGTAACTTATCAAAAGTTATTACCTCTATGTATGCCTTCAAGTTTTTATGAAATTTGAAATAGCCTTTATGGTCCCATGTCTCCTCAAAGTCCTCATGCTTTAAAATTTTTGTAAAGCTCGGGTCGCGATCTGCCACAATATAAATAATTGCTGGGATTGTCTTATCCACTTCTATGGTGCGGCCATTTTCCGTTTTTAATGAACCCTGCTCTCGAATGTAATGTAGTGTGTCATAAACCTGCTGTACGGGATTATCTTGTCTAGTATAAGATTTTCGTCCCGGCCGTTTAAACTCTACCAAAATTAGATGCCCAGAGGAGACATCCTCCCCGGTAGACCAAATTCCACAATCTTCATAACAAAGAATATCCGTTACTTTCTCGCCCTTTTTCCTACCCTTACCTTCCAGCGTACGATCAGAAGAAATATAATTTACGAAAGATAGGCGATCATCAACAAGCCAAAGGTTGTGCCCGCTATAATCCACCGTCTCATTGCTCTTGAAACGGGGAAAAATAAGTTCGTGTACTGTATCTTCATATGGGTATTTTCCATCATCGTCACGGTATCCCCGTAACTCTTCAAAAACTTCAAGAACCGATTTTCTCAATGCAACATATTTTGCCAATTCATTTTTGTTATGCTCTGAGGATTTTATGTAATACTCGTGTGCACGCTTACCAGTATCTGGATCATGCATATTTTTGATCAGATCACCTTTCATAGCTCGTAACCGGCTTTCTACACGGGTTTTTTCCAATGCCATACGTTCTTGAATGCTATTCTTATCTCTATCACTAAACTTTAGCTTTTCAAGAAATTCTGACAAGGAAGAGTCGGATAACGCAGTCTTTAAATCCGGATTATCAATAAGAATCTGCTTGATTATTTCTTGTTGTTTTTCACGGATTTGATCAAATTTCTCTTGCTCTTCTGCAACGATAAGGTCTCTAACCTCTCGTATGATGAAATCTATATCCTTTGGGTGAAGGTCAAAATTAGTTCTTTCAGCGTTTAGCCGGTCTTCCAGCAAAGGACCCTCAACACATCCTATCAGAGCAAGTGGCGTGCCTTCCTCATCTTGTAATTTGATGTTACCCAACATCTGTGTAATATCGCGAGCCTCCCCTACACCTCTACCATGAGCAAGTAACGATATGATGTGAGGTGAAGTACCTTTCTTCTTGATGCGCATCAATGAAGCTTTAAGTTCATGAGTACTACCATCATTCAAACGTACTGTTATCGTACGCGGCTCGCCGCTTGTGTGCAGCATTTCTGTAAAAGCCAACCCTAAATTTATAACTTTTTCACCATCCTGTAGAATGAACTCTGGCATTGAACTTTGGGAAAACTGACTGAAAAAATGAGAGAGGAGTAACTCCGAGATGATTTCCGTTGGCAGATGGGCGTGTCGTAAGAAATGCTCGTTGAACGTCTGAAGCCGTACTATCGTGCCAGTCTCTTTAATTTTTTGCGTGAACTCATCAATATTATTTTTTATTTCATTGCCATAGTCAGTGCAAAACTCGAAATTTCTGGAAGAAAATCCATTGGTTTCATTGATAAAATTAGAATAGTAAAAGATTCGCTCAAAAACTTTATGTCCGATGATTCTTCCAAAACCGCGACCGCCTCGTTTTAAGTTATGGTCTGTATAAGGGGTTAAAAAAGCGAGATAATTTTCTTCGTTTAACCCTATTCCATCGTCCGTGATTACAAACTCAGTGATACAGTCATCAGAGCCTCTTATCACTTTTACATTAATCTTACCGTCGTAAGGGTGTTCAATTCCGTTTTTAGCCTCAATTGCTTGTCGGGCATTTTGAACACTCTCAAAAACTGGCAATAGTGCATTTTTCTTATGCGCAGCGGCCAGTGAAATTCTATTCAATAAAGCCGATAAATCGACGGGCCTAAAACCAGCCATAAACAAGGTCCCCTCAATGCCCGCCTATAATCCGAGATTATGCGGACTTATATTTTTAAATAAACTTATGAGTACCTTATATCTGGAGTTGAGGCAAAATATTTATGCAATCTGCGATATGTAATTTAAAGGTATTAGGTCGGTAGGAATTTTTGCCCCAATATAATAACGACCATTGCGTTTGTGCAAAGGGTGCTGTGACATATCGTTTTTCATGCCTCCAGTGTACCATTAAGGTGTATCAGTTGGAAGCTAAAAGACTATATCTTACAGTAACTTATTGATATCTATGGAATTTAGATGGTGCCGCTGGGGAGAATTGAACTCCCGACCTCGTCATTACCAATGACGCGCTCTACCACTGAGCTACAGCGGCCCTGTTTGCATGACCTATATTGTAAGGTCTTTTGCTCGGGCAAGACAGATAAAAAATACCTGTCAGAATGGCGCGGAAGATGCCACAGCTTTTGGTGGGGTGCAAGCTCTATTTCGTAATTATTTGCGATTTCCGAGTTTTGTCCTTAAATTAGCCAGAATTAAACATCATGTATTGAATATCATATGACCATTGTATCAAAGCCAAAGGACACGGCCATGAATAAAAAAGACAAGAAAAAGGCCCATCAGGATCGGTTGGCGCAGGCTCTCCGGGATAACCTGAAACGGCGCAAGCAACCCCCTATGGCCTCATCTGACAGCAAGATTTCGGACCTCGAGCCCACAGATAAAACCAAAGAATAGCATCCCTCAGCACTTGTGGCACAAGCTATTCTAGGGTACATAAATAAAGTTATAAATTCAGCAATAAAAGGATCGCACTATATGGCCATCATGTCCGACAAATGGATCAGGGAACAAGCTCTGAGCACAGGTATGATCGAGCCCTTTGAGGACCGACAACACCGCGACGGTGTCATATCTTACGGCCTGTCTTCCTATGGCTATGATGCACGGGTATCTCGTGAGTTTAAAATATTTACCAATGTGGATTCGGTTACCGTTGATCCGAAAAATTTCGCGAAGGAAAGTTTTGTCGATCGCCCCGGTGATGTTTGCATCATTCCGCCAAACTCCTTTGCGCTGGCCCGTACCGTGGAATATTTCCGCATTCCCGAAGATGTTCTGGTCATTTGTCTGGGCAAATCCACCTATGCCCGTTGTGGCATCATCGTCAATGTAACGCCGCTGGAGCCGGGATGGGAAGGCCATGTGACATTGGAATTTTCCAACACCACCCCCCTGCCCGCCAAGATTTATGCCAATGAAGGCGCTTGCCAGTTCCTGTTTTTTGAAGGCAATGAACCCTGCGAAGTCCCCTATAACGCCCGCAACGGTAAATATATGGGTCAAACTGGCGTCACCTTGCCAAAAATATAAATGTCCAACAAACGCCCTCCGTACCCGAAGCCATCAAGGTGAGGTAAGGCCCATTTTTAAATATGAGGCCGCCCGAGTTAATACGAGGAGGAGGAGCGTCCACGGCGCGGGGGAGTTATCCCCCTAAACAAAAAAAGAGATCATAGGTTATGGAAAAAATAGTCATTGAAGGCGGCCACAGACTGGAAGGCCAACTGCCCATCAGCGGGGCCAAAAATGCCGCGCTGCCGCTTATGTGTGCGGGACTGTTAACAAAAGACGGCCTGACCCTGCATAACCTGCCTGCGCTGGCGGATATCAAAACTCTGTCCAGCCTGCTGACAGAATTGGGCAGCGACATCCAGTACAGTGGCGAAAACAAAGGCATCGGTCAGGGACAAGCCGTGACCATCGCCGTGGATCACATCACCAGCACCACAGCCCCCTATGACATGGTTCGGAAAATGCGTGCCTCTATTTTGGTACTGGGGCCTCTGCTGGCTCGAGAAGGCGAGGCCATTGTCTCCCTGCCCGGCGGCTGTGCCATCGGCAATCGGCCCATTGACCTGCATCTAAAAGCCTTTGAAGATATCGGTGCCACCATCGAATTGAAAGACGGCTATGTGCGCGCCTCTGGCAAATTAACCGGCGGCACGGTTCATTTTCCCACTGTTTCCGTTGGTGCGACCGAAAATATCCTGATGGCGGCTTGCCTCGCGGATGGCACCACTCTTATTGAGAACGCGGCCAAGGAACCGGAAATCACCGACCTTGCCCATTGTCTGGTCGCCATGGGAGCCAAAATATCCGGGATCGGCACCTCCCATCTGGAAGTCATCGGCGTTCCCGCTCTTCATGGGGCGGAATATAGCGTCATGCCCGACCGAATCGAAGCTGGCAGCTATGCCATCGCCGTCGCCATGACCGGTGGGGAGCTAGAGCTTATCGGCAAGGGGCTACCCCATGTTCTGACCGGAACTTTGGGTATCCTGAGGCAGGCTGGACTGGCCTTCACAGAGACGGACAGAGGGCTCATTGCCAAACTGGCCACAGATAAAATTATCGGCATCAATGCGGTGACACAGCCCTATCCCGGTTTTCCAACCGACATGCAGGCCCAATTGATGGCCATGATGACCCTCTGCGACGGGGCATCGGTGATCACAGAAACCATTTTCGAGAATCGATTCATGCATGTGCCAGAACTCTGCCGCATGGGCGCGGATATAATGGTCAATGGCTCCACGGCTACAATCCGGGGCATCGGCGGTCTTTTAGGTGCCCCTGTTATGGCAACGGACCTTCGTGCCTCTATGTCGTTGGTGCTGGCTGGATTGGCCGCAGAGGGGATAACGGAAGTGAATCGCATTTATCATCTGGACCGGGGCTATGAACATCTGGTACAAAAGCTTAGTGCGTGCGGGGCAAAAATATCCCGCGAAAAAGCTGATAACATGTGATGATGATCAGAAGATCAGGGGAAAAAGAGTGACAAAGCTACGGCTCAGGGCTGAAGACATCGAAGACATCACCATCATGTCCGCCTACCTTCAGGATGCGATTACCATGATGGGCGACATCGTCTATCAAGCGAAAAGCCGCTGTTTTGTTATGATGCTTAATCGTTTTCTGTGGGAAAACTGCTGCCCGGAAACCGGAGAAATACTGGATGATAAAGAAATGGGCTGCTCCCGTATCCGCACGGGCCTGCATTTTGATGATGTGCTGAAAATCACCAGCCAAAATATTCCGACCTCCCGGAAAGAACATCCGCTAGAGCTTTTATCCATGGAGGCATGGCCCCACGAAGACGATAAATTTCATGTGGATTTTATCTTTTCCGGCAATGGCATTATCCGCCTTGAATGCGAAATGATCTCGGCCCATATGAAAGACATTGGCGCCCCTTGGTCCGCCAAATGCCATCCCAAACATGAAATTCTGGATGCGCTGAAGAATGAAACTGCTAAAACCACTGGATAGTTGACCCGCAATTTCGTACAACGGGACAATTTTTAGAATTTCAGGAGTGAACGAAGGTGTCTTCTAACGAACCCATGATTTTGGCTCTGCCCAAGGGCCGTATCCTTAAAGAGGTTATGCCAATCATACGCGGGGCCGGAATTATCCCGGAACCGGACTTTGACGATCCCAAGTCCCGTAAACTGACTTTCGATACCAATCATCCTCTGCTCAAGATCATTCGGGTCAGAAGTTTCGATGTGGCGACCTTTGTTGCCTTTGGCGCGGCCCATCTGGGCGTGGCGGGCAATGATGTCCTGCTGGAATTTGACTATCCTGAGATTTATGCCCCGCTGGATCTGGACATTGGCCATTGCCGCGTATCCGTCGCAGAACTGAAATCCTTGAGCCTTCATGATGATCCCAGCCGGTGGAGCCATGTGCGGGTTGCCACAAAATATCCAAATCTGACCCGGAAACATTTTGCCCAGCGCGGTGTGCAGGCGGAATGTATCAAGTTGAACGGTGCCATGGAACTGGCCCCAAGCCTTGGCCTATGTCGCCGGATTGTTGATCTGGTCAGCACGGGTGCGACCCTCAAGGCCAACGGTTTGGTAGAGATTGAGAAAATCATTGATATCACCTCACGCTTCATTGTGAACCGGACGGCCTTTAAAACCCGGAATGAAGAAATCAGTGAGATATTGAAAAATATTGGTGCCCGAAACGACTTGAAAAAGACTTAGAACCTGAACAAGGCTTAGACAAGACCTGAAGACTAGAAATGATGATTTCATGGTAACAACATTACAGATAACAGACCCGGATTTTAATCAGGACTTCAAAAAGTTCCTGACCGCCCGCAGAGACAGTGATGCGGATGTGTCCCATGTGGTCCGGGCCATTCTAAAGGATGTGGCCGAGCGAGGTGATCAAGCTCTGTTCGACTATACCAGCCGCTTTGACCGACTTGACCTGACCACGGAAACAGTTCGTGTCAGTCAGGCGGACCTGAAAAAGGCCAAAACCGAATGCACAACGGAAGTACTTGAAGCTCTGGCACTGGCCGCGACACGCATTGAAAGCTTTCACCGCCGCCATTTGCCCAAAGATGACAGCTATACCGATGACAGTGGCATTACGCTGGGCGCCCGTTGGACGGCCGTGGCCGCCGCAGGCATATATGTGCCGGGCGGAAAAGCGGTCTATCCCTCCTCTGTCTTGATGAACGCTCTGCCCGCGAAATGCGCTGGTGTAGAACGTATTGTTATGGTCGTTCCCGCTCCCGACGGTTTTCTTGACCCTCTGGTATTAGCCGCTGCAGACCTTGCCGGCATTACGGAAATATATAAAATCGGCGGCGCACAGGCCGTGGCTGCTCTGGCTTACGGCACTGAAACTATTGAGCCAGTCGATGTGATTACCGGCCCCGGAAATGCCTATGTCGCTGCCGCAAAGCGCGAAGTCTTTGGCACCGTCGGCATTGATATGATCGCTGGACCTTCTGAAATTCTGGTGGTGGCTGATGGCAAAAATAATCCCCGCTGGATCGCTATGGATTTACTGTCACAGGCCGAACATGACGAAGTTGCCCAATCCATCCTGATCACCGATGACCCCGTATTTTCCAAGGCCACCTGTGCCGCCGTTGAAGAGCATCTGAAAGACCTTCCCCGGGCCCATATTGCCCGGACAAGCTGGCAGGATCACGGTGCTGTCATTCTGGTGGATAACCTTGAGCAGGCTATTCCTCTGGTTAATCAACTGGCGCCGGAACATCTGGAACTGGCCGTGGATAACCCCCGCGACTTTGCAGAACATATCAAAAATGCCGGGGCAATCTTCCTTGGTCGTTATACACCGGAAGCCATTGGTGATTATGTGGCAGGCCCCAACCATGTCTTGCCCACGGCCCGGAGCGCTCGTTTTTCCTCGGGCCTCAGCGTTCTTGATTTTATGAAACGGAGCACGTTGATAGAATGCACCCGGACCAGCTTGGAAAAAATCGGACCGGCGGCAATTCTTCTAGCTGAGGGCGAAGGCCTGCAAGCCCATGCCAGATCCATTGGCATCAGACTAACCAATGATCCTTTAGACTAAATCTATAACGGGACCTAAATTAAAGCTGAGTCTAAAAGAACAATTACGCATAAGCAGGAAGAGCAACAACAGGCTATCATAGATAACAAGATTGGGACAAGATGACCGACACAGGCAGCCAATATCGTATCTGCCATATCGAATTGGACGAAAAATCCATCATTCGCCGGAATGCGGATATTGATCACGAACGCCGCGTTGCCATTTTCGATCTGTTGGAAGAAAATTCCTATCAGCCATTAGAAGCATTTCCGGGGCAGTATACCGGACCGTTCAGGCTCACTCTCCGCATAGAAGACAACCGTCTGGCCATGGATATCTATACCGAAGATTGCCAAAAACTGACCATCATCATTCTGCCTCTGAATTTATTACGCAGAACCATCAAAGAATATTTCCAAATTTGCGACAGCTATTTTACGGCCATCAAAAGCGCCAGCCCCCGGCAGATCGAAACCATTGATATGGCCCGCCGCGGCCTACATGATGAAGGCTCCGAAATATTACAAGACCGGCTGGCGGAAAAAGTCAAAATGGACTTTGCCACGGCACGCCGATTATTCACCCTCATATGCGTATTGCAGATCAGGTAGGCCATGGCTAACGTCGTTATCCCAGGCCCCAATGCGCCCCTTGAACTTCCACAGAGCGTTCTGTTTATCTGTAATTTCAACGCCATACGATCTCCTATGGCAGAGGCCCTGACCCGGTTTTATTGTGGTCACCGAATTTTCACGAAAAGCGTCGGCATCCGCGCAGAGGATGACAGCGCCAACCCCTTTGCCATCGTCGTCATGGAAGAAGTCGGACTGGATATTTCCCAACACACCCCAAAAAGATTTGAAGATTTGATGGACAGTTCCTTTGATCTTGTCGTCACCCTAAGCCCCGAAGCCCAACATAAAGCCATCGACCTGACCCGCACGCTGGATTGTCAGGTCGAATATTGGCCAACCCTTGACCCTACGGCTGTTTCCGGTAACCGGGAGAATATTGTCTCTGCCTTCCGTCAAACCCGCGACATGTTAAAAGACAGGATCAAACGCCGTTTTGATCTGGATTATTTCCCAACAGTTTAACGCCCTTACACGGATCAAGCGTATAAAAGTAGAAAACACTTGAAAATTTTGTGGTTTTGGCTATTTACTCTGCCCATAGACTTTATAATTAAGGAGCCATTATGGCGAAAGAAGAACTTTTGGAAATGCGGGGCACCGTAACTGAATTACCGCCCAACGCTATGTTCCGTGTAAAACTTGAAAATGACCATGAAATCCTTGGTCATACCGCCGGCAAAATGCGGAAAAACCGTATTCGGGTTCTGGTTGGTGATGAGGTCTTGGTTGAAATGACCCCGTACGACCTGTCAAAAGGCCGCATTACATACCGCTTTAAATAAGTGACCTGCTTTTTTTATCTCAAAGCGATTCCGACTTCACAGACATGTGCGGGATCGGTTACGCTACAGCTATGACAACCTGCCCAGAAAATAAATATCCTCCGATTTTGGCCTCGGCATCACCGCGGCGGCAAGAACTGTTGGCGCAGGTCGGCATCACACCGGATCACATCATTCCGGCAGATATTGATGAGACCCCGCAAACGGGTGAAACACCGCGCCAGTTAGCTGAACGTTTAGCCACGGAAAAGGCCGCTCATATTCACGCCCAACATCCCGATAGTTTTATTCTGGCCTCTGATACGGTCGTTGCTCTCGGTAACCGAATATTAGGCAAGGCCGCCACCCCACAGGAAGCCCAGAAATATCTCGGCCTGCTCTCTGGTCGGCGGCACAAGGTCTATAGCGGCATCGCTCTGATCACTCCGCAGGGTAAGAAAATATCACGCGTTGTTATGACCACCGTTAATTTCAAGCGTCTCTCCACGGCTGATCTGGACGGTTATATCGCCCATGATGAATGGCGGGGAAAGGCCGGAGCTTATGCGATACAGGGCATTGCTGCCCGTTTTGTAAAAGGCATCAACGGGTCCTATAGCAATGTCGTAGGATTGCCCCTCTTCGAAACCACAAATATGCTACAGGGAAATGGCTATGCCTTCTGAAATACTGATTAATTCGGCCATCGGCGAAACACGTTTCGCTCTTTTAGAGGCCGGAAAACCGGTTGAAATCCGCCTATTCCGAGATCATAATCCCAGCCTTGTTGGCGCGGTATATTATGGACGCGTCACATCATTAAGCACCGAATTTCAAGCAGCCTTCGTTGATTTAGGCGATGGGCAGACCGGCTTTTTGCCCCTGAACCTGTTGCCCAAACGCCCCGGCGGCAAACCCAAAGACCTGACCGGCCTCCTCACCGAGGGCCAGAAAATTGTCGTACAGGTCACGGCTGACGCCACAGAAGAAAAATCAGTAAAACTCACCGGACGGATCGAAATCATCAGTTCGGCTCTGATCCTGCATCCTTACCGGGAAGGAGCATTTGTTTCCAGCCGAATCAAAGACCCTTCACGTCGGGAGGCCTTAAAAACTTTTGCCAATAGCCTAAATCTAAAAGGCATGGGCCTGACCCTGCGAACAGAGGCCGAGAAACTGCCCGATGCAGACATCAAGAAAACCGCTGACCATCTGGTCGGTCACTGGATTCGCCGCGTTGAAAACCGAGATAAAAAGAAGGTTCCCTACCTGCTGTCTCAGGGACCAGACAGCCTGTTGCAGATTTTAAGAGATTATGGCAGCGCCACACATGACCGGATTATTTTTGACCAACCTGCAAGTCTGAAAGCGGCTCAGGTCTGGGCACGAGAATTCTCCCCCGACCTGCTCGACCGTATGACGCTTCATCAAGACAGCCTCCCCCTATTCGAATATTACGGGGTTGAGGAAGAACTGGACCAGATCGTCAGCAAACAGGTCCCTCTGGCCTCTGGCGCGTGGATCACTCTTGAACAAACTGAGGCCATGCTGACGGTTGATGTCAATATGGGCAATGCCCGGATCAGCAAGGACCCTATGAAACAACGGCTGAGCATCAATTTCGAAGCGGCCCGCGAAATTTTCCGGCAAATCCGGCTACGCGGTTTAAATGGCCTGATTGTCATTGATTTCATCAATATGTCCGGCAAGGCTAACGTAACGAATCTCCTCGCCGTCGTCGATAATTTGATACAAAGTGACCCCCTGCAAGTTCAACGCAGCAATCTGTCGGCCTTTGGTCTGTTGGAACTGGCGCGCAAGGGACGTTATCTGTCTCTGAACCGGCAAATCCTGGACAACAACCGTCCAACAGCTAAAATAGAAACCCAAGCCCTTGGCCTCTTACGTCAATGGGTACGGGACGCGGCGGCAAAGCCCGGCATCCCACTGCGGATCAAAACCGGTGCCGAAATTATATCCTGGTTCACCGCGCGACCGAATCTCTTGGAGAACTTCACACGCCGGACGGGAAGCAAGCTTGATATGACGGAGGAATAACCCCATGAAAGCCGCAAACAGCAATAATATTTGTCCCATATGCGAAAAAAATCCGACAATGCCAAAATTCCATCCTTTCTGCTCTGCCCGTTGTGCCGATGTGGACCTGGGCCGTTGGCTCAAAGGCAATTACACCATTCCCGGCGAAAAGGCAGATGTCCCGGAACCGGACCCGGACGACATATATTAACCCCTTGATTACTGCTGAAAAACAACGGTTATGACCAATGTGCCATTTTTTTCAAACGAGTGCTGGACAGACCCCGTGTTTTTTTCTATAACGCATCCACCCATGAAAGTGGGCCCCTATATTACCCCATATGCCCGGGTAGCTCAGGGGTAGAGCAGCGGATTGAAAATCCGCGTGTCGGTGGTTCAAATCCGCCCCCGGGCACCACTACTTTTCCCATAGATATCAATAAGTTAAATGAAATCATTTTTGATCTCCGCGCTTGATTTTGCCAAGGTTTGCAGCTTGGTTTGCAGAATTTGTTCTTCTGGCGTTCTCTAATTTATGAATAGCGGCATTCGCTTGCGCTCTTGTCCTTGCAACGTAATGCTCCAGAATTCCCTCTACTGACCTAAGAGAATGGCCTGTGATCGATGCGATCTCTATTGTGGTGCATCCTGCATCTGCAAGAGCCGTAACAGCCGTTCCACGTAAATCATTAAATGTCAGACCATCCACCCCAGCCTTTAAGGTCGCTTCTCTCCATGCATGACGGAAATGATCCGTTTTCCATGGTTGACCATCTGGCCTTGTAAGAATGGTCATTGCATTAACGCCGGATGCTTTTTTTGCAGTCAATAGAATTTTCAATTCCTGAGTTACAGGGACTTCAACAGCTGCACCGGTCTTAGACTGAATGAGGTTGATATATGTCCCGTCATAGGCACCCCATGAGAGCTTCAACAGGTCGCCCTGACGTTGCCCTGTATCACGTGCAAGAATAAGGGCTAATTGAAGCTCAGAACCCGACGCACTCAAGAATGAGGATACATCTTCATGCAACCAAATTTTTGATACTCGTTTGCTCTTGTATACTTTGCGTGGGCGCGTAGCATGATTGAAAGCTATAATCCCCCGATCCAAAGCCCAAGACAGGATAATACCCAAAACACTAATGGCGTAATCTGCCTGTTTTGGTGAATTTTTTGCAAGACGGTCACGCCATTTTAAGAAATCCCCTCTAACACGCGCATCATTCAAAACTAGAATAGGCATTTGCCCAAACTTATTCTCAATTTTAGCAATTTGTTTCAGATAATCCTTGCGTGTGCGATCGCGCAACCCCTTAAATGATGAACTTAATTGATAACTTTGAATGATTGATTTTAAAGTGCCCCGATTACGGTTGGTTGATTTGATTTTTTCTTGGGCAGAATAATATGCACTCTGAAATTCCTCCGACTGCGGATCATCAGGCAAACGTGTATTTGTTGCCCTGTGATAATAATATTTTTTTCGTGTTCCATCTTTAAGCGTTTTGTATGTGTGATAGACACCTTTTAAGTTAACTCTAACCACGTTCAGCCCTCCATACATCATATGCATCGGCCTTCTGATGTTGTATATCAAATGAGGCAAGTGCTCGCTTAACATCAGCCGCAGAATACCGTTTTCCATGAAATGGCTGTGGCATAATTCCTTCCCGCACCCACGTACGAAAAGTCCCTTTCGAAGTTCCACAAACCGCCGCCGCTTGTCCCAAATTCCAAGTGAGAAGATTAATGACATCTACTGAAATTTTTTGAGTTTCATCTAATCGTGGAGAATTGCTCATTCACTTTCACCTTTAATAGGATTCAATGATTGAACAGACTGGGGAATCCCAGTAGTATTGAAATGCAAATATGGTTTCATGATTCATGTCCCCCAATATGTTTTTATTTTAATCATCATTTGTGTCTTTCTAAGAGCTCGGATATGGTTGGTAGCCTCCGGGCTCTTTTTCATTTTAACTTTTCAATTTCGTTTTCTAATTTAATAATTTCGTCATCTGACATATATTTGAATTCTTGCATTAGTTTTTCATATTCTGCATCTAGGGGGACATGCCGATATTTAATGCCTTTATTTAATGTTAAAAATTCTGGCATATTGGGGGAAATCTCTTCATTTATGAGTTCTACAGAAAAGCTCTTTTCCTCTAAAAAAAGCTTTTGAAGCCTTAACAGCATCCATTTTAATTTCTCCCGTTGTTCTGGAGCACTCGGTTTTTCATCAATCAGTCTCCCTACAATTGATTTCATAAGCATGTTTTCATGAAGTATATTATTATGCTCATCATATAATTCACGATATGCAGGATGTTTGTAGATTTGCTCTACTGAGGATCTAGCAACTTTATCAAAAAAGTCATTTCCCTCTAAGCTTCCAAGAAGAGCATCCATGGGTGAAATTTCAAGTAAAAAACAAAGGGAAGCCAATTTTGGTGCAGGAGGGTATTTACCATTTTTATCAATGCCAGCCTTTTCATAGCGGACCAATGAATTCTCGCTTATATTGGCCTCTTTGCAAACATATGCGCGGCTCAACTTCTTGTTAAGCCTGGCTTTTAGTAATAATTCACCCAATGGTATTTGTTTTTTTATCAACTTAATTCCTCATATATGGATATATTATTACCCATATATGGCATATTTGTCAAATAAATTTTACAAAACAGACAAAAATAGAGTGCTAACATTGATTTTAGCACCCTACCAGTGATCATGCTTTGGGAAACCGTTCAGTATCGAGATAGTCTTCTTCAGATTGACCTGATAAAGCTTTCTCAAGAAACGCTTTCCTGATTTGGGGTGCTATTTCTCTGTGTCCCCGCCAGCCCATCCACAAAGAGCGATCTGGAGATAGATCATAATCCTCTGCCATTTCTGATAAAGCTTCGAGATCAATTGAATAGAAATCTACACCGAATATGGCCGTATCAATGATACGATTTACCAGCTCTTCCAAATCTGGTTGTTCTTCAACAGATTCACCCTGATACATTTCAAAATATTCTTTAGTCACTGGATCATCGATGTTTTCAGAAGTTTCAATCTCAAATTCAATGCCGCGCGCTTTAGCCAATTTTTGCAGCTCAGCGTAATCAAGAAAATATATTGTTGATTTCAATGCGTTGTAATGAGCTTCAGCTTTTTGAGGAAATTTATCAAAACCGTTTTCCCTCAAGCTATCAAGGGCCTTCAAATGTGAAAGCTTTTCTGAAAGAGAGTTTTTCGTATCAGTAGATATTTTTTCACTTTTGCTGCTGGGATTATTCTCATCTTCTGAAATTGACTTTTTTTCAGAACTGTCATCAATATCAATAATTTCGGTTGGCTTAATATCCAGGGCATTGCATAGAGCCTTGAGCCTTGAGATATTGAGTTCCATCCCACCATATTCATATTTCTCAATTGATTTTTCGGGAATGCCTGTGAGCTCCGCGAGTTTCTTCCGTGTCAGTCCCTTATTTTCCCGGGCAGCTTTCAAGCGGGCTGCGGGAGTATTGGTCTTATTCTCCGGGATGTCTTTGATTTGCATAGTCATGATAAAAAGTTCCATTTCTAGTTAAGTAATTGAGAATTAAGGGGAAGGGAAACTTCCCCGTGAGTTAAATCGGGGTTCTCAGAGAGTTCCCAGTGACCGGGCAAGCCCGGAATTTCCGGATTTCCAAAACTGGAATACCGAGAATGGTTTTGATCGACAGACTGAGTATCACCTCGGGAAGTCTCCCGGACAGTTGTCGTTGTTGTGTGCTTCATAGAGGCGCGTGTGCGCCATATCTTCATGGCTTGGTCTCTGAGGTCAGAAATTGCCCTCTGCTGTATCAGGGCTTCCAGATCACCAGTGTAATCACGCACGATAAGACAAGGCTCACGACGATTAGAAAACTTCGGCATGGGGTTGGTAATAGCCAGAACGATATTATTCGCTCCGCCGCTGTTATTGCGTGTCTGCTTCGGATTAGCCTTTGCTTTGGGCATCATATGCCAATTCCACTCATCGGCTCTTCCTGAGGGCATTCTGACGAGCTTCAGGCCGTCTTCTTTCATCTTCTTCCGGAGAGCTTTAATCTCACCGAGAGGATGGAAGAATTTCAATTTGAATATTTGGTGAAATAATTCAGCAAGTTCTAAATCTGTGAGCTGCTTAAATTCGCAGGGCTTGAAGACATATTTGACGCATTCCTTCACATTGCGTATGCGGCTGTCATTAACATAGCCTTTAGGAAAGCGGGTTTTCGCCCAGTTAATGAAGCCCGTCCATTTCTTAGGTCCGAGCCTCCGCGTTGATTTAATCAATATATGAGCGTGCATATTGAGGTGAGGGATACCGCCAATGCGGTGAATGGTATTCTCCACATTGTAATAAACAAGCTCAACACCATTTGCCTTTGTGATCTCATCAGCGGCAAATTTAGAAATTTGTCTGGTGAAGGCTTTATGACTTTCGCGGTAATCGGACAAGGCGACCCAACCATTACTGACAACCAACATGCGAAGCTGTTTTTTGTTCTTACGATTGTCAGCATAATATTGAAGGTCTTTCATCATGCTATGGACATTCTTAGATTGCATAACAGGGATGATATTGGAGTTACGGAACGAGAGCGTTTTTTCAGCTATGCCCGTACATAGGCCAATGATAGTTGTGTTATTTTCTGTCTGATAAGCATTAATAGCCTGGTTCTCTAATCTGCGGGCAATATCTTCAGATTGTTGCTTCAGGAGACGGTCACGGCTTTGGCCTTCTATCCATGAATTGCGCTCTATCTCAGTGGCAAGGCATCTGTGTGGAGTTCAAACAGTCTATGTCCAAAAGCCTTTCTGACGGTCTCA